>NZ_JAOTGC010000016.1:0-46970 GCF_044427445.1 Streptococcus sp. 2020WUSS084 | reverse complement strand
TGGCGAAGAAATTAGTCCATGATAATAGAAACAAAAAGAAAAACACAGACAGTTCGGCTGAATTTCATCAGAATCAGCTTGAATCTATCTGTGTTTTTTATTTACTGGCTAGTTTTTGCCCAGTCTCTTTATTTTATATTAACAAGATAACCCAGCTTGAAAAAAGACAGATTTCAAGCTCATGTCCATCCCCTCGCCCTGCTATTTATTAGCTCAGACTGAAACAGTCTCTTCCCAGACTATTTCACTCCACTGGACCATTACACGCTTTCCAATTTCTCGGCTCGTGAACAAAGGACCCGTCGGGGTCCTTTGTTTAATACATATCCAAATAGTTGTCGATTTCCCATTGAGAAACGTAGGTTGCGTAGCTTGCCCATTCGATTTTCTTAGCTTCCAAGAAATTCGTATAGATATGATCACCTAGAGCTGCACGAACTACCTCATCTTCACGAAGAGCTTTCAATGCATTGTGAAGAGTTGAAGGAAGATCAGTGATTCCTGCTTCACGACGCTCCTCATCAGACATTGCATAGATATTAGATTCTACTGGGGCTGGTGCCTCAATCTTATTTTGAATACCTTCCAAGCCAACTTCCAACAGAACGGCCATAGCTAAGTATGGGTTGGCAGTTGGATCAACCGAGCGCAATTCTAAACGAGTTCCCATTCCACGTGATGCAGGTACGCGAACCAATGGTGAGCGGTTTTTTCCAGCCCAAGCAATATACACAGGAGCTTCAAAGCCTGGAACCAAACGCTTGTAAGAGTTCACTGTCGGGTTTGTAATAGCAGTATAGTTATAAGCATGCTTAATCAAACCACCAAGGAAATGGTAAGCAGTTTGAGACAGCTGCATACCGCGAGGATCTTCTGGATCAAAGAAGGCATTATTCCCATCCTTATCAAAGAGTGACATGTTGCAGTGCATACCTGAGCCAGCAATACCAAACTTAGGCTTGGCCATAAATGTCGCATACATACCATGCTTACGAGCAATTGTTTTAACAACTAACTTGAAGATTTGAATATTGTCACAAGCTTTTAAGACATCCGCATATTTGAAGTCAATTTCATGCTGACCTACTGCCACTTCGTGATGGCTCGCTTCAACTTCAAAGCCCATCTCTGTCAAGACATTGACGATTTCGCGACGTGTATTATCAGCCAAGTCCGTTGGTGCGAGGTCAAAGTAACCACCTTTATCATTTACTTCAAGCGTTGGATTTCCTTGTTCGTCCATCTTAAAGAGGAAGAATTCTGGTTCTGGACCAAGGTTGAATGAAGAGAAACCTGCCTCTTCCATGTGACGAAGCGATTTCTTCAAATTTCCACGTGGGTCACCAGCAAAAGGCTTAGCATCTGTTGTATAAATATCACAAATCAAGCCAGCTACACGGCCATTTTCATCACCCCAAGGGAAGATAGTCCATGTATCCAAGTCTGGGTAAAGATACATATCTGATTCATTGATACGAACAAATCCTTCAATAGATGAACCATCAAACATGACCTTATTTGACAAAACCTTTTCGACCTGCTCATCAGTTGCTGGAATTTCTACGTTTTTCATCACTCCCATGATGTCTGTAAACATAAGACGTAGGAAGGTAACGTTTTTCTCTTTGATATCACGCTTGATATCTGCCACTGTGAATGTCATTATTTTTCTCCTCTATTTTAAAAGCTAATTACGACGAACGGAAAATGGAACTAGGACTTGAAAATCGTCCCTGACGACTGAATTCATCATGTAAGATACGACGGACATCTTCATCAGTCAAGGTTTTCTGCTGTTTTTGGACCTTAGCTTTCGCTTCCCGATTTGCATATTCCTTCTTAATCGCAGCAATATTCAAACCTTCATCCAAAAAATCCTTGATTTCTAAAAGTAAGTCCATATCATTTAGAGAATACAAGCGACGATTCCCTTCATTGCGATCGGGCTTAATCAAGCCTTGATCTTCATAGTAACGAATTTGACGAGCAGTTAAATCTGTCAACTTCATTACACTACCGATCGGAAAGATGGCTAAGGAACGACGAAACTCTTTTTCTCTCATAACGAACTCCTTTCTGCCTACCATTATAGGAGAATTTTTTTTTGAGGTCAATAGGCGATGTTATATTTTGTGACATCATTTATCCTGAAAACGTTTTTTTATAACATTCACATCATAATTAACTAGAATCGCAATGAAAACTCCAATAAAGGTTTCAAACACACGAATAAACACATATTGAATCGTATCACCAGCAGGGATAGACAATGTAATAATTAATAAAGCTGACACTCCACCAATAATTCCCGCTTTATTATTCATCGCCACATTTGTCATAATCGTTAACATGACAAATATCGGAACAAAAAACGCAGTTACCCAAAAATGAGCTAAGAATAACCTATCCAAAATAAAGAAGAGTAGCGCATAAAAACCAGCAATAGAATTGCCCAGAATACGAGAAGCTCCAAAATGGACACTCTGATCGAAATCTTCTCGTAAACTAAACACAGCCGTCAAAGCCGCAATCTGAATCCCTTGCCAACCCAGAAAACCAAACAAAAGAATAACTAGGAAGACTGCCAAACCCGATTTGAACGTCCGCATCCCCAACCGAAATTTCTTTGGATCAAATGTATATTTTTTAAACATACCTCTATTCTAACATGATTTCGAAAAATAGAATAGCAAATACCTGCCCAGCTTTTCTTTTCTCCTAAGCTCGACTGGAAAAGCCTCCTGTTCACGCCAGCTTTTCGAAAAAACAATAATCTGCCACTTCAAATCAGCCGCAAGAGGGAACCCAGAAGTAAGATAAACGAATAGACACTGCAAAAAACAACGTCTTTTTTACATTTATATTTTCGTTCGGTAGCTGAATGGCAGTTGTGACCAAGATTCAGCCTTACGGGCTTCAAATAGCCCAGTGGGATATTTGAAGTTATCACCAAGAAAAAAACAAAGCAACAAGCTACGGAATTATTTTTGACAGAAGCTTCGCTTCTTCTATTTCTAACCGAGGCTGGGAAAAAAGTCCTGCCACGCTTCTCAGAGTTCGTGTCAACATCTCAGCGCAGTGGTTGATTGGCTCTAACAATCTGGGAGATTGTTAGAGGTTGGAGATAAGATTTGCGAAGCAAATCTCAGCAATTCGAGTTGCACACTCCAAATCTGACCTATACGACTGATGCGAACAGAGTTCGCTTCATCTCCAACCTCAAACTGTCTCACAGACAGTTTGAGCTATGCAGGGGTGGGAGTAAAATAGTCGAGTGGACTATTTTAGCCCGAACCTAAATGTTTGGAAGTGAGGGGAACTTTTTTAGACCAGTCGAGTTCTTTCCCACTCCCACTGACTCACCGCCTATTTTTCATTTCAGTAAGCACCGCAAGTTCTGGAAGCACTTTTCACCTTGCTAGACTTTCTAACTCGCTTAGCTTCGTAGAAACTCTACGCGATGCACAAAATGCAACGGAAACCCGTTGCATTTTAGCCTTTCCCTAGGCTGATTTTCTAAACTCACTAGGTTCACAGAAAATCTAGCCTTTGCACTAGAAAAGAGTTGGTCTCCCAACTCTTTTCATCGTTCATACGCAGTAGCTAAATGGTAGTTCACTTTGCTACGCTTGTGACCAACCTATTCAGCCTTGCGGGGTTCAAATAGCCCAGTGGACTATTTGAAGTTGTCACCAAGAAAAATAAAGCAACAAGCTACGAAATCATTTTTGACAGAAGCTTCGCTTCTTCTATTTCTAACCTCAACATATCTCACAGATATGTTGAACTAACTTACCGCCTATTTTTCATTTCAGTAAGAGCTGCAAGTCCTGGAAGCACTTTGCCCTCAAGAAGTTCCATTGATGCACCACCACCAGTTGAGATCCATGAGAACTTGTCTGCACGGCCAAGGTTGATAGCTGCTGCTGCTGAGTCACCACCACCGATGATTGATTTCACGCCTGGTTGTTTCACGATCGCGTCCATTACACCGATTGTACCAGCTTGGAAGTCTGGGTTTTCAAATACACCCATAGGACCATTCCAAACAACTGTTTTCGCACCAGTCAAAGCTTCGTCAAACTTAGCGATTGACTTAGGACCGATGTCAAGACCAAGGAAGCCTTCTGAAACTGCTTCGCCTTCAGTGTCACGAACTTCAGTGTATCCAGCAAATGCGTTAGCTTCTTTTGAGTCAACTGGCAAGATCAATTTACCATTAGCTTTTTCAAGAAGTGCTTTTGCCACATCAAGCTTGTCTTCTTCTACAAGTGAGTTACCGATTTCGATACCTTGAGCTTTGTAGAATGTGTAAGTCATACCACCACCGATAAGAACTTTGTCAGCTTTTTCAAGAAGGTTCTCGATAACACCGATCTTATCAGATACTTTTGAACCACCAAGGATTGCTACAAATGGGCGCTCTGGAGTTTCAACAGCTTCTTGGATGTAAGCAATTTCGTTTTCCAAAAGGAAACCAGCTACTGCTTTTTCTACGTTTGCTGAGATACCAACGTTTGATGCGTGTGCACGGTGTGCAGTACCAAATGCATCGTTAACAAAGATACCATCACCAAGTGAAGCCCAGTATTTACCAAGTTCTTCGTCGTTTTTAGATTCTTTCTTACCATCAACATCTTCGAAACGAGTGTTTTCAACAAGGAGAACTTGTCCATCTTCCAAAGCATTGATAGCTGCTTCCAATTCAGCACCACGAGTAGCACCTGCAATGAAAGCAACGTCTTGACCCAATTTAGCTGCCAAGTCAGCTGCTACAGGAGCCAATGATTTACCTTCTTTGTCAGCTTCTTCTTTCACACGACCAAGGTGAGAGAAAAGAATTGCACGTCCACCTTGCTCAAGAATATACTTGATAGTTGGAAGAGCTGCTGTAATACGGTTATCATTAGTGATAACGCCATCTTTCAAAGGCACGTTAAAGTCCACGCGAACAAGAACTTTTTTGCCTTTCAATTCTACATCTTTAACAGTCAATTTTGCCATTAGATAAGAACTCCTTAAATTATATTTACTTTACCATTGTATCATATTTTCTGTATTTTTTCTTGCATAAAGATATTTTTTTCACAAATGTTATGAAATCTAAAACTATCGCCTCGTAATCAGATTTTTCAAATTCTAAAGTTGCCAAATCAGAAACAACTTATGCCATCCTTGCTTCTTAGCATAAGGAAACAGCTATATTTCAGCAATCAAAAAAAGAGGCCGAAGCCTCTTCGATTTTCACTAAGGATTATTTAGCGATTTTTGCGAAGTACTCAAGAGTACGAACAAGTTGTGCAGTGTAAGACATTTCGTTGTCGTACCATGAAACAACTTTAACCAATTGCTCGCCATCAACTTCGATAACTTTAGTTTGAGTTGCATCAAACAATGAACCGAATGAGATACCTACGATATCTGAAGATACGAGTTGGTCTTCAGTGTAACCAAATGATTCAGTAGCAGCAGCTTTCATAGCAGCGTTTACTTCTTCAGCAGTTACTTTCTTGTCAAGAGTTGCAACCAATTCAGTTACAGAACCTGTTGGAACTGGAACACGTTGTGCAGCACCGTCAAGTTTACCGTTCAATTCTGGGATTACCAAGCCGATAGCTTTAGCAGCACCAGTTGAGTTAGGAACGATGTTTGCAGCAGCAGCACGTGCACGACGAAGGTCACCACCACGGTGTGGTCCGTCAAGAACCATTTGGTCACCAGTGTAACCGTGGATTGTAGTCATCAAACCTTTTTGAACGCCAAATGCATCGTGAAGAGCTTTAGCCATTGGTGCCAAACAGTTTGTAGTACATGAAGCACCTGAGATAACTGTTTCAGTACCATCAAGGATGTCGTGGTTAGTGTTGAAAACAACAGTCTTAACATCGTTACCACCAGGAGCAGTGATAACAACTTTTTTAGCACCGTTAGCGTGGATGTGTTGCTCAGCTTTTTCTTTAGAAGCAAAGAAACCTGTAGCTTCCAAAACGATATCTACGCCATCAGTAGCCCAGTCGATGTTTCCTGGCTCACGCTCAGCAGAAACTTTAACGAATTTACCGTTAACTTCGAAACCACCGTCTTTAACTTCAACAGTACCGTCGAAACGACCTTGAGTTGTGTCATATTTCAACAAGTGTGCAAGCATTACTGGATCTGTAAGGTCGTTGATACGAGTAACTTCAACACCTTCTACGTTTTGGATACGACGGAAAGCAAGACGACCGATACGTCCGAAACCGTTAATACCAACTTTAACTACCATGAATGATTTCCTCCTTATGAAAATCGAGTTCTTTATTTTAAAAGGCAAGCCTTTTAATCCTTTTGTGAAAATATTAACTTGTAAGCCTACAAGCATCTTTTCAACGTTTTTATTATATAACTATTTACCGAAAATTGCAACTGCTTACCGGTTCATCTTATGTAAAAAATAGAAGGCCAAAAAATAAAAGCTAAAAATCATAGCCATGCGTTCTCTCGGGTGGTTATGACTGGTTAAATACTTAACTTAATAGCATTGCCATACCTCGACACATTTTTTACCGATTCTTGGTTTACTACTACTTCTATTTTTTACCTAAAAAAGTGTCTACCGCCCATTTTGGACCGCAGACACCTCTATAATCTTTTACCACACTCGTAAGCGGTCTTCTGGTTTCACATACATTGGATCCCCTTCTTTGACATTGAAGTCTGTATAGAATTGATCAATTTGGTTGACAATGTTGTTAACCCGATATTTAGCTGGTGGATGTTCGTCGCTGATGCTGGCAATAGCAAATTCTTTGGTGGTGACTTCACGCCATGCTTTACCATAAGACTCGAAGACTTTCTTCGTATTGTAGCCTTTTTTCTGAGCAATATCAATGGCAACCGTTAAACCACCGAGATCCGCCATGATTTCACCGGTTGAAATTTCGCCATTGACATAGTAGCCCGGAGCCACTTCCAATTTAGAGTAGATATCTGCTGCCTGTTGAACCTTTTTATTAAATTTTTCAAGGTCTTCTGGTTTCCACCAGTTGACAAGGTTCCCTTTTTCATCAAATTGAGAACCAGCCTTATCAAAGGCATGGGAAATTTCATGACCGATAACAGCCCCGATTCCACCCAGATTTTCTTCGGGACTAGCCTTTGGATCGTAGAGAGGAGCCTGTAAAATCCCTGCCGGAAAAACAATTTCGTTGTTAGTTGGGCTGTAATAGGCATTCACCGTGTGAGAAGGCATGCCGAACTGCGACTTATCAAAAGGCTTGCCAAATTGCCCCATCTCTTCACGCAATTCAAGTGTTTTTACCATATCGAAGTTAGAAAGAAGACTTCCTCCTTCTTCTTTGGATTGGATAGCAAGTTGTGAGTAATCCTTCCACTGGTCTGGATAGCCGATTTTAACAACCAATGTATCTAGTTTTTTCAAGGCCCGCATCTTGGTTTCTTCAGACATCCACTGCACTGCTTTGATTCGCTCTGCATAAGTCGCTTTAATCTCTTGAACCATAGATAGGATATTAGCCTTGGATTCTTCTGAAAAATGGTGTTTAACGTAAACTTTGCCAATCATATCTGAGAAATTTGCATCAATGGCCGCTTGAGCAACTTCTTCTTGACTCGGAGTATCTACCGCACCAGTTGCTACGCCGTCGTATTTCGCTTTTGCCTCAATTAAATTGCTTGACAGATAATCATTGTAATGGGCAATCACACGATATTGGAGCAGAGCCTTAAGAGCATCTAAATTCTTCTCTTGATAGAGTTCATTTAATTTTTTTAGAGCATCTGGTTCTGATACGACTGTCGTTGGAGCATTCTGAAGTCCTAACTCAGAAACCAACTCAGCAATCGGTAGGTTGGGAACCAGTGCTTTGACCTCATCCCAAGTCTTCTCGTTATACATGGCTTCAAAGTTATTGGCTTCTTCTTTTGGCCGTTGCACTGCAGCCATCTCTTTTTCCAAATTAAAGAGGAGGTCTGCCTTAGAAGAGGCTTCTTTTGAGGATTCTCCTGCCAAGCTAAACACTTCCTGCAGATAGGCTTTAAAGGCTTTTTGGTTTTTCAGTGAAAATTCATCTGTGCCATCATAATTTTCTTTTGGAAAACTTAACTTGTGAGGGTCAACGTAGATGGTGTTTTTGTTACTGTCTTTTATATCTTGAGTAACGTTTATATGAAGCAAATTGCGGATGTTTTTGCCGTATAGGGCTACCAGAATCTTGTTGAGTTCTTCCATGGTAGAGGCTTTTTTAATCTCCTCTAAATAAGGCTTGATAGGCTCTAACCCCAATTTGTTGCGAGTATCAAAATCGGCTGCCAATCGGTAAAAATCAATAAGTTTTTTCTCATCACTACCAGCTTGCAGCTTGGAATAGTCCATATCCAGCTGGTCAATCATCTCCTGTATCGCTTCTTGCGTTTTCTCAGAGAGTTGACTCAGATTATCTATTTGCGATTCACCGGCACCTAATTTTGTATTTTTCAACCATTGCGCATTGATATAAGAATGAAAATCCGTCTGTGGTGTTGCTTCACCTGCTTTGGGAGCCGAGGAATTACTTGTGCCACAGGCTGTCAAAAATGTCGCACAGGCGACTGCTACTAATGAAAATTTTAGTTTTTTTCTCATGGTTTCTGTCCTTTCTTTTTATTGTTAATGTGCTTAGTACCACTATTTCATCACCATACAAGCATCCTCCTTTAGTAATTAGCGGTCCTAAACTACTCTTTCATCGATCTACCTTATAAGGATTCTAACATTTATATCTGCTTTTCTTCTGTAGCCTATCTATTAATTCTCTTATTTTTTATAACCATTCCCAAACAAAGTAATTCTAAATAATTTAAAACATTTATTTTAGCTGATTAAGTGTGAGTAGGCGAGAACTCGAACGATCAAAAGAGTTCGGCAACAATTCCTAATTTCAAGTTATTAAGCTAAAACAATCTATTCCCAGACCGTTTTAATCCGTTTATTTCACAGTAGTCGGACCTGGGAGTCACTGTTGAGTTCATCGACAACAGGAACTTATACCCAATGAAATCCCAAAATAGCAAACCCTGATCTTTTGTTAGCCATCCACACCTAAATTAGGGTAATTTTTTATAAATTGTAGCTTTCTCATTGTATATTTCCAAAATGAATCTGGCGGATATCTGTTTTATATAGTGTAGTCGTTTAGTTTGTTTTTAGTACTCGCTTCAAAGGTTCGGGAAACCTTTGAAGGCTGGAGATAGGGCGAAGCAAGTTCGTCTCAATAGCTGCAAGTTGCTAGAACAGCCTAAAGGCTGTTCTAGGTTGGAAATAAGACTTGCCTCGCAAATCACTTCTGTAAAGTACGACAAAGCGAGTTCAAATACTCCAGTGAAGTGTTTGAAGTTGGAAATAAGGAAACGAAGTTTCCTCGCTCGTCGAAGCAATCAAAGATAAACTACTGATACTCAATGAAAATCAAAAGTAGCCTAGGAAACGAAGCCGAAGATAGAACTGGAGTTCATCAAGGCAAGTTGACAACGGATAATTTTGATTTTCGAAGAGTATGAGTATCACGCTCAGATGTGTGACATATCCGTCGTACCAAAAAAACACCTACCCGAAGGTAGGTGTAGATAGACAATTATGCATTGCCACCGTTTTTCTTAATGATTTCATCTTGTACAGATTTTGGTACATCTTCGTAGTGGTCAAATACCATCATGAAAGTACCGCGACCTTGTGTTGCTGAACGAAGAACAGTTGCGTAACCGAACATTTCCGCAAGTGGCACATAAGCACGAACGATTTGTGTGTTACCACGAGCTTCCATACCATCAACGCGACCACGACGTGCAGTAACGTGACCCATAACGTCACCAAGGTTATCTTCTGGTGCAGTGATTGTTACAAGCATCATTGGCTCAAGGATAGTTGGTTGAGCTGATTTAGCTGCTTCTTTAAGGGCAAGAGATGCTGCCACTTTGAAGGCTGTTTCAGATGAGTCGACATCGTGGTATGAACCATCGTAAAGCTTAGCTTTAACGTCAACGATTGGGTAACCAGCAAGAACACCGTTAGCCATAGATTCTACGAGACCTTTTTCAACCGCTGGGATGAATTCACGTGGAACCACACCACCGACGATAGCATTCTCGAACTCGAAACCTTTACCTTCTTCGTTTGGTGTGAATTCGATCCAAACGTCACCGAATTGACCTTTACCACCAGACTGGCGTTTGAAGAAACCACGAGCTTGAGTAGAAGCGCGGAATGTTTCACGGTATGATACTTGAGGAGCACCTACGTTTGCTTCAACCTTGAATTCACGACGCATACGGTCAACAAGGACATCCAAGTGCAACTCACCCATACCAGAGATAACTGTTTCACCAGTTTCAACGTTTGTTTCAACGCGGAATGTTGGATCTTCTTCAGCCAATTTAGAAAGGGCAATACCCATCTTGTCTTGGTCAGCTTTAGACTTAGGCTCAACCATCAATTGGATAACTGGTTCTGGAACGTGGATTGACTCAAGGATGATTTTTGCTTTTTCATCTGTCAATGAGTCACCAGTTGTAGTATCTTTCAAACCAACCGCAGCGGCGATGTCACCTGCATAAACAGTTTCAATTTCTTGACGGCTGTTTGCGTGCATTTGAAGGATACGTCCGATACGCTCACGTTTACCTTTAGAAGTGTTCAATACGTATGAACCGCTGTTAAGAACACCTGAGTATACACGGAAGAATGTCAAACGACCTACGAATGGGTCAGTCATGATCTTGAAGGCAAGAGCTGCAAATGGCTCTTCATCTGATGCATGACGCTCTTCTTCAGCATCTGTATCTGGGTTAACACCTTTAATAGCAGGGATGTCAAGTGGGCTTGGAAGGTAGTCAATAACCGCATCAAGCATCAATTGAACACCTTTGTTTTTGAAGGCTGAACCACACAATACTGGGAAGAATTCAACGTTGATAGTTGCTTTACGGATAGCAGCTTTCAATTCGTCGTTTGTGATTTCTTCACCTTCAAGGTATTTCATCATCAATTCTTCATCAGTTTCAGCAACTGCTTCAACCAATTTTTCACGGTATTCTTCAGCTTGCTCAAGGTATTCAGCTGGAATATCTTCTTCAAGAATATCTGTACCAAGGTCGTTAGTATAGATTTCAGCTTTCATCTTGATCAAGTCGATGATACCACGGAACTCATCTTCAGAACCGATTGGCAATTGGATTGGGTGAGCATTTGCTTGAAGACGCTCATGAAGTGTGCTTACTGAGTAAAGGAAGTCCGCACCGATTTTATCCATTTTGTTTGCGAATACGATACGTGGAACACCGTATTCAGTTGCTTGACGCCAAACTGTTTCCGTTTGTGGCTCAACACCTGATTGTGAGTCAAGAACGGTTACCGCACCATCAAGAACGCGAAGTGAACGTTGTACTTCGATTGTGAAGTCCACGTGTCCTGGTGTGTCGATGATGTTTACACGGTGGTTGTTCCATTGAGCTGTTGTCGCAGCAGATGTGATAGTGATACCACGCTCTTGCTCTTGCTCCATCCAGTCCATTTGTGATGCACCTTCGTGAGTTTCACCGATTTTGTGGATTTTACCAGTGTAGTAAAGAATACGCTCAGTTGTCGTTGTTTTACCCGCGTCAACGTGCGCCATGATACCGATATTACGAGTTTTTTCTAATGAAAATTCGCGTGCCATGAGGTTTGTTCTCCTATATTTTTAGATTTCTATTCTGATTATACCATATTTTAAGAAAAGCGAGTGGGCAAATCCCACCCGCTTAAGTTCTTACTAATGGTGTGAAGTGGACGAGGCAAGCCTCAATCCGATTTGTGATGGTTGAACGAAGTTCCTTCATCTAATTAAGTTCAGTTAACTTCCATATATCCAATGTAGAACTGAACTCGAACGGCCTGCTGTCAACGAAAAAAGATAAATCTCATTGAATGCAAAAGCATTCTGCTTCGATTTCCTATTTTTCGTCGGCAGGCACGTTCTCTGTATCTTAATTAGTTGAGTTCGGACTAAAAATTCTGGAAAAAAGATAAATCTTCCTTGGACCTTAAGGCCCATCGTCTGATTTCCTATTTTTCCTTGAATTTTCTTAATGTCCTCACATCCTATCTTACCAGCGGAAGTGTGCGAATGCGCGGTTTGCTTCTGCCATTTTGTGAGTATCTTCACGTTTCTTAACAGCTGCACCAGTGTTGTTTGCTGCATCCATGATTTCTTTCGCAAGGCGATCGATCATAGTGTGCTCACCACGGTTACGAGAGATTGTTACCAACCAACGAAGACCAAGTGTTGTACGACGCTCTGGACGAACTTCAACTGGAACTTGGTAGTTAGAACCACCGACACGACGTGCACGTACTTCAAGTACAGGCATGATATTTTCCATTGCTGTTTCAAATACTTCAAGTGCATCGTTACCAGTTGCTTCTTTGATTTGATCAAAGGCACCGTAAACGATTGATGCAGCAGTACCACGTTTACCGTCCAACATAACACGGTTAATCAAACGAGTTACCAATTTTGAGTTATACAATGGATCTGGCAATACTTCGCGCTTAGGCGCTTGATTTTTACGACTCATTTATATTTCCCCTTTCTTAGCCTTTTGGACGTTTAGTACCGTATTTAGAACGGCCTTGCTTACGATCGTTAACACCTGCTGTATCAAGTGCACCACGAACGATATGGTAACGTACCCCTGGAAGGTCTTTTACACGTCCACCACGAAGAAGAACAACGCTGTGCTCTTGCAAGTTGTGACCGATACCTGGGATGTAAGCAGTAACTTCGATAAGGTTGCTCAAACGTACACGAGCAAATTTACGAAGGGCTGAGTTAGGTTTTTTAGGTGTCATTGTTCCGACACGAGTTGCAACACCGCGTTTTTGTGGTGATGAAACGTTTGTTTGAACTTTTTTACGGCTGTTGTAACCAACGTTCAAAGCTGGTGATTTAGATTTTTCTACTTTAGACTTACGTGGTTTACGTACCAACTGGTTAATTGTAGGCATCTACATTCTCCTGTATATATTTTTTATTTTTGGTGATAGGGCATTGGTGACAACCCCTATCTGTGTGTACTTTTGCAACATTTGTCAGCACGTCCCTGTACACTCTTGAGAGACCAAAAGTAAAAAGTACCGTCTAATATAGTACCACATCCCAAAACCATTGTCAAATAGATATGTTTGAAATTTTCAAGAAAAAACACAGCCAAGTAGCTGTGTCATTTTGCTATTCCTTAGTAGCCCATACCCATTCCATCCATACCTTGTGGCATAGCTGGAGCAGCTGGTTCTGGTTTGTTGGCAACAACTGCTTCCGTTGTCAAAATCAAGCTGGCTACAGAAGCCGCATTTTGAAGGGCCGAACGAGTCACCTTAACAGGGTCAATAATACCTGCATCCATCATATTCACCCACTCACCTGTTGCAGCATTAAAGCCATTCCCAAGTTCCGAATTCTTCAATTTATCAATGATAACTGAACCTTCATAACCTGCGTTATAGGCAATCTGACGAACTGGTTCTTCCAAGGCACGAAGGACAATATTGCGCCCTGTTTCATCGTCGCCTTTCAACTCCAATTTCGCTACGCTATCGATAACATTGACAAGGGCTGTACCACCACCGGCAACGATTCCTTCTTCAACTGCGGCACGTGTTGCGTTGAGGGCATCTTCGATACGGAGTTTCATTTCTTTCAACTCAGTCTCAGTAGCGGCACCGACTTTGATAACAGCAACACCACCTGACAATTTAGCCAAGCGCTCTTGCAATTTTTCACGGTCAAATTCTGAAGTTGTTCCCTCAATTTGTGACTTGATAACAGCCACACGGTTGGCAATGGCTTCTGGATTGCCAGCACCTTCAACAATAGTTGTACCATCCTTGTCAACCACAACCTTGGCAGCTTGACCAAGTGCTTCAATAGTCGCATCTTTCAAGTCCAAACCAAGATCTTCTGTAATCACTGTCCCACCTGTCAAGATCGCGATGTCTTCCAACATAACTTTACGACGGTCACCAAAGCCTGGAGCTTTGACTGCAACAACGTTGAATGTACCACGAATCTTGTTGAGAACAAGGGTAGGAAGTGCTTCACCATCCACATCGTCAGCAATAATCAAAAGCGGACGGTTGGTCTGAAGAATGCTTTCCAAGAGTGGCAAAATATCTTGGATATGAGAAATCTTCTTATCTGTAATCAAGATAAATGGATTTTCAAGCTCCGCAACCATCTTTTCATTATCTGTTACCATGTATTGTGATAGGTAACCACGGTCGAATTGCATACCTTCAACCACATCCAATTCTGTTTCCATACCGCGAGATTCTTCAATGGTAATAACACCATCTGTTCCCACGCGCTCCATAGCTTCTGAAATGTACTCACCAACTTTTTCAGAACGTGAAGACACGGCTGCGACTTGAGCAATTTCTTCTTTATTTGAAACTGGATTGGCCTGCGCTTTCAGAGCCTCAACTGCTGTTGCAACTGCTGCTTCAATCCCGCGACGGATACCGATTGGGTTGGCACCTGCAGTCACGTTTTTCAAGCCTTCGCGAACAATCGCCTGAGTCAAAACAGTGGCAGTTGTTGTACCGTCACCAGCGATGTCATTGGTTTTTGACGCCACTTCAGATACCAGCTTGGCACCCATATTTTCAAAGTGGTCTTCCAATTCGATTTCTTTGGCAATGGTTACACCGTCATTTGTAATGAGTGGTGAACCATATGCTTTTTCCAAGACAACATTGCGACCTTTTGGCCCCAAGGTTACTTTGACCGTATCAGCCAAAATATCGACACCACGAACCATGCTCTCACGAGCATCTGCTGCAAATTTAATTTCTTTTGCCATTTTCCTACCTCTTATTCTACAATTGCCAAAATGTCTGCTTCACGGATGATGTGAACGGTTTGATCTCCGTCTTTAACTTCCAATCCTGCGTGAGCATCAATCAAAACAGTATCTCCAACTGCCACCGCTGGGGCAACCAAGTCTCCGTTCAAGGTACGAATCCCTTGTCCGATCGCTAGGACACTTGCTTCTTTTGTCTTTTCTTGACTTGCACCTGCTAGGACAAAGCCACCAACTGTTTGTTCTTTTTCTTCAATTTTTACGACGATACGATCGCCCAATGGTTTTAACATTCTATTACCTCCTGGTCTTTTTAGCACTCTACACTCGTGAGTGCTAATTCACATTTCCTATTGTATCACTTGGTCAAAAATAGTCAAGAAAATTCTTTTTTAATTTACCTAAAATCCGTCGCAGGACTGAGGAAACACAACCTGTTAATTATAGTGAAACTATGTTATACTATTTTTAAAAAGTTTGGGAGTATTCATGAAATTTTTTAGAGATTTAAAAACAGATTACCTTGAAAGCCGATTTTCAGCCTATGAAAGTTTTGCAGAATGGTTTTTAAAACGTAAATTAGGCTTTTGGGGGAGTGGGAAAGAACTCGACTGGTCAAAAAGAGTTAGTCAACAAGTCTTTATTTCTAGTTGTTGAGCTGAAACAGTCTATCCCCAGACTGTTTCACTCCCACCCCCGCATAGCTCCAACAGTCAGAGTAGTGACTGTTGGAGGTTGGAAATGAAGCGAACTTTGTTCGCAACAGTCGTAATGGTCAGATTTGGAGTGTGAAACACGAACAAAACTGCCAATCAACCACTGCGCTGAGATGTTGACACCAGACCTGAGAAGAGGAGTCTTGCCTTTTGCTCAGCCGCATACCTACTCTGGCTAGTCTGGTTACTTCTCTTTTCCCGCCCCCATTACATCATCTTTTTCTTTTATGGGGTCATCCTATTGTCACTGATTGTTATGCTAGTAGAATGGTGGAAATTTAGAAAATAAACCACAAAAAACACCAACTTTCGTCGGTGTTTTTAAGGAGATATGAAAAATATTTAGGATTGACTATAGTATAGCCTATTTTTCAATACACTCCATCGGTCTTGGGACTGATATTGCTTTAAAACGGTAATTCCTCCTCTTCCAAGACCAAGTCAGCTAGGTCATCACCAGTATTATTTTCACGCATGGCACGTTGAGCACGGCTTTCTAGTAATTGGAAAGATTGGCCTAGAATCTCTGTCACATAGTGGTTGCTGCCGTCTTTTTCGTATTTTCGCGTTCGCAACTCACCATCAATAGAAATCAGACTACCCTTGCTGCCATAAGAAACAAGTGTCTCCGCCAGTTTGCCCCAGAAAATAACATTGAGAAAATCTGCTTCACGCTCACCATTTTCTGTCTTAAATCGGCGATTGACTGCGACAGTAACACGGGTCAGATTTTTGCCGTTAGGGGTTTGAGTGAGTTCGGGTTGGGCCGTTAAGCGACCGATTGCAATAACTTTATTATACATTTTATATCCTCCTACTTATTTATTCGTAGAAGGATTAGAAAAGGAGCGAAAATCATGAAAGAATTTTTGATGGAAAAGATACAGACCTCCCAACCATATGCCGATGCCGAACTGGCTTGGTTGTTGGAAAACATCGGTCATCCAGACCCTACTATACGCGACGAACTGGTTTATGCTAGTTTTTGCCACATCTTTTTGGAGGGCTTAGTCACAAGAGAGCAAGCACAGTCGCTGCTACAATTCTCTCAAGGAACCAATCCTCTTTCCCTAGAGAGTTCCACACAAAAACGAAGTTTTATTTGCTTACTTTACTGTCTGTTTCTGTCTGTCGATAATGAGCCAGAGTCTATTTATCATGCATTTTTAAGCACTAACGACCGTGAGTTACTCTTCCAGCAGGCCTTGGATTATTTGGCGATTGAGAATGACTGGTCTGGCTACAATGAAAAACTCGGTTGGATCCATACCGCTGCCCACGGAGCAGATTTTCTTCTGGCCGCAAGCTGTCATGATCAATTTCCCGCTTGAAAAAAGCAAAGAAGTCTGGCAAACTATTGTCACTTGTCTAACTAAACAAAGTAAAGTTTTCTCAGCTGGCGAGGAAATCCGTCTGGCACAAATCCCTGTCTACCTCCTGCTGAATGAAAAAGTGTCAAGCCAAGAGCTGACGGAATGGATTAGCAAGCAGGACTTTCCAAATCAAGAACCAGTAGACTACTTCCGGTGGCTCAATCTCCAACATTTTCTGTCTAGTCTTTACTTCCAACTTAGGTCACATCAGGCATCGACCGAAGAAATCGAACAGGCTATTGAAGGAAAAATTGAACCAGCATAAAAGAATTGGTCACCTGACCAATTCTTCTTTTTCTATCCCTTCCAGTGTTTTGCTGGATCAAGTGCTTCTCCGACCACTGCGGAGTCGTCCAATTCGATAATACCACGGACTTGTGGTGCGTTTGGCAGAGCCAATTCACGCGGACTGCACATCATACCAAAGCTATCTTCACCGCGCAATTTTCCTGGGAAAATCAGGCTACCGCTCGGCATCATTGCCCCCGGAAGAGCCACAATGGTTTTCAATCCTTGGGCAGCATTTGGGGCACCAGCTACGATTTGCACTGTTTTGTCACCAACATTGACCTGACAGATATTGAGGTGGTCGCTGTCTGGATGAGGAACCAATTCCACAATCTGACCGACTACAAACTTTGGAGCATTGTCGTTAACCAAGCCCTCAGTAAAGCCTTCTTCTGCTAAAACCGCATTCAAGGTCGCAACTTGCTCGTCTGTCAAGAAAACTTGACCATTTCCAGCCATCTCAACCAAACTTGATGCTTCAAAGATGTTCCAGGCCACTGTTTTTCCTGTTTCTTCTAGGAAAACACGCGCCACTTGACCCTTGCGTTCAAACTGAACAGGCTGACCCTTGTCTTCAGCCACAATCACCATAAGAACATCGCCGACGTGTTCCTTATTATATGTAAAAATCATTTCTTTTTCATTTCTCCTTTATGCAAATAGACCGGTCAAGCCTTTCCAAAGATTTTCAAAAAAGGCACCGATTTTTTCTAAAATCCCTGAATCTTGTAGATTCTTATAGGCTTCTGAAATTTGTTGCTCCGCCTGTTGCTTAAACTGGTTGAGCTGGGCAGCAACCTCAGCCGAATCAATAGCAGAGGTTTCCTGATAAGCTTTGGCAAATGTGACTAGCTTAGAAATTTCATCTGCTGTGATGACATTTTCCAAACCGTTATCGGCCAAGACATCGTTAATAATAGTATTGATGTCAGCCTCAGAAGCCACCTGACCATTGGACTTTTTGTAGTCGGCAAGAGCAGTCTTGATTTCCGCCACTGCCTTATCCAAGGCCGAACTATCAAAATTAGTGTCACCTGTGTGAGCCGTTGCCACTTCATTGACTGTTTCTAGCTCCTGTTGAGCTACTTCAGTTCGAGCGGTATCAACTGTTTCACCATTGGCTGCAAGAGCCTTGTAAACACCTGTCAAGGCAGACTCCCCCGTTACCTGAATCGGAGAAGCTACATCAATCAAGACGTCCGTCGCACCAGCTGTAATAGCCGCATTGGCATACTGCGTTTCGGTAATCAAGGTGATGTTCTGTGGCGTCTTAATATCCACCACTACCCCTTTGCCAGCGTCCTGCTTTTGCACCAAGACAGATGAATAGAGGGAGGCTGTGTCCGCTCCAGATGTACCTAAATATTGGTCCATATCCGTGCCAACAACCACCTGACGGCTAACATTATTAACATCCGAAATACCAAATAGATTGTTAACCTCTGTCGCCTGCGCATCTGACAAACCTCCACCGTAGACTAGTGTTGGCTTGCCCCATTTTTCATTGATAACATCTGTTTGAATCTCAGCCTGCACCAAGGGAGCAAGACTCAAACTCAACCCCAGCACCACAGGTGCTAGAAGGATTTTTCCTAGTGATTTCTTCATGTTCTTTCCTTTCTTTTGGGAAATGGCAGAGCTTCTCTGCTAATTTATCTACCCAGTCCAGATAAGAAGTTCATGATTTCTTCCTTGGTCTTGCGATTCTTATCGACAAAACGACCGATTTCCTTACCATTTTCCAAAACAACCAGACTTGGAATGCCTAAAATAGCCCATTCCTGTGCCAAAGGCATAAAGTCATCTCGATCCAGTTGCACAAAACGGAAATCCGGAAAAGCCTCTTCGATAGCTGGCAAATGTGGTTTGATATAGTGGCAGTCTCCACACCAAGTCGTCACAAATAGAAAAACAGTTGGCTTGCCATCTTCAATCAAGGCAGCCACTTCTTCAAGATTTGTTGGAAAAATCATCTTTCTTCCTCCCTGTATTGAATAGAACCTTTGGTATTTTCAAACAAAAACACCTGTCCTGCCTCCATCACAACCCCTCCGATAAGAGTGGTCTGCGTAGAAGCCGTTTCATCCACATAGACCGTGGCAATCTCTCCTAAATCAGCGAAAAAGTCACGCACCTCCTGCAAGGCCTGTGCTTTTTTACGGTCTTCTTGGATTTTACGGTAAAATTGAGCACTAGCGGTGAGCACACCTGCCCCCAATAAGCCTGCTAGCAAGGCTGTCTTTTTCTTTTTCATGTTGACTATTTTATCATATTTCCCAGGAATTTTCCCAAAAATGCCATTGGACTTGTGACAGTTGAGAAGATCCTTTTGACATATTAGTAGGACAAGTCCAGCTCTTCGTGATAAAATAGTAGTAATCATGTCATGGAGGAAGAAGAATGACTCTTTTTGAAAAAATTAAAGAAGTTACCGAATTACAAAGTTTACCGGGATTTGAAGGACAGGTTCGCAACCACATCCGCCAGAAAATCACACCGCATGTGGACCGCATTGAAACAGATGGATTAGGTGGAATTTTTGGCATCAAGGATACGGCTGTTGAAAACGCTCCTCGTATCCTAGTGGCTGCACATATGGATGAAGTCGGCTTTATGATTAGCCAAATCAAGCCAGACGGCACTTTCCGTGTTGTCGAGCTGGGAGGGTGGAATCCGCTAGTTGTATCCAGTCAAGCCTTCACACTTCAACTGCAGGACGGTCGGACCATTCCTGCCATTTCAGGTTCAGTGCCTCCCCATCTTTCTCGTGGGGCTAACGCTCCTGGCATGCCTGCCATCGCTGATATTATTTTCGATGCTGGTTTCGCCAATTATGACGAAGCTTGGGCGTTCGGCGTTCGTCCGGGGGATGTCCTGGTTCCCAAAAACGAAACCATTCTAACAGCCAACGGAAAAAATGTCATTTCTAAGGCTTGGGACAACCGCTTCGGTGTCCTGATGGTGACCGAACTACTAGAAAGCCTATCCGATCAAGCTTTGCCAAATCAATTGATTGCTGGGGCAAATGTGCAAGAAGAGGTTGGTCTTCGTGGAGCTCATGCTTCGACAACCAAGTTCAATCCAGATATTTTCCTTGCTGTTGATTGCTCGCCAGCTGGAGATATTTATGGCGACCAAGGAAAAATTGGTGACGGAACGCTACTTCGTTTCTACGACCCAGGTCATATCATGTTAAAAAACATGAAAGACTTCCTCCTCTCAACTGCCGAAGAAGCAGGGGTCAAATTCCAATACTACTGCGGTAAAGGTGGAACAGATGCTGGTGCAGCTCACTTGAAAAATCAAGGTGTTCCATCAACGACAATCGGCGTCTGCGCTCGCTACATCCATTCACATCAGACTCTCTACAGCATGGATGACTTCTTAGAGGCCCAAGCCTTCTTGCAAGCCATCGTTAAAAAGCTAGACCGCTCAACGGTTGATTTGATTAAAAACTATTAAAACAAAAGACTTTGCTAGGTAGAATGCCCGGCAAAGCCTTTTTTCTATATAAGCTCTTCTAAAATGTACTTCCTCACATAGGTAATGAAATAAAGTGAGCCTGTAATCAGGTAAAGTTTTTTGGGATTGTCCAAGTCCGCCTGCTCCAACCACTTCTGATAGGTCTGAACTCGTTCATAGCCTGACGGATAATCTTCTAACTGTACCGCTCTGAAATCGTCAAAAGCCGTCACGCAAACAGGTCCAAATTGGCTAAGCTGGGACAACATCTGGTCCACAGGCTTGGTATTGATAGCTGCAAAGAGGATTTCAATATCTCTGTCCGCGTACTTTTCTTCCAAGAGTTGTGTCAGAACTGCGATGCTTTCATTATTGTGGGCTCCGTCAATCATGAGCCTTGGTTGTATCAATTCTAAGCGGCCCGGCCAGATGGCTTGGGACAAGCTCTGGCGGATGGTTTCATTGGTAATTGTTGGAAAATGAGGGCTGATGAGCTGAGCGGTTGTTACTGCCAAGGCTGCATTGACCTCTTGGTGACGGCCCTGCATAAGCAACCTTAAATCTTCTACTCGGCCGAGAGGGCTTGAAACTGCAAAGCCTGCTCTGCTATTTTCCAAAAGAATCTCCCGTCCCACCGCATAGGTCGGACTCTGAAGCTGACGAGCCTGCTCCTCAAAAACTGCCTCCACTTCTGACAAATCGGTCGCATAGATGAGCGGAACCCCCTCACGCAAGACGGCAACCTTGTGACGGGCTATGGCTGCGTGGGTCTCTCCCAAAAAAATCTGATGATCCAAGCCGATGGACGGGCAAACTACTGCCAATGGGGCAAGGACATTGGTCGCATCCTGCAAACCGCCCATGCCGGCCTCCACCAAGAGAATATCGGGGCGTTGGTAGTAGGCAAAGTAGACAAACATAGCCACCACGACAATCTCAAACTCCGAGATGGTATCCAGTCCAGCCGTCTGATCCAAGTCCTCAATCAAGGGTTGCAAGTCTGTCACAATCCTCGCAAAATCCTCCTCCGAAACCATCTCTTGCTCAAAGACAATCTGCTCTCGAAAATCAATGATAGACGGTGATGTAAAACGACCAACGGTGTAACCCGAGGACCGTAAGATCGACTGCAAGGCGTTGAGGGTCGAGCCCTTGCCATTTGTCCCTACGAAGTGAACGGTCGGCACTTGAAGTTGGGGATTATCCAAGCGTTCCAAGATCCAGTTGACACGCGCAACCCCGTGTTCCAAATCAGAGGCCGGGCGACTAGACAACCACTGCCTCATTTCTAAATAATTCATGCTTCCCTCTCTATAAAAAGCAACAGGGGGATGACCTGTTGCTAGATAGTTTCTTATTTAAGGCCCATTAACCTAGCCAATTCAGGTATTTTTTGTAAACTTGGTAAGACAAGCATAGTCACGACAATGCGTAATGGGATTTCAAAAATAGCTTTTATAAAACGACTGCTATACAGGGCAATCCAAGGTGTTCCAAAATGGAAATGGAGGGCAATCGGTGTCATGATAAAGGAAATCACAACCTGAATCAAGACAACAACCCCTGCAACATAGAGCCAATCAGCCTTGTTCTTGGTGTCTAGCGGTTTTCGATAGAAGAACCAGCCATAGATAAAAGCCGATACCGCCTCAATCAAGATAAAACTAAAAAGCATGCTCTGTCCACTAAACAAGACAAAGACTGGGTCTGAAATCGCCGCAAAGACAGCTGCCCAAACCGGACCAGCAATAGCTCCCAAAATAGTATTGGGAATAAAGGTAAATTGGACCTGCAAGGTTTCTGAAATCCGAATGGAGAAATAGTTCTCCACAACCATAACCAAGGCCAAAGTCATAGCAACAGCAGCCAATAGCTGCACCGTTAGTTTTGGAATTTTCTTTTCCATAAAAATGCTCCTTTTTCAAAAAATGGAGCTGTCGTGTATATTCGACAGCGGATGCAATGGTTTACCGCGCTACTCTCAGCCAGATTCAATGTTCCTACTCTAGGAGACATCAGATACAGGCAAAGATTAGCTTCGTTATGTGGCAACATCCCATCCACATACACTTGACGCAAACCATCTACTCTGTGCAAATTTCTTTGCTAGTCTATTGTATCACACACTATATATTTTGACCACTTGCTAAAAACTATACCTTTCTAAAGGTATAAACTATAAGAGAAACTGGCAGTCTCCGACTACCAGTTAGTTTTTCTTATTTCAAGCGTTCCACTTCACGCGCAATAACCAATTCTTCATCCGTCGGAATAACCAAGACACGAACCTTTGATTCTGCCGTTGAAATGTCACCATAGTTGCCAAATACATTTTTTTCCGGGTCCAACTCAATACCAAACCAAGACAAACCTTCTACTACGTCATTGCGCATAAGCGGTGCATTTTCACCCATACCTGCTGTGAAGACAATAGCATCCGCACCATTTAAAACTGCAAGATACTGACCGATAAATTTCTTAATACGGTCAATGAAAATATTGTAGGCCAACACTGCATCTGGATTGTGAGCTTGGATGCCTGCTTCAATATCACGCATATCACTTGAGAAGCCAGATACACCGAACAAGCCTGACTGTTTATTCAACATGTTAACAACGTCTGCAGCATCCTTCAACTCATCAACATTCGCAATCAAATAAGGAATGATAGCAGGATCAATATCCCCCGAACGAGTTCCCATCATTGGACCAGCTAGTGGTGTGAAGCCCATTGAAGTGTCCACAGATTCACCATGATAGTTAGCAGTGATGGATACACCATTTCCGATATGTGCCGTAATCAATTTTAATTCCTCAATCGGACGTCCCAATACTTTTGCCGCCTCATGCGCTACATAATAGTGACTAGTTCCGTGCGCTCCATACTTACGAACCTTGTGGTCGGTATAGTACTTTTGTGGAATCGGATAAAGATAGGCATGCTTTGGCATCGTAGTGTGAAAGGCTGTATCAAAAACAGCTACATTCAAAACTTCTGGCAATACTTCTTCAAATGCACGCATCGCCGCCACGTGTGCTGGGTTATGAAGTGGCGCCAAGGCACTCAACTCTTCAATTTGCTCAATCTCTTTTTGACCAATAACCACTGACTCCTTGAAGTATTCTCCACCCGCAACAACACGGTGTCCAACACCTGTAATTTCTTCATAAGTTGCAATAATATTGTGTTTGAGCAAATCTTCAAGAAGAATCTTAACTGCAACTGTATGATTAGGAATATCTAATACTTCACTTTCTTTTTTTCCATCATACTTAACAGTGGAAATAGAATCATTTAAGCCTATGCGCTCAATAATCCCTGCTGCTAGTACTATTTCTTCTGGCATTTGATAAAGTTGCCATTTTAGACTTGAACTACCTGCATTAATTGCAATTGTTTTTGACATATCTTACCTCTTTTAAAGCGTTTTCCTAACTAGTATAACAGATTTTCACTTAAATTGCATTCTCTTGCTTCCAATTTTTGAAATTGAGCATGAACTTCTGAATAGCTTCTGGTTCTTGAAGACTTTGTAAGGGATAAACAAACGGCGCCAACGGTCTTGCAGCTTTCTTTTGCAAGACAAAAATAGACTTGGCCATAGCAGCCTTCCCAAAGAGACTTGGTGGCAGGGCAATCATGGCAACGATATTGGCTTGTTCTTGTAACCAGCCTTTCAGTAAATCGCTTTGCGGACTAGTCAACAAATCATTTGGAGCCAAGAGAATAGCGAATCCATCCTTTTCCAGATATTTGAGGGACTGTTCCATGAGTAAATGATGGGCGTAGGTATGTTCATTTGGACTGGCAACCTGATAACGGCTGGCAATCTGGTCATCTGGATAGTAGCCAATAGGCAAATCTCCCAAAATTACTTGACTTTCCTTCAAAATCTGCGGACGTACCGCATCTCCCTGAGCAAAAGAAATATCTGCCTGCATGACATCCGCAATACTTGCCGACAAATCAATCAAGAGGTCGTCCACTTCGATCCCCAAGTAATCCAATTCTTTCTGGCTGGCGTTGAGAATAGTCTGAGCTAGATTGCCTGTCCCCGAACCAATTTCCAGAACCGTCACCTTGGAAGCAGATACTAATTGGTCTACTAGAAAAGATAGGATAAATCCGATAGAGTCTGGTGTGAACTGGTGATTGTACTGCATGGGTTCAGTCTGATTGGCCTTGATAAGCAAGAATTGGTAGGCACGGCGCCATTCTTCCTTGGTTAAATCTAGTTGTTTCAAGGTCTTGTTATTATTGACAACAAGATCTGTCTCATGCTGATCAGCTACGTAAGCAGCATTTTGCTCAATCATGGCATCATAGATATTGGTGCCTAGCTGGTTTTGGATAGTCTGTACGTTTTCTAATAGCAGGTCGTAAGCCTGTTCGATCTTTTCAAAATTCATACTCCTATCTTATCAAAAATTCACCAACTTTGCACCAAAAAGGGAGCGGCTAGCCACTCCCCTCGGGTACTATTTTAACCGGAAATTGATAGGTATACAGACCATCACTTGTTAACTCAACTGCAACCAATAGTTGGTCACCTTTAAGTTGATAACGAGCCTGTCCCTCTTGAAAGGAGACCCTTCCTCCATCCTCCTTCTGCTTAGAACCTGTGGTTAAATTTGCTTCCTTTTCATTCACCGCCGCTCCCGCAACTATTTTTTCTACTTGCAAGTCCTCTTCAACCTTGTCCAAGACCATCTGAGCCATGATATAGGCAGTCGTTTCTTGCCTTGCCACCTGTACCAAGCGACTCTCAGCTTCTTGACGCTGGAGATAAAACTGAAGCAAAAGACTAAAAACCGCCAGCATCAAAAGGGCATAGAGCAGGATGCCCGCCTTAACTTTTTTCTTTAAAAGCATAGATAAAGGTCCGCTCCTCTCCATTTTTAAAGCTAAAGTTGATGCGCACCAGCTGGTTTTCTTGGGAAATAGCTGCGCTGTCTAGATGATAGAGCATGGGCTGATAGCCCTGTCCCCTGTCATTTGTTTTCCGAAAATCATCCGACCGTGACTTACCAAAGGCCAAAGCCTGACCACCCTTATCAACATAGACCTTGCCATTTTCAACCTTGACCAAGTCAGCCTGGTCCCACTCCGACCGCAATTGACTAGAGAAGACCAACCATTCCTTTTGAACGGTCTGACCTTGATAATGCGCTTCTTGGACCAGCAGTTTTGACAAACCTTCAAAGACCAGAAGACTACCTGAAAGAATGACTAAGGCTACCAAACATTCCAAGAGAGTAAAAGCAGGAATTTTACTTTTTAACAACTGATAGAACCTCCTTTCCCTCGTGGAAAACAATGATCTTATCCGCTGTTCGTTGAACCTGAACTGTAACACCGTTTAAGGCTAAATTATCTTGCTCGGTTTGAACAGCCATCTGTGCTAGATTGAGAACCTCCTGTTGTTCCAATTCCCAAGCCTGTCGCCTACGACCTGCATCCACAGCTGATAAAATCAAGCTACAAATGGTCACTAGGGTCGCAAGGGCAACCAGACTTTCTAGCAAAATATAAGCCTTATTCTTCTGTTTTCTTATAGCGACCACTCCCTATATATAATTGATACGTGACTGTCTTTCGACTAAATCGAAAACGAATCTTGGTCAGAGAAGAATTTCCACCATTTTCTTCAAATGTGATGGTCTTTTCTTCTAATACTTCTACTTTTTTAGGCACCTGTACAGTTTGATGACCATTTGTAACCTCCTGTCCACCGATAGCTAGACTCACTTTTTGATGGGAACTGGCTGCTAATTTCTGACTGTCTCTATAGATGGCTTCAAATTCCCAGAGAAAAATCTCTTCCTGGACAGACTGAAAGGCCGTTTGCACCGTTCCCGACAGGCTGATTGCCAGAAAGCTGATGACAAATAAGGTTAGCAGGCTTTCAAACAGGGTAAAGGCCTTATTTTTTCGCCGTAGCATACTGCTCCGCTTGTTTTGGAGTAATATAGCCTTTCGCCTGCAAGTCTGCCACCGTTGCTTCCTTGTCATGTTCCAATTCATAGAGCTCCATCTGGCTCTCCACTACTTTGACAACAGCCGCATCCCCCTTCTTCTGAATAGCATCCTTCTGCTGGCTCAAATTTGGCACAAAAAGGAGCAAGAGCAGGCTAATGATCCCCAAAACGACTAACATTTCCACCAGAGTGAACCCTCTTACCTTCATTTCAACTAATTTTTTCATTTTATAACTCCATATTTTGATAAATCGGCAGCAACATGGCTGCGTAGATGAGAACGACCATTAAGGCCACAAAGAGAAAGACCAGCGGTTGAATCAGCTGCATGGCTCTATTGACCCGAGAGAAAAAATCCTCCCAACACTCGGCCGCATAAACTGTCAACTCGCTACCCAACTTGGACTTGACCTGACCATACTCCACGATGAGGCTCAGCTCCCGCTTAAAAAAGGCGTAGGTTTTGATGTGTTCGTGAAAGCTCTGACCATTGGAAAGCGACTGCTCCAGGTCCTGCCCAATCTCCCGAAAGAGCTGCGACTGCTGCTCCTGCATCAGGCCTACAATCTGCGGCAGGTCCAATCCTTGCCCAATCAAACTCCCCCACTCCCTGGCGTAATAGGCCGTCAGATAGGTTTGGATGAGTTTTCCGAAAAATGGCAGAGCTGCCAAGCAGGAAAAGACCTTAATTTTGTTGGTTTTGCGAAACCAAACCATACCAGCCAAGATCCCCACCAAACTAAGTCCACAGAGGGATAAAAAGATGGTCGGTAGATGATTGATCAGCATGGTCGCAGCATTGCCTTCCTCCAACTGAGGCAGAAGGTAATTTTTCAAACCCAGCATAATCAAGAGCAGAAAACCTAGCAAGATAACTGGATAGGTCGCTACCTCAATTAGCTTTTTACGAACCTTGCTGACATTTTCCAGATAAGACTGGATATGGCTCAAACTCAGGCTGGTATTGCCGTGAACTTCTGCTAAGGCTACCTGCGTGACAACTGCATCTGAAAATCGCAAATCCGCTAATAAGCTTGAAAACGGCTTTCCTGCAAGAAGGCCATCCGATAAGACCTGGGTATAGGGATCTGCCAAAAGTTGACTACGTTTGAGGAAATCAACAATCTCCCCCAGATGAAAGCCACTAGCAAAGAGATTGTTAAACAGTTCAATAACCTTACGCTGGCGCGCCAAGGGCAATTTTTTCTGTTTCTGCCTGCCGAAGACTGATATGTCCTGCTGCAAAAAGCCGATCAATTTGCGCATTCCACTGGTCTGCGGAATGGTTTTGGTAATTTTCGTTTGCAAAATCCACTACACCTCCTCCCCCAATCAAGCGTTGATAGGCAATCCCTTGAAGGGCATTATTTAACTCTTCAGGACTGACCCCCAATTCCAACATACGGGCATAGACACCTGAAATAGACCTTGCATGAACTGTTGAGAAAACGGTAGCTCCCGTCAGACTGGCTCGAATGACTGCTCGAGCGGTTTCCGCATCCCGAATCTCACCGATGATGAGCAAGTCGGGTCGATGGCGGAGGGACAGTTTGATCAGATTGTCGTAGGTGGCTCCGATAGCTTCATTGAGCTGGAGTTGCAGCATGTCCTCCTGTTTGATTTCGACAGGATCCTCGATGGTCAAAATCTGCTTGTCTGGGAATTTCAGCCTGGCAAGATGGTACATAAGTGTGGTCTTACCAGAGCCGACTGGACCCGAAAAAAGGTAGAGCCCTCGTCCCTTGATTTCTTCTGCAAGTCGCTCGGCCGCCTCAAACCAGAACTTGAGTTCCTTGTCATTGTCATAGAGCAGGCGGATAACCAGACTTTCCTTACCACGATAATCTCCGACAGTTGATAAGCGAAGTGAAATCTCTCCGCTACCATAATCATAGTCACAGGACCCCTGCTGGCTACGGCGTTTTTCACCAACATTTAAACCTGCTAAAAACTTGAAATGGCTAATGATGGCTATTACTTCTTCCTCAGCCAAGTCTTGCACAAACTCCCGTTCATCCATAATACGATGATAGACTTGGTAGCCTTGACCACGAGGAACCAGATAAATATCACTGACCCTATCTGCCACCGCCTCCTCAATCATCTTTCTTGCTTTTTCTTGAATCATACAACCTCCTCACCCTATCTATTCGTAAGGAAACTTGATTTTCCATACTTTTTTGTTAAAATAATAAAAAAGCTTGGAGGTTCCTATGAAAAGATTAAAAAAAGGCGACCATATACGCGTAGTCAGTCCCTCTTCATCTATTGAAAGAATTGGTGGTTTTGAAGCCAATCTTGCCGCCAAGGAAAAACTGGAAGAACTGGGCTTCAAACTCACTTTCTCAGAACATTATTTTGAAAACGATATTTTTGATTCGGCTCCGATTGCCAGTCGTGTTGCGGACTTGGAAGTAGCCTTTGCGGATGAGTCGGTCGATGCCATTCTGACAACCATTGGCGGTGTCAACTGCAACGAACTGCTACCTTATCTGGATTTTGACCTAATCGCCCGCCATCCGAAAATTTTCTGCGGTTATTCGGATACGACCGCCCTGCTCAATGCTATTTACGCCAAGACAGGCTTGCAAACCTACATGGGTCCAGCTTATTCAAGCTTCAAAATGGATCTGGGGCAACAGTATCAAACAGAAGCCTGGCTCAAGGCTGTGACACAAGATTCCTATGAACTGACCCCGAGTCTAAAATGGTCTAGCGATGCTTGGTACCTACCAGACGCCCCTCGCACCTTTTACCCAACAGAGTGGAAAGTCTACAATCCAGGCCAGGCCTCTGGTATTGCCATCGGCGGAAACATCTCAACCCTCAATCTACTGACTGGGACAGAGTTTGCACCCAGACCAGACAAATATATTCTATTTTTAGAAGAGGCGGAAGACGACGATTATCTCATTATCGCTCGTCATTTGACAGCTCTTCTACAAGCCTATCCAAATCCCCAAGCCCTTATCTTCGGTCGTTTTCCTAAAGAAACCAAGATGACCGAGGAGATTTTGCTGGCGATTTTGGACAAGCACCCTATTCTCAAAAAAGTTCCTGTTCTCTACGATTTGGACTTTGCCCATACCCAGCCTCTGTTTACCATTACCATCGGTGGTCAAGTGGAGCTCGACACCGAAGCCTTTTCTATCAGATTCAGCTAAAAAGGATTGCTCACTAGGGCAATCCTTTTATGAATCATAGTTGACACATTTTCCTTGTCTTAGCTTGCAAGGGCGAACTCGCGGTTGTTGCACCGGTTTAGTAGCAAATCCCGCAGGTAAATGTTCTTTCGCTTCTACCAACATCAGCGAATGATACCTCTGCAAATATTCATCGCATTCCTCACACCAATGCTGGTCTGATTCATCCCAAAAAGCCACCATCGTTCCATTCTTACTTTTCTTCATTGGAAAATCCTCTGATAGCCGTACCCACTCTTTTTGAAAGGCATTCAGTGCATCCTCATAGCGATCAAAAGCAGCCCTACTGGTAACATCCTCTTCCCAACCATCTAAGAACCACCAGGGTTCAAAATCTCCATACATTGTAATAACTTGATACATAATATTACTTCCTTTTTCGTACACATTATATCGAAATTGTATGATTTAAGAAAACATTCTGCTTGTTAATTCCTTATCAAGTCATATATATGTTTCTTTCTGAATATCAAAAAGCACATCCCTCAAAGAGAGATGTGCCATCTTAATTTACTCAGTTACTGCGGCAAGTTCTGCTTCTGCTGCAAGTTCTTCAGCTACTGTGTCTTCAATGATTTCAACTTCATTGATGGCTTGTGGTTCAAGATTACGGTAGCGGGCCATACCTGTACCTGCTGGGATAATCTTACCGATAATAACATTCTCTTTAAGACCGAGAAGGTTATCGCGTTTACCACGAATGGCTGCATCTGTAAGAACGCGAGTTGTTTCTTGGAAGGATGCGGCAGACAAGAATGAGTTGGTTTCAAGGGACGCTTTTGTGATACCCATAAGAACTGGACGAGCTGTTGCCGGAATACCACCAGCGATAACCACTTCCGCATTGGCATCTGTAAAGTCGGTAATATCCATGAGGGTACCCATGAGAAGATCTGTATCTCCTGGATCCATGACACGAACTTTACGAAGCATTTGGCGAACCATTACCTCGATGTGCTTGTCGCCGATTTCTACACCCTGGCTACGGTAAACTTTTTGAACTTCAGAAAGAAGGTAAGTTTCAACCGCCAAGACATCACGGACTTCAAGCAAGCGTTTTGGTTGGATAGAACCTTCGGTAAGGGCTGCTCCACGCGCAACTTGGTCACCAACTTCAACCTTCATACGGGCTGTAAATGGAACCACATATTCGCCTTCGCCAGTTTTACCTTTAACAAAGACTTTCTTGGTACGAGTAGAAGCATCTTCTTCAATAGCGATAACTTCACCTTTAACCTCAGTGATAACCGCTTCCCCTTTCGGATTACGGGCTTCAAAGATTTCTTGGACACGAGGAAGACCCTGCGTAATATCGCTGTTTGAGGCTACACCACCCGTGTGGAAGGTACGCATTGTAAGCTGTGTACCAGGTTCACCGATAGATTGAGCTGCAATCGTACCAACTGCTTCACCCACTTCAACCGCATCACCTGTTGCCAAGTTGATACCGTAACAATGACGGCAGACACCGTGACGAGTGTTACATGTAAATACGCTACGGATGGTTACTTGTTCAACACCTGCATTGACAATTTCACGGGCAATATCTTCCGTAATCAATTGGTTTGGACCAATGATAACGGCACCCGTTTCAGGATGTTTAACAGTTTTCTTAGTGTAACGACCTTGCAAACGCTCTTCAAGTGGCTCGATCATTTCCTTGCCATCTGTGATTGAACGGATGTCAAGGCCACGGTCTGTTCCACAGTCATCTTCACGGATAATAACGTCTTGGGCAACGTCAACCAAACGACGAGTCAGATAACCTGAATCGGCTGTCTTCAAGGCCGTATCCGTCATACCCTTACGGGCACCGTGAGTTGAGAAGAACATTTCCAATACAGAAAGACCTTCACGGAAGTTAGACAAGATAGGCAATTCCATGATACGTCCGTTCGGAGCTGACATCAGACCACGCATACCGGCCAACTGGGAGAAGTTGGAAATGTTACCACGGGCACCAGAGTCCATCATCATAACGATTGGGTTCTTCGGATCTTGTTTTTCAACCAGACGTTTTTCCAATTTTTCCTTAGCCGAACGCCACTCGTCTGTAACAGCTGCGTAACGCTCATCATCGGTAATCATACCGCGGCGGAATTGTTTCTTGATTTGTTCTACACGTTCGTGAGATTCTTCAATGATTTCAGCCTTGTTGTCGATAACTGGGATATCGGCAATACCCACTGTCAAACCAGCGAGTGTTGAGTGATAGTAACCCAAGTCTTTCAAACGGTCAAGCAGGGCTGATGTTTCAGTTGTACGGAAACGCTTGAAGATTTCAGCGATGATGTTACCAAGATTTTTCTTCTTGAATGGTGGGTTGATTGGCAATTCTGCAATAGCAGCCTTGATATCTGATCCTGGTTCCAAGAAGTATTTATCAGGAGTTCCTTCTGTCAAGTTAGCATTGTTTGGTTCTTGCAAGTAAGGAAGTCCTTCTGGCATAATCGCGTTGAAGAAGATTTTTCCGACAGTTGTCATCATGACCTTGTGTTTTTGGTTATCTTTCCAAGGTTTATCAAGGCTATCTGTTGCAATACCAACTCGAGTATGCAAGTGAACATAGCCATTGCGGTAAGCCATAACTGCTTCATCCGCATCCTTGAAGACCATACCTTCACCTTCACGACCAGCATCTTCCATGGTCAAGTAGTAGTTACCCAAAACCATATCCTGAGATGGTGTTACGACTGGTTTACCATCTTTAGGGTTAAGGATGTGTTCTGCCGCAAGCATAAGGATACGTGCTTCTGCTTGTGCTTCTTCTGACAATGGAACGTGAATCGCCATCTGGTCACCGTCAAAGTCGGCGTTGTAGGCTTCACAGACAAGCGGGTGCAAACGAAGGGCTTTACCGTCGATCAGAACTGGCTCAAAAGCCTGGATCCCCAAACGGTGAAGGGTAGGTGCGCGGTTCAAAAGAACTGGGTGTTCTTTGATCACTTCTTCCAAGATGTCCCAAATGCGATCATCCCCACGTTCAATCAAACGTTTTGCAGCTTTTACGTTACCAGCAATATCACGGGCAACGATTTCGCGCATGACAAACGGTTTGAAGAGCTCAATAGCCATTTCACGTGGCACACCACATTGATACATTTTTAGCGTTGGACCAACGGCGATAACGGAACGTCCTGAGAAGTCAACACGCTTACCAAGCAAGTTCTGACGGAAACGTCCTTGCTTACCTTTAAGCATGTGGCTGAGTGATTTAAGCGGACGGCTACCTGGTCCTGTGATTGGACGACCACGGCGACCGTTGTCAATCAAAGCATCCACAGCTTCTTGGAGCATACGTTTTTCGTTTTGTACGATAATTCCTGGAGCGTTAAGTTCCAAGAGACGAGCCAAACGGTTGTTACGGTTGATAACACGGCGGTAGAGTTCGTTCAAGTCAGATGCGGCAAAACGACCACCATCCAACTGAACCATCGGACGCAAATCTGGTGGAATAACTGGAAGGATGTTGAGAATCATCCACTCAGGCTTGTTACCAGATTTATAGAAGGCATCCAATACATCCAAGCGACGCACTGCTTTAATGCGTTTTTGACCAGAAGCTGTTTTCAATTCTTCTTTCAAAGCTGCGATTTCTTTTGGAAGATCGACTTGTTTCAAGAGGTCTTGAATCGCTTCTGCACCCATTTTAGCAACGAATGAACCATAACCATATTCACGCAAACGCTCACGGTACTCGCGCTCAGTCATGATTGACTTGTGCTCAAGCGGTGTATCTTTCGGATCAATCACCACGTAAGCTGCGAAGTAGATAACTTCTTCCAAGGCACGTGGGCTCATATCCAAGGTCAAGCCCATACGACTTGGAATCCCTTTGAAATACCAAATGTGTGAAATTGGTGCTTTTAACTCAATGTGTCCCATACGTTCACGACGTACTTTTGCACGAGTCACTTCAACACCACAGCGGTCACAAGTAATCCCTTTATAACGGATACGCTTGTATTTACCACATGAACACTCCCAGTCTTTTGTTGGACCAAAGATGACTTCGTCAAAGAGTCCATCACGTTCTGGTTTAAGTGTCCGATAGTTGATTGTTTCAGGTTTTTTAACCTCACCGTAAGACCATGAACGAACCTTACTTGGTGAAGCTAACGTGATTTGCATACTTTTAAATCGATTTACGTCAACCACTAATAATCCCTTTCTTTTCTTGTGAGAGGCTGGATTCCCAGACCTCAAATTCTTGAACAATAATCAGCAGAATGGATAGCTGGTAAGCTATTCCTCTATAAATCAGACGGTGGAAGACCGTTGGTCCTTATCTCTTTCAGTTCTGAGGTTTGGACCAACTTGTTCCATCCATTCTAATTATTCTTTGCCTTCTGCTTCTTCTGCTGCAAAGGCTGCGGCTGCATCAGCTGCGGCTTTTGCACGTGCTTTTTCAAGATCATCTACGTGGATGATGTCATCATCTTCACCTTCATCAAGGTCACGCAATTCTACTTCATTGTTGTCTTCATCAAGGACACGCATATCCAAACCAAGTGATTGCAATTCTTTGACAAGAACGCGGAATGATTCTGGAACACCTGGTTTTGGAATTGGTTTACCTTTGGTGATGGCTTCATAGGCTTTAAGACGGCCTGTCACATCATCTGACTTGTAAGTCAAGATTTCTTGAAGGACGTTTGAAGCACCGTAGGCTTCAAGGGCCCAAACCTCCATCTCACCGAAACGCTGACCACCAAACTGAGCCTTACCTCCGAGTGGCTGTTGGGTAACGAGTGAGTATGGTCCGACTGAGCGAGCGTGAAGTTTATCATCAACCATGTGGTGAAGCTTGATCATGTACATGACACCGACAGATACACGGTTGTCAAATGGCTCACCTGTACGTCCATCGTAAAGAATGGTTTTGGCATCTGAATCCATACCTGCTTCTTTAACAGTTGACCAGAGGTCTTCTGAACTTGCACCATCGAAAACTGGTGTTGCGATATGAATGCCCAAGTTGCGAGCCGCCATACCCAAGTGAAGTTCCATAACCTGACCGATGTTCATACGTGATGGCACCCCGAGTGGGTTCAACATGATGTCAACTGGTGTTCCGTCTGGAAGATATGGCATATCCTCAACAGGTACAATACGTGAAACGACACCCTTGTTACCGTGACGACCGGCCATTTTATCTCCGACCTTGATCTTACGTTTTTGAGCGATGTAAACACGAACCAACATGTTAACACCTGATTGCAATTCATCACCGTTGGCACGAGTAAAGATTTTCACATCACGAACGACACCATCGGCACCGTGAGGTACACGAAGAGATGTATCACGTACTTCACGTGACTTGTCACCGAAGATAGCGTGCAAGAGGCGCTCTTCAGCAGAAAGATCTTTTTCACCTTTTGGTGTGACTTTACCAACAAGAATATCGCCCTCTTTAACTTCCGCACCGATACGGATAATACCCATTTCATCCAAGTTGCGAAGAGCATCTTCACCAACGTTTGGAATTTCGCGAGTGATTTCTTCAGGGCCTAACTTGGTATCGCGTGTTTCTGATTCGTATTCTTCCAAGTGAACAGATGTATACACATCGTCTTTCACAAGGCGTTCAGACATGATAACCGCATCCTCGAAGTTGTAACCTTCCCACGTCATGTAGGCAACGATAGGGTTTTGACCAAGAGCCATTTCCCCATTTTCCATAGAAGGTCCATCTGCGATGAAGTCGCCTTTTTCTACGACGTCGCCCAATTTTACAAGGGTACGTTGGTTGTAGGCAGTACCAGAGTTTGAACGACGGAATTTAGAAATGTGGTAGACATCAAGCGATCCATCTTCACGACGCACTTCTACCTTGTCCGCATCTGCGTAAACAACCTTACCATCGTGTTGAGCGATGATTGCCGCACCTGAGTCGTGGGCAGCCTGGTATTCCATACCAGTACCAACGTACGGTGCTTTCGGATCAATCAATGGAACAGCCTGACGTTGCATGTTGGCACCCATGAGGGCACGGTTGGAGTCATCGTTTTCCAAGAAAGGAATACATGCTGTCGCAACGGCAACTACCTGCTTAGGAGAAACGTCCATGAAATCTGCTGAATCTGCTGGGAACTCTTGGTTGTTACCTTGGTGACGTCCCATAACAACCTTATCAACGAAACGGTTGTTTTCATCAAGTGGAGATGTTGATTGTGCTACGATGTAGGCATCTTCTTCATCCGCTGTCAACCAAACGATTTCGTTCGTTACTGTACCAGTTGCACGGTCGATCTTGCGGTACGGTGTTTGGATGAAACCATACTTGTTGAGGTGTCCGTAAGAAGACAAGTTGTTAATCAAACCGATGTTAGGTCCCTCAGGCGTTTCAATCGGACACATACGACCATAGTGAGTGTAGTGAACGTCTCGAACCTCATAGCCAGCACGGTCACGAGTCAAACCACCAGGTCCCAAGGCTGACAAACGGCGTTTGTGAGACAACTCAGAAAGTGGGTTGTGTTGGTCCATGAACTGTGACAACTGAGATGAACCAAAGAATTCTTTGATTGCGGCTGTAACAGGACGGATATTGATGATTTGTTGTGGCGTCAATACTTCATTGTCTTGAACAGACATACGCTCACGCAAGTTACGTTCCATACGAGTCAAACCGATACGTACTTGGTTAGCAAGCAATTCACCAACGGCACGAATACGACGGTTACCCAAGTGGTCAATATCATCTACACGACCAAGACCCTCAGCCAAGTTGAGGAAGTAGCTCATTTCAGCCAAGATGTCCGCAGGTGTTACTGTACGTACGTTTTCTGCTGGATTCGCATTACCAATCACCGTCACAACACGTTCTGGATCCTTAGGAGCTACAATCTTGAATTTCTGCAAAAGAACTGGCTCAAGAAGAACAGCGTTGTCATTTGGAATATATTCTACCAAGTTGAGTTCATCGAATTGTGCTTCTACTTTTTCAAGCACATCACGACTCAATACAGTACCAGCTTCCAAGACGATTTCGCCTGTCTCACCGTTAATCACATGCTCAGCAAGTGTTTGGTTGAGCAAACGAGTACGGAGGTTGAGTTTTTTATTAATTTTATAACGACCAACAGGTGCCAAGTCGTAACGACGTGGGTCAAAGAAACGAGCTGTCAAAAGACTACGAGAGCTTTCAGCTGTCTTTGGTTCACCTGGACGAAGGCGCTCATAGATTTCCTTAAGCGCTTCATCCGTACGAGAATCTGCTGGGTTTTTATGAATATCTTTTTCAATGGTATTGCGAACCAATTCGCTATCACCGAAGATGTCAAAGATTTCATCATCGCCTGAGAAACCAAGCGCACGAACAAGCGTTGTGAACGGAATCTTACGCGTACGGTCAATACGAGTGTAGGCAATGTCTTTTGAGTCTGTTTCCAATTCCAACCAAGCTCCACGGTTAGGGATAACCGTTGAACCATAACCTACTTTACCGTTCTTATCTACTTTATCATTGAAGTAGACACCTGGTGAACGAACCAACTGAGAAACGATGATACGCTCTGCACCGTTGATGATGAAGGTACCCATTTCAGTCATGATTGGAAACTCACCGAAGAAGACTTCTTGCGTCTTGATCTCGCCAGTTTCTTTATTCACCAGACGGAAAGTTACATAGATTGGAGCTGAGTAGTTCGCATCATGCGCACGCGCCTCTTCCAATGTGTATTTAGGTTCTTTCAATTCATAACCAACGAATTCCAATTCCATGGTATCCGTAAAGTTTGAAACTGGAAGTACATCTTCAAAGACTTCTTTCAAACCATAATCTAAAAAGTCTTGGAAAGAGTCCGTTTGGATTTCAATCAAATTTGGTAAATCAAGAACTTCCTTGATTCTTGAAAAACTACGACGGGTACGGTGCTTACCGTACTGAACTTCATGTCCTGCCAAGTTAATTCTCCTCTATTTTTCTATTGATTTTTCTGCAAAATCAAACACATTTGCCTTTTGTTAGAATTTTTAGAATCTTTAAGAATAGGTAACAATTCTCAAAAAAATTCCTCATAGACACAAAAAGAGCAGCTAAATCTTCCTTTGAAAAAGTTTGATTTAACTGCTGCAAGCCTTGTTTGGACAATATTTCAAACAAGACACACGACAAATAATTTATACTATTATAGCACAAGTGCTAGGAAAAATCAAGGTGTTTCATTATTCTTGCTCACTAGTTGCTGTTTGCGTTTCTGATGACTGGTTCGTGTTATTAGCTGAAGAACTCGTGCTACTCCGAGTCGAACTGCTTCGTTGGGTTGAGCTACTTGATGTTGGTGTTTGGGAGCCGATAATTGTATTCCAAGCCTGTGCTCGGTCACTATCTGTCCCCCCAACCATGAAGTTATAGCTCGTTACTGGTGCACCATTTTTAGCCCAATAACTAGTTGTCATCGCACCGCCAACTGTTACTTGGCGCCCATTTACCTGTGTAGTCCCTGCACGTTGACCTGTAGAAGCAACGACGCTAGAAGCAATAACACTACTGTCTAATTCAAATTTTCCTGCGAACATATCCGCATTAACATTGTAAAGAGCATCAACCATATGGGCCACATATTGTGAATTATTGTGGTAGCCAGTCCAGACATACATTTCTGAGTTATCATCATTCCCAGCCCAGGTACCTAAAGTTACTCTAGGGGTTGATAGCATGAGCCACACGTCATTGACTTCATTACTTGTTCCCGTCTTACCGACGAAATCAGATGATGCTGCCTGTGGGTTTAAACCACTCAATCGACTCTTGAACGTCGTAGTATACCCAGAGTTGACAACCTGTCTCAAAAGCTGGTTCATAATACTTGCAGTTGCTTTAGAATAGACTTGAACCGGAGCAGCTTCATGCTGATACACTACTGTTCCATCAGAGGCAGTAATGCTTTCAACAATATAATGTTTGTTATAAACGCCACCATTTGCCAAAGTTTGATAGGCATTGGTATTTGTCAATACTGAAATTTCAACACCACCGCCCAACGGTACACTTTCAATATCGTACATAGGAATATGATAATTCATTTTATCCATGTACGCTTTGGCATCTACACCTGCATTTCTCATCATCTTATAGGTCCAAAAAGCAGGAATGTTAACAGAACGGTCAATAGCCGTCTGTAAGTTCATCATACCAGTACCACGTCCTGAACCATACATGATCGGTTGTCCACTTGAAAAGTTCGTTGGATAATCTGAAAGGATGCTGGCAGAACCTATCAAACCTTGATCAATCGCAATACCGTAAGCTAACAGAGGCTTGATGGTTGATGCTGGCGAACGAAGAGTATCAAAGGCATGGTTATTTTGGTTGGTTGCATAATCGCGACCACCCACAAATCCTAAAATGGCTCCTGTGGCATTATCAATTAACACACTACCTGTCTCAACATATTCGTTTCCATCATCCAAAACAGATCCATAGTTTGCCACAACAGACTGCATTGCCGCATAGATTTTTTGATCAACGGTACTCTTAATCGTGTAGCCACCTTGGCTCAATTCTTGCTTGGCCAACTCCTCATAGGATGCCTTTGTTTCATCATTTTTCAAGTCATTTTTAGAAACCTTGTCACGTTTCACCAGGTAATCAAACATAACCTCCTGCGCTTCTTCCATGACCTTGTAATAGAGATAATCTTTCGTATCCGCCATTACAGGAGCTGGAGCAATAAAATCTTGTTTAATATCGTAGGCTTTATAGGTTTCGTATTCTTCCTTGGTCAAGAATGACGCCCGATACATATTAAAGAGAACATCTTGATAGCGTTCAATACCGTAAACCATATCCTCATCTGATTTACGTGTTCCATCTGATGCATAGGGAGAATAAACAATCGGACTTTGCGGTAAGCCTGCAATAAAAGCAGCCTGCGGAACAGTCAAGTCTTTCGCTGGTTTACCAAAAATTCCCTGAGCCGCAGCTTCTACCCCTGCAATATTTCGTCCCTGATTATTTCGACCAAATGGAGAAACATTTAGGTAAATGGTTAAAATCTCTTCCTTGGTCATATTCCGCTCTAATGCCAAAGCCGAAACAATCTCATTAGCCTTACGCGTAAAGGTTGGAGCATCTCCGACAAGTTGCTGTTTTATCAATTGCTGCGTCAAGGTTGAACCACCGCTAGATGAACCTAGACCAACTGATCCCAGTGCCGCACGCAAAACAGCCTTAGGCACAACCCCGTTGTGGGTTTCAAATGTTTCATCCTCTGTCGCAATTACAGCCTGTTTTAGATAATTAGAGACCTCTTCCGAAGTAATGGGTACACGAAGCAAATCTGAATTAACTTCCGACACCAAGCTACCATCCGAATAGGTAACGGTGGAAATCCGACTAACTTCTGAAACCTTCGCTACCAGTTCCTCTGTTTTGGGAATCTTAACGTCATCGAAAAGACTAACCACGAAACCAATTCCTATACCCGCACCAAAAAGACCGAATAGGAAGACCAAGACTGCTACTGAATTGAATAATAATTTCAGCGTCCGAAGGAAAACTCCCACTGCATCCCCTAAGCCTAGGGCACTGATTTTCTTTTTAAAATCTTGCTTATCTGATTTAGTCGCCATATTAACTCCTTATCGTTCCATTATACCAAATTTTGTTTATTTTCCGCAATTTCGTGGTATAATAGGAGAGAATTTTTTAATGGTGAGATGCGGTTTTAGCTTGTAAAAAACTCAAAAACCAAAGCATCTTGTTGAAGGAGAAACGCATGAACATTTTTGAAGAACTAAAAGCACGTGGCTTGGTCTTTCAAACGACTGATGAAGAAGCCCTAGTAAAAGCATTAACAGAAGGGCAAGTATCCTATTATTCTGGCTACGACCCAACTGCCGACAGCCTGCATTTGGGGCATTTGGTACCAATCCTCGTCTGCCGTCACTTGCAATTAGCAGGGCACAAACCTTACGCTCTAGTTGGTGGAGCTACTGGTCTGATTGGCGACCCTTCCTTCAAGGATGCGGAGCGCAGCTTGCAAACCAAAGATACCGTAGACGGTTGGGTTGATAAAATCCAAGGTCAACTCTCTCGCTTCTTGGATTTTGAAAATGGTGACAACAAGGCCGAAATGGTCAACAACTACGACTGGTTCTCAGACATCAGCTTTATCGACTTCCTCCGTGATGTTGGTAAATACTACACAGTCAACTACATGATGAGCAAGGACTCTGTGAAAAAACGGATTGAAACAGGGATTTCCTACACCGAGTTTGCTTACCAAATCATGCAGGGTTATGACTTCTACGAACTCAATGACAAGCACAATGTAACCCTACAAATCGGTGGTTCTGACCAGTGGGGCAACATGACAGCAGGTACTGAATTGCTTCGTCGCAAGGCTGACAAGTCTGGTCACGTGATGACTGTTCCTCTCATTACCGACTCAACAGGTAAGAAGTTTGGTAAGTCAGAAGGCAACGCTGTTTGGCTTGATGCCGACAAGACTTCACCGTATGAAATGTACCAATTCTGGCTCAATGTCATGGACGACGATGCCGTTCGTTTCTTGAAAATCTTTACTTTCTTGTCATTAGATGAGATTGCTGAGATTGAAGAAAAATTTGACGCTGCCCGTCACGAACGCCTAGCTCAGAAGATTTTGGCTAAGGAAGTCGTGACATTGGTCCACGGTGGAGAAGCCTATAACCAAGCCCTTAACATCACCGAGCAATTGTTCGCTGGCAACATCAAAAACCTATCCGCAAAAGAACTCAAGCAGGGCCTCAGCAACGTTCCAAACTACGCTGTCCAGGCTGAAGACAACCTTAACATCGTTGAACTCCTAGTTACCTCTGGTATTGTCACTTCAAAACGCCAGGCTCGTGAAGACGTAGCAAATGGTGCCATCTATGTCAACGGTGAGCGTGTGCAGGATTTGGACTATACTCTTTCTGACAGCGACAAGATTGACGGCGAGTTGACCGTTATCCGTCGTGGGAAGAAGAAATATTCTGTTTTGACTTATTAATATTTTTCAAGGAAATCCTATGTGATTTCCTTTTCTGCTAACCTAGGAGAAATGACATGACCTGTATTTTTTGTCACCAACTCAATGAAAATGACATTCTCTACCAGACGGAGCATTTCAAGGTCGTCTGGGACATTGACCCTGTCCAAACAGGGCATCTGCTGATTATTAGCAAGGAACACTATGACACGCTCAGCCAAGTCCCTCCTGCTGTTCGCTATGAGCTATCAGACTTGGAAGTCTTTTTGACTGAAAAACTCTGTCAAGCATTGACGATTGACGGTGTGACCATAGCCTGCAACGATCGCTTGTTTGATGCTGGCACCCATTTCCATGTCCACCTGATTCCACGCTTGCAATCAGACGGCTTCTGGGACCAAATTTCACTTGCACAAGTGAAACTGGATCTGCATAGATTTCTCAAAGCATTATAAAAAGCAGCTTGACGGCTGCTTTTTCACTTATATCAATTCTTCCACTTCATAGATAGTATCTTCCAGCACCTCTTGGTACTGTTCCAAGTCATAGGCCACAGAGGTTTCCACCTCCGCCAACTGCTGATCCAGCTGGATGTTCACCTCTTCCACCCCGTCCAAGTCCAAGAGGTGATTGGTCACGTGTTTAACACAGTTTTGGCACGATAAGTTTTTCAATTTCAAAGTTTGCTTCATATTCTTTCTCCTTTTTTATACTCAATGAAAATCAGATTCAGACTAGCTTCAAAGGTTCGGGGAACCTTTGGAGGTTGGAAATTGGGCGAACGTCTTCGTTTCTCCAAGAGCAGATAGACCCCTACTACTTTCGCATTTTCAGGTAGCAGGCTGTAAAGCTCCACCGGAGCTTTACACTCATCAAGTCAAGTCAACAACGTCTGAGGTTGATTTTCGAAGAGTATGATGATGCCCGCAGGTACATTGCCCCGCCAAGCACCCACAAGCGATTTGCTCGGGTGCAGTCCTTTGTAACTGCGAGATTTTGCTGGCCAGATTCTCTAGGCTTTTTTTGGAAAATGCCCCTGTGTCTAGCAGTTTTTCAACCAGTTGCCCCTGTTTTGTGGAACATATGGTAGCTAGTAAGAGTTCCACCTGCCCCTGCAAATGTTCTTCTTCACTGATCAGCGGATAATAGTGGTATTTGCTAGTTTCCTTAGCCATTCTCAAATAGTTTTTCTTCCGCAACCGCCCCAAGAGTGTCTTAATGGTCGTCGCCTGCCAATCAAAGCCTTCCTGCAAGGCCTGAATAATTTCCTGAGAAGTCGCACCAGGCTGGGCCCACAAGACCCGCATGACCTGCCACTCCGCAGCAGAAATTGTCTGCTCCACACATTCACCTCCCAACAATCATTTTCTAACTTTAGTTTACATTTGTAGTCAAAAATTGTCAAGAAGAAAGACTGAACATCTTGCCCAGTCTTCTCATTATTCTTAGTGAGCCAGCATTTCCTGACCAATTTCCAAACCAGTCAAACCAACAGGGTAGTATGTCGGCCAGTTTTCCAACTCTTCCAAGAGTTTTTCTTGGCTCTCTCCACCAAAATAGATATGGAAGTGACCTGTTTTAACAGGGGCAATATTGTGGTCGCTAAATTGAACATACTTATAGTTACCAGCATTTGCATCCGTTGCTTCAAACAAGAAACGAACACCACGATTTCCTTTTTTGTAGGTCAAAATCTTATAACCCACATACTTATATGTGAATTTTTCTTTCTTATCTCCCACTACAAATTCCATGGTATTATCTGTAATGTTAATTTGATCAACATCTGTTTTGTAGCCTGTATCGTAATAAGCCTTGTACTCTTCAGCTGTCATACCACCTTTGATCTTAGCCTTGTAATCCCAGACCTGATCTAGTGTACCATCAAGCAAGTATGGATAAACAGATTGCCACTCACCTGCATAATCTGAAAGAGTACGATCTTTTACGGCACTATCTTCAAAATAACCATTATAAACAGTTTGCGCAGTCTCAGCACCTTCTTCTGGCAAAATTTCAGAACCTTCTTGGGAAGTTGTTTTTTCAAGGGCAGTCAGATTATCTTCCATAACAGAAATATAATCCTTACCATTTTTCATATCCTCATCCGTCAAACTTTCAAGAGGATTAAGAACATCCAACTGAACCCCAGTCTCTTTAGCAAGTGTTTCTGCAACAGATTTTGACGCATTTTCTTCAAAATAGATATACTTAATACCATATTTATTGATATACTCTGTCAATTCCGCTAGACGTGATGGAGTCGGATCCTCATCTGCAGCAACACCTGTAATAGAAACTTGTTTCAAACCATAGTCCAAAGCCAAATATGCAAATGCAGTATGTTGTGTAACAAAGTATTTCTGTTTCGCAGCAGATAATGTTTCAGAATACTTCATATCTAAAGCATCTAATTTCTCAATATAGGCTGCCGCATTTGTTTCAAAAACATCTTTCTTTTCTGGGTATTTAGCTACCAAACTATCACGAATATTTTCTACAAGTGTGATGGCACGCTCAGGAGACAACCATACATGCGGATCATAAGCATGGCTATGCCCCTCCTCACTATGGTCGTGATCCTCACCTTCTTCACTACCTGGTAACAAAAGCATCCCTTCCGTCGCACTAATCACATTAACCTTTGTTGTATCAAGTGATTTTTCAATATCATGAACCCATGTTTCCATATTTTCATTTTCATAAACAAAAGCATCTGCCTCTTGGATACGAGCAATATCTTTAGCTGACGGCTCATAACCATGAACCTCTGTCCCAGCCTTAACCAACAGATCAACATTTGCCTCATCACCTGCTACCTGCTTGGTGAACTCATAAACAGGATAAAAGGTCGTTACAATATTCAACTTCCCATCTTCAGAAGCTGTGCTATTGCCACAAGCCCCTAAAAGCAAAGTTGAGACAGACAATAATAATAAACCAACTTTTTTCATCTTAACTCCTTATTTTTTAAATTTTTGAACAACATTCACCAGTAAGAAAATACTAATGAAAATCAAGGTAATACTTGCACTCGCTGGGGTTTCTGCATAGTAAGAAGTCAACAACCCCATGACCATTCCAAAAAAGCCAATGCCCATCCCAGTAAAGATAACAGCTTTAAAACTCTTACCAAGTCGCAATGCAATAGAAGCAGGCAAAACCATAATTGTTGAAACCAGCAAAGCACCTGCCGCAGGAATCATTAGGGCAATGGCAACACCAGTCACCACATTGAAGGCAATGGACATAGCTCGCACAGGCAACCCATCTACAAATGCCGTATCCTCATCAAAGGTAAGAATATACATCGGACGTAAAAACAACAATGTCAGCACAATGACAATCACAGCAATCGTAAACAAAGCAATTACCTGCTCCTGACTAATCGTCACAATCGAGCCAAACAGATATTGTTCCAGGCTAAGCCCTGATTTCCCACCAGATTTATTCATGACAATAAGCGAAATAGCCAAACCAGTCGACATGAGGATAGCCGTCCCAATTTCCATAAAATTCTTGTAAATTGTCCGCAAATACTCTAAAAATACAGCTGCCACAATAACGACAAGAACAGTCGAAAGCGTTGGTGAAATCCCCAATACCAAACCAAATGCAACCCCCGCCAACGAAACATGACTAAGAGTATCCGACATCAAACTCTGTCGTCTGAGTATCAAAAAGACCCCCAAAATAGGCGAGAACAGACTCATCGCAATGATTGCCAGGAAAGCACGCTGCATAAAGTCATAATGAAATACAGATAGATCAAACATCGGCAACCTCCTCATCCGCTTCATGAACATTGAAACAACGCCAAGGAGACTGCTGATCACGAACCAAGTGAATGTTTCGATCAGCATACCTATTCAGCTCATCAGGATCATGAGTTATCATCAGAACCGACTTTCCATGCTTCTTAGCCGAATGATGCATGAGCTGGTAAAAAGCATCCTTGGTCCCTGCATCCATCCCTGTTGTCGGTTCATCCAGAATAAAAATATCTGGATCAGAGGCAAACATACGCGCAATGACCGCGCGTTGCTTCTGCCCACCACTCAAAGCACCTAAGCGCTTATCCCGATGTTCCCACATTCCAACTGATTCCAAACTAATCCGAACATGTTCCTCATCATGGGCTGTCAAACGACGAAACCAACCTTGTCGAGGATAACGCCCTGATTTTACAAATTCGTAAACCGTGCTCGGAAAACCAGCATTAAAACTTGCAATTTGCTGAGGTAAATAGGCCATTCTCAACTTCTTACCTTTTATACTCTTCTCAGCAATAGAAACCCTCCCCTGTTTGGGCCTCAATATCCCCAAAGTCGCCTTAATGAGGGTTGTCTTGGCTGCGCCATTCTCACCAGTCAAAGTCACAAATTCCCCACTATCAAGATAATAATGAATATGTTCTAAAACCGGTTCTTTGTCGTAGTAAAACGACAAGTCTTCCACAGTAATATATCTCATTTATTTTCTAATCTTCTCCACTAACTCACTTAAGAATCGAGCAATTGACTCCTGCTCTTCAAGACTATAATTTTCCAAAAGCTCCTCATAAGCTTCCAAGGTATGCGCGTGATGATGAGCATGCTCTGCAGCAATAGGCTTAGCAGCCTCAGTCAAACTAAAGCGAACAATACGAGCATCCTTATCATCTCTAACCGCCACCAGTAACCCCTGAGCAACTAATGACTTTGTAGCCTTCGTGATCGCAGCCTGACTAACATTCAACTCCTTAGCAATCTCAGTATTAGTATATGCAGCCTTTTCAATAAGCATCAAAATATGCTCCTGCGTATTCGTCAACTTCACCGTGCTTTGACAAGAACCAACCAAAATCTCCAATTGATTCTCCGAACTCAAAACAATCTCGTGCAGGTACTTCTCAATTTCTAATGCAATACGATTCATAGGCATCCCCTTAACCTTTTAATTAACTTGTTAAGTATACCACATAGAAAACAAAAAAACAAGGAAAATTTTGATATACTCCCCTTATAGTGGACAGTGAAAAAACAAAAATTTTCACTAGAAACTATAAAGGGAGTTTTATTATGTCCAAAAGAAGTCCAAAGTCTGTCTCTGAGAAACTAGAAATTGTTCTACTCT
>NZ_JAOTGC010000015.1:0-52337 GCF_044427445.1 Streptococcus sp. 2020WUSS084 | reverse complement strand
AGAGTAGAACAATTTCTAGTTTCTCAGAGACAGACTTTGGACTTCTTTTGGACATAATAAAACTCCCTTTATAGTTTCTAGTGAAAATTTTTGTTTTTTCACTGTCCACTATAAGGGGAGTATATCAGTCTCCATACCTGTTTTTCTTTTCCATAATTACAAAAATAAGATGTGAGCCTCCACTCACATCTTTTATTATCCTTCGTATCCATTTGGATTTTTCGATTGCCAGTTCCACGTATCTTGACACATGTCTTCAATTGTTTTTTCTGTTTTCCAATTTAACTCTTTCCAAGCCTTGTCTGCGTTGGCGTAACAGGTTGCCACATCACCTGGACGACGGTCAACAAGTTTATAGTGTACTGGAACGCCATTTACCTTTTCAAAGGCTTTGACCAACTCCAATACACTTGTTCCTTGACCTGAACCAAGATTGTAAGTATGTACACCTGTAGTAGTTGAAATTTTTTCAAGCGCCTTAATATGACCAAGTGCCAAATCAATCACATGGATATAATCACGCACTCCAGTACCATCAACTGTATCATAATCGTTACCAAAAACGCTGAGCTCCTCACGTTTACCAACGGCTACCTGTGCAATAAACGGCATCAAATTATTAGGAATACCAGCCGGATCTTCCCCAATCAAGCCAGATTCATGGGCACCAATTGGATTGAAATAACGGAGCAATGCAATACTCCACTCCTTATCTGCTACTTCCACATCACGCAAGATTTGTTCCAACATAACTTTGGTATAGCCGTACGGATTCGTTGCGCTAGTTGGCATAGTTTCAACCAAAGGTGATGGATTATTGAGACCATAAACAGTTGCACTTGAGGAGAAGACAATTTTCTTAACACCAAATTCTGCCATGACTTCTACCAAAGCTAGGGTTGACATGATATTGTTTTCATAGTACATAATTGGCTTAGCTACGGACTCACCGACTGCCTTGTAGCCAGCAAAGTGAATGGCTGCCTCAATGTTTTCATTTTCAAAAACTTGGCGCAAGGCTTCCTTATCTGCCACATCCAACTCATAGAAAGTTGGGCGCTTGCCAGTGATGGTTTCAATGCGGTCTAAAACCAAAATACTTGAGTTTGAAAGATTATCCACGATAACCACTTCTTTACCTAAATTTAACAATTCGACAACCGTATGACTACCAATATAACCTGCACCACCAGTAACTAAGATACTCATCTCTTTACTCCTTTTCACCTGGACAAAATTCTATATCCCTATTATATGTCACCTGTTGTAAAAAGTAAACAAAAAACAGCCTTTCGGCCATTTTCAAATTCAATTAGAATTTTTTACGCTTGCGAGCTGCTTCTGATTTACGTTTACGTTTTACAGATGGTTTTTCGTAGAATTCGCGTTTGCGTGTTTCTTGAAGAGTACCAGCTTTAGTAACCGCACGTTTGAAACGACGAAGAGCATCATCAAGTGATTCGTTCTTGCGTACTACTGTTTTTGACATTTTTTTCACTCCCCTCAATTTCAAAGTCTTTATCATTTTACTATGATTCAACTCATTTGTCAATATTTTTTCATTCTAAGTATGTGTCTAAATTTTTGAGATTTGCCAATACCTCTTATAATACAAGCGTTGACAGAGATTTCTCACTACCAATTTTTTTCAAAAAAAGCCGATACAAGTGTTTTTTCCTTGTATCAGCCTTGACGATATTGTTTTCTTTATGCTACAATAAGCTATGGCTGATTAAGCAAGGCCCACTTGTCTTAATCGGTGGTGTAGGAATTCCCGTTCCTACACCTTTTTTGATTTTTGATACAATCATTATAGCACATTATTAATGATAATGCAATCGAGAATATGCCAAAAAACACTAAAAATGCTCTACTTTTAGCGTGTTCGGTTTAACTTCATAAGCCCTCGTAGTTGACCTTTTTTCGGTTGCTTAAAAATTTTTAATAAACTATGATCTGTTTCATTAGGCAGTAATTTTTTTACCTCTCCACCCGACATCCCTCTACCATAACTATAGTTCTGCCACTCTCCAAAAAATAAGTCACGTAAATCCTCTAGTCGATCTAGTAGTATCATTCGAGCCATAGTACAAGCTCCGTTTTCTGACCAGTACATCCCCCTCTTCTTCATCCGGTAGGTTAGTTTCCTATGCTGTGATTCCATAATACCTAAAGAATGTGTTGGTAGTCCTCTTAATGCAGCAGACTTAGTCTGACTAAATCTCTTCAAAAACTTATACTTAAAATGCAGAAGTTTAGCCACTTCCTCCTCATTCTCAGCCATAGCTTCACACGTATCAAATACAACTTCTGCATCTGACTTGTTATGAGAGTATTTGGCAGCCAGTAGCCTATCCGTCAATTCTTCAGGATAATTTTTAAGGATAGTCCTAATTTTCTCGTCCACATGGTAAGCATCCCAAAAGTGTTCATGCCTTTTTATTCCAAGAGCCTTGGCTATCTCAAGGAAGATGCGTCTTGTATAGCCTTTACCATTATCCGAGTTTGTAATTAGAACAGTTTCTGGTGTTATTTCAAAATGATTATAGAGATAGTCCAACAAGTCATCCTTAGCTTGATTGTAATTGATATGGACAATCTCTTTTTTGTTTTCGAGCATATACCTGTTGGGACTAATCTGCTTTCGACCTGTATGGACTACAAAATGGGATAATTCCCGATTCCTACGCTCGTCTGCCTTTTCTGTGCATTTAACCATAACCCCGTCACCCTCAACATAGATGAACTTACTCTTTATCTTTTGAAGTTCGTTACTTGGCTTATTTATATGACATTCTTCTCTTTGTTTGAGCAATTCTCCTGCTTCCTTGATAGCCTTAAGTACAGTGTCTTTAGTCACGTGGAATCCAAGGCAGGTTTCAATCACTATTCCTACTTGTCGATAGGATAACATAGTTGACAACTTTGAAACATAATAAAGCAACTCTTTGGAAAATCGGATATGCTTTTTTAAACCCAGTTTCTCATCAAGTGGTATTCGAGTACGTTTGCCATTGGTCCAACGGCTTCTGGAGAAGGTAACCTCCCCAAAGGTGAATAAGACTGTCCGTTCTGCTTGGTTAATCCGCCGATAGCCGTTAGCCCTCATGATTGGTGCTATATAAGCTTCGTACTGCTCAATATATTTCAGGAATTGCTCCTGGGTATTCACCCGAAATTCTGCTACTAATTCTCGTTCATCAATCACAAAAGTATTCATCATACTATTTTATTCGTTTTTGAAAAAAAGAAAAAGCCCTAGGAAGCCTTCGTAGCTTCCTAGGACATAGTCTTTTATAATATGTTTTAAATATATTATAAATATATCTATAATTTATTCTTTAACGCTTGCGATCCAATCATTTAGAAATGCAGATGTTGATTTCCCATACCCTTGACGTTCAGCCATACGTATCAGTTTCTCTTTATTTTCTCTATCAATCGAGGCATTCAATGAAACTTTTTCGTGTTCCGTACGTGTAGGTAATTGTACATCTGGAAAAGTCCCTTGTTGATTGCCAAAGTCCAAAGCCTTGTAGATATTTTCTCGATTTCCTTCATCAAATGCCATGATATTCTCCCTTGACTTAATATTGTTATGTTTTTGTTATCATCTTAACATGATTATATTATATCAGAAATATTTTGGAATGTCATTTCAATATCTTCAAAAAATTTCTTGTGTGCTTGGAAAATATCTGGAACTTGTTTCATATCTGAGATAGGTTTCTTCTCCAGTGTTGACTTATTGAAGAGTTCTTTGTTGGGAACGCTGGCAATCCAGCGACTATCTCCCTCTAGTTTCTCAAGTAAATCCCTAGATGAGTTTTTATTATGTGCTATCATATTGGCCACGAAATAGAGTTTGGCCGTAATGTAGCTCTCTCTGGTTGTATAGTCAAACACTTCATCACGGAATGCTTCTAAACGTTCCTCAATGTTGAACTTTGCATTGTAGCCGTGCTCGCTTGGAGTTAATGGACTGATAATTGAGTGACTGACAGCTACCGCATTCCTTGTAGCCGTTGCAAAGTCAGGGTGACAATCAATAATGACATAATCAAACGTGTTCAGCGACAAGGTTGTGTAGTTATCACTGAACCACATATACAGCAACATATCCTTATTGGCCTTGTTTTCCAAATCCCGTTCAACCACATCCAATTGCATATAGCCTGGAATAATACTGATGCCTGGTTTCACGTTGATAATCTGGGCAGCCCCTGTTCTTCTGAAAATATCAGCCACTGTCCCACGTGTTTCAAATATATTGTAAGTCTGAGTTAGGTTACATTGGTGATCCAAGTCAATAAACAGGATATTTTTCCCCTGTCTTGCTAGCCATTCCCCGTAATTAAATGCTAAGGTTGTCTTTCCAACACCGCCCTTTATCGCTGAAAAACTAATAATTCTCATTACATCCTCCTTTGTTATATAAAACATGACAATAATTTATTTTTATCACAATATAATTATAACATTATTTTATTACGCTGTAAAGAAATATATTATTTTTTTGTTATTTTTATAATATCTTTTTTGGGTTGCTTTCACGTATTTTAATATTATCCTGTATCTTCTCAAGTTGCTGGCTGTTAGAGACGATTGAGTCAAAACGTTCACGCAAGCCTGTACGTTCGATTGTCACTTCTTTGATCAGCTTATCAATCTCTGACTTCTTAGTAGTCGGATCTAGCTTCAAATCTTTTAGAATTTGATGTGCTAGTTCGTGGTAGTGCAGCTGACCTCCCTCCAGGGCAAGCAATGCCCCCTGGAGCTTGTTCAAATCTGCCAACCGTGTATCTAACTTGTCTAGCTCTGATTGAGTAGCTTGGACTTGTTCACGGAATGAGTTGGATAGATTTTCAAACTGCGTACCGTCTGTAACACCATGAGCAGACAGAAAATTAAACTCTCTGACCAGCTGGTCAATTCTGCTGATGTACGGATTTTTGTTGACGACAATTTCACCATTATCATAAGACAGTTGCTTGGCAATTATCTCCCCTCGCATCGCCTTGTTCTTAGTCGCATCGTTGGCATTGGTAAAATAAAACCAGTCATTCTTTCGGATAAAGATTTCATAGTCACCGTTCTCCAGCTTATCGACATAACGTGACGGAATAAGGACGGTGCCTTTATTAGCTAGACCATGTTCTAACTCTAGATAAATCCCTTTGGAAGTTTCTTCCATGACCTGCCAATTATGGACCTGAATTCTCATTTCAAAATCAGCTTCCTGACTTTTCTTATACTCTTGATAAGCTGTGTTGATTTTATCTATGCTGTAAGTTGGCTGATTGCCTTCGAGTGAGTGAGCAATTCCTTCCAAAGAGTAATTTCCTCGCTTGGATAAGGTACGATCACGAACAGCACGTTGCTGGTCTTTGTCTAGCAATTTGTACCGCACTTCCTTCCCTGAAGTATCCAGCATCAAGTCCAGCTCCTTTGCTTTTAACTTAAAATCATCAAGCGATGTTGAGTGCTTGAGCAAAAAGTCCAGGCGATCTTTAATTTCGTAACGAAAGACATTTTTCTTGCGATAAGCGATGTACTCACGACGACTGTTTTTCATCTTCTCATCTATGATTTTGGCTCCAGCAATGCTAGCGTGTTTGTCTGAAATATTTTGAAGGCTCCTTCTTGTCCCTTTTTGCCAACGAAATTTTTTCATGGTCACTGAGTTAGTATTATTAAAAATGATATGGTTATGGATATGGTTCTTATCGATGTGGGTTGCGATGACAAATTCATGTTGTCCACCTGTCAACTCTAAGACCGTTTTACGACCAATCTCATGGATCTCTTGTGGGGTCAAATCATCTTCAGGGCTAAACGATTGAATGATGTGATGAGCGAGTACATCCACACCATTACCACGTTTACCGAATCGAGTTTCGGCATTCATCCTTGTCAAATCAAATTCATCTGCCGCTGATACCACGTCGGTCACACCGTAACTAGATACCAACTGCAATTCCTGTTTCCCGTTAACCGTTACCAGCGGAAAATCTCGTAGTTCATTATCCGATTGCAGAATCGTTTTGGCATCATTCTGAATATACTTCATGGCACGGGCTACATCTTGGAGTTTGCTCTCTTCAATTGTCTTAGCCTCGTCTTTGATATACTTCACGCTACGCCCGAGAGATTGACTAGATTTTATCTGGACAATTTTCAAAACCACCATTTAGTTACACCCCCCTTTTCAGTTGGTCTTTAATCAGACGATTTGTCTGTTCTTTCAATTCTTGCAAGAGTGCCAAACATTCTGCAACGTCTCCACTATCGGCATCTCCATTTTCGTTCACTCGCTTCGCAATCTGGTTGACATTGACACCAACCCGATTTATCTCTAATCTCAGTTGTTTGAGTTTGTCAAAGTCAATCTTTTTCACCTCTCCAAATATCAACATCTCACGTGCAAACTGAGAAAAATTTACAATACCAACTTCCTCCATTTTCTGTTTTATAAAGCGATTCTCTTGCTCATCCACAAAAAATTCCTTCTTTATTGGCCTGCTTCGCTTCGCTTCTTGTTCCATGATTTTTCCTCCTAGCATCTCTGCATTTTCACATAGGGCTCCACCCTACCTTTTCTTCTGGCAAGCGTAGCATTTGTCCTGACAAATGCTCAAAATTAAAAAGTCAGTCAAGGTCAACCTATGCAGGTCAACCTCCGACTTCTTTTTAAGATTTTGGGGAGTTCCCCAATCCCCCAGTAAAAAATGTTGACACATTTTTTACCCTCTCTTCGAGAGAGTTTTTTATCACGAGGAGAGTTCTAGTGAGAGAATTTCCAGTCGCAGAACTTCAAAGTCTGCATCTGTCATCTCTTCAATTTCCATGTAGGCTTCGTGGTAATCATGAGCTAACTCCAGGGTAATTTTCTTGACTTGTTCACCCTCTGCTCGCAATCTTGCGAGGCAATATTTTCGAGTCAATTCCTGATTTTCACGACGGATAATTGGTTGACCTGTTTCAAGGTTCATCCAAAAAATATCCGTCAAGGCATTGACTGTTTCTTGACTAATCTTCTCTATCATGTGTTTGTTCTCCTTTCGGTTTGCGAGTAAAAAGTTGGCTTACAATTCCTTCGCTGCTGGTTGCTTTTTTGTATGTTCCTGTCTGACCTCGCTTGCCTTCTGCTCTTTTTGTTGCTCTGATTTTTCCTTTGCTTGAGCAATTTTTGATTGCAGTTTATTGGTAGTCAGTGTTTTATTTTTGACTAATTCAAGTGATGCATCAATGCGATTGATAAGACTTTTTGATTCTGCTTGGACCACCTTCAACTGATTCTCTAAGTCTTCGTAGCCTTGCTTATCTTGCGACCAGTTATGGAGGTAGCCAAATGAGTAGTCACTTGTATCTATTCCATAATGATTTGCGACTACGTAAGCTATACTCTCTGCCTGCAACTCTCGCTCGCTCCGACTATAGCCGTCGTTATGATGATGCAATTCCGAGTGAGCCATTTCATGAAAGAGGGTCTTGAGAATTTGTGCTTCAGACATTTTTTTATCCGCAATGACTATCTCATTATTCTCAATGTGATAGTAGCCATTGGCTCCAGAATCAATCGGATGAAAGGAAATTTTGACACCATTTTCTTGCGATACGTGACGTGCCGCACGGTAGATATTTTGATAATCTGGAACAGCACTTTCCAAGTTATAAACTGGCTTTGGTATCTCCTTTCCAGCTGTCTGTGATACATCGAATACTGTACCTAACTTAAAGCGAGTAATGGTCTTTTCTTGACCATCTGCATCTAAGACTGGTTGTCCATTTTTGTCTTTTTCCTTGAAGGTCATTGGCACCCAAATCTTAATTCCTTTCTCACCCTTTTGGACCTGTCTATCAAAATCAGTCTTCCATTTTCGATAGGAAGCTACAAGGCTAATATCTGGTTTTTGACTAAGCATCATATGAACATTGTAGATAGAATAGTCATGGAATTTACTTATAGCTTGCAGGAATTGCTTGTACTTGTCGGAGTTAACATATTCCTTCATCCCCTCTTTCAAATGATTGAAAAGGGCTTGGCTGTCATTGGAATCAAGAAGTGACTGAAGGGCTACATCTGTTGTTGGAGTTGGCTGAATATCGGTCGAAGCAGCTATGGTTTTTGCTTCCAATTTTTCCTCTTTGACCACTGCCTTTATCGGTTCAAGTTGACGATTTTGAAGAATAGTCAGAAACTCTTTCCCTCCGTCCTTGACGTATTCTTTGTTGATAGAAAGTTGATCAATTATCCCAGAACGCTCACGATAAATGCCGAGTATAACTTTCTCATCTACAGCTGCGACTTTGGTTTTCAAGTCACCCTTTATCTTCATAAGCGAGGCTGGTATCCTCTCTTCCCCAGCATCCTTAAAGAGTAAAAGAAAGTCTTCATCTTTAGATTTTAGAGCCTCACTCATGTCTAACTTATGTAACTTTTCAACGCTAGTCAGATTATCAAGAATAAATGATTTGGGATCTAAAATATCGGATAGCATTGGCAAAGCCTGGAGCTTATGTTTGAGTGAATTACTCACAAGTATTGAATCATAGTGCCCTCTGCCACTTACAAAATCATCTAAGAAGTCCGCAGCTCCTTTTCCCTCCTCAAATGGACGAATACCCGTCAGATGGACGAAATTCTCTTTGCGAAAATTCACCGATAATACTTCTTGTTGCCCTTGGCTCGCATAAACAAAGTAGACAAAACTGCCTGCCAATTCATTGGAATACCATTGAGCAGTATTCTGAATGGAGGGAGCATACTGATTCAGTCGTTTGATATCTGCTTCAGTAACAGGATGATAATTCCCTACTCTTCTTTGAATTTCTGAAAAATTTGTGCTAAAATGGAGTAAAGGATAGGATGATGTCGGGTGACTGGTAACAGTTTGCTCAAAGGTATCATTTGATACAGGTTTGACACTGCCTTCAGCTTCGAGCTGTAAAGAATCCGTGCCAATACTGGTCCTATCTATCAAGTGCTTCTGAGCTTGCTCAGGGGCTTTTTCTTTTTCCATATGGTCTTTTTGATTAACTAGCTTACCATCTCGAAGATCCATCAGAATTCTAGGAAATTCTTTCTTCCAAATCCCATTATCCTGCTTATGTGTTAATGTAAATCCTTTTGTTTGAATTAGCGCTTCTCTAAATTCAGCATCTTGCAAGAAACGTTCCGTCAAAAGTTTTTCCATTAAAGTGATGCTTGTTAACTTATTTGTAGGGCCTAACTGGTATGCCGACTGAACTTTTCTTCCTTGCTTAAATGCTTGTCTGTTTGACTCTGCCCATGTAAGAGCTTCGGATGTAAAACCGTTTGATTTGAGCGTCTGGTATGCATGTTCAACACTTTCAAATCTAAAGTTTCTTATCCAAATTGGACTAACTGCCAAATTGGATAAAATAGCATTCTCATTTGTAGAGGACCAGATATTTAATTTCGGTAAATCCTCGCTTGTACTCTCAGCGCTTTTTTCATATCCTTGACTCTGCTCGAGGGCTTTTTCTTTTTCCATATGATCTTTTTGATTAACTAGCTTACCATTTACATCTAACAAGCCTTTTTCATGAGAGAGATCTGCTAAATCTTGGAAAGAAAGACTAGCCAGCGGACTATCCTCAAATCCATGGCTCAAATAGAGACTAGGGTCAATATACCTTTCGACGAAATCTTTAAGCGGTTGTAAAGATATATCTCTAAGGTCCGAATTAAGGGCTTCTAAGCGAGCTTCATCTCCACCAGACCATATATCAATACCCTCCATGACTTCCTGAAGAGAATACTTTTGTACCAGTTCTAGTGATTTGGCAAACATCGTCTTATCAAAAGTAGAACGGAAGGCTTCTTCTTCCTTCTCAGCAATTCGATCCATATTCTGAGCGCTATCACGATAAACAGCCAACGGCAATTTGGGGTTATAACCAAATTTTTCTTGCAGTAGTTCAATCCCCATCACAGTTTGATCGCTTGGCAACGGGAATGGTTTCCCATAGTGTTTATCAAAAAACTTAAGTAGAGACTGATACTGTTCCTCAGGGGATAACTCTCGTAATTCTGGGTGGCTGGAAGCAAACTCCATATTCCTAATCCGATAAGAAAGATACTCTACTCCTTCTTCAGTAAATTCATAGCTCGTCGTTACATTGGGTATTAGGGTTTTAAAAAATTCGCTAATATGGGTTCTTTCGTTTTCTGTTAAAGCACGAAAAATATCTGGACGAGTAGACTGACTAAGGCTTGTTAGTTGCTCTGTCAGGAATTGTTTTAATTCATCTTTTTCTTTACCAAGTTCAATAATCTGATCCAGCAATGCAGTAAGCTGGGACTGATTTAAGCGTTTATCTAGAATTTCAATAGTAAATTCTTCCGGATAGGACGAGAGCGAGGTGTGACCTAGTTCATTGGCCATTTCTTCAATGTTAGGGTGATTAATCAAGTCATTAAAATCTAGCGTATCTATGTGCTCTTTATCTCTATAAAGCTTCACTTCGATACCAAGTTCTTTATTTTTATCTTCGACATAAGACGGAATATCAAAATTTGTATCAATCTGTCTTATCTGCTCTAAATGTGCTGGTGAAAGGATTCTGTTAAGTCGATCAGATATAGACTCCCCTTCCAATCCTACATCATAACGGAAACGCTCAACTAACATCTGCCCATCTGCAGTTCTAAGTCCGAACCAAGTACCTCCATCGTTCGAAAGGGAAACAGTTGGTCCTGTGCGAGGGTTCTCATTAAAGAGTTTGGCATTTTTAGGATAAAGAATGCTAACAAACTCTGTGTATGGGATAATTTCTCCTGAGGAGTATCGGGATAGTAGTGGTTCGTCAGAACTATGGAAAATAACTTCTATCTGCTCCTGAGACTGCTTAGGGGCTTGCAAATGAATATATCCATTATCAACCAGATAATCACGAATATGCTCTCGTCTTGGGTTGAAATCACTTTGGCCGTGGCCTACATCAAAGCGGATTTGCGAAGCGACCTCCTGCCCTTGCTCGTCCAATGAATAGACCTGTAAATAGGTCTTGAAATAGCCTTCTCCAACAAAAACTGAGTTGAATTGCTGCAACATCCACGTTTGCAATTCATCAAAGTTAGTGAGTGGCTGCTCAAGTCTTCCCAATTCTGAGAACTCCAGCTCAAACCTAGGTTCATGTTCTAATTCCATGCTTTGCTCCTTTTCATTGTTTATAGTAGTTTGTTGTTCCAGGAGTTCATTAACTCTTGCAACTGCAGCTGTGTCTCTAGCAAGATACTTTTGGGTTGTCTGAAACTCCCCATTCTCTGTCAACTCCAGTGCTACCTTACGCAATCCTTTGACAAAATATAGAGTCGGTTGCTTTTGCCATTGAGTAACTAGCCCCTCATCAATTAGATGCTGAGCTCCTGGACTTATCCTTGTAGCCTCTAGTCGCTCCTTCATTGCTTCTAGCTTGACAAGTTCTTTACGATAACGGTTGATGGTAGCCCTCGTGAAACCAGGCTCCCCCTTCTCAAACGCTTCAATAGCATCTTTAATACGAGGTATATTATCAACACTCATTACCAAACCACTGCCTTGTTTATTGAATCCTCGTTCTTTTAAGTCCTGTTGGTAACGTAGTTTCTCAACTCGCTCTTCTTGTTTCTTAATCTCATCAAGTTTGGTAAATACTGCTCCCTCTAGTTGGTCTTGCTTACGGAAAAAGGATGCTCCACCACGCTTATCATTCATAGGCTGCCCATTGGCTTGTCTTGTATGAGCATATACTCTATCTGCTTTCTCGACTAATTCACCATTCAACCGCTCTAGCTTTCTTTCTGCTTGAGCCAAGCGACTATTGTCACGTGAGATGTTATCCTCTAATACCATATCTGCTTTTCGGCCTTTCAAATAGTCATTCCAATCCATTTTGGTAGCTCCTTCTGGAAGAGGTGGTATATCTGTCTGCACTGGGATACCTTTTTCTTGCAACCGCTCAATAAAGTCACGACCTGCCTTATCGTTATCGACGGCCAGAGTGATTAGGTCGCTATTCTTTCCATCCTGAAAGAAAGTAGTGACCTTAGCCAATTTCTCCAGAGCTTCTCCCACTTTGTTCAAGTCTGGTTTGTAGTCAGTCTTACCTTGAAGTTCGGCTAGGAGTTCCATGGTATAACGTGAAACCGTACCTGCTTTCAACCCGTCCATAGCAACCAGCCTCACATCACTCAGATTGTCCTTATTTGCCTCGTAATAGCTCATAAGATCAATAGGGGCCTCCGCCAAAACAAGCCGTTTAGGCGTACCAATATCAACTCTCATGCCACTTAAACCGTCTGAGTTATTGGCTATCTGTTTAAGGTAACCTTTCCCTTCGTATCGCTCTTTATTCGCCACTATCCCTTGGAGACTTGCCCCTATGACCTTTCTTTGTTTGTCTAGGCTCTTAAACACAATAACAGGCTCCAGATAGTCATCTACAGCCTTTTTGTTAGCTTGTGCCAAAACTCCTGCTTGTTCAAAGAAATTGATTGTGTCATCAGATAGCCCTCTGACTTCCTTCAGATAATCACGTGCTTCTATGAAGGGTTGCTCAAAATGCCCTAAGACATAGCGAAACGGCTCTTTGACTGACTGGGTCATTTCTGCTTTCGGAAATTCACCTGTACGGAGATAATGCATAGCTTGTTTGTAATCAACCTCTTTGATAGTCTCAACCAGCTTGATTGCATCACCACCCAAGCCTTTTGCATTCCAGAAAAATATATTTTTTCTTGTGTCAATAACAAAAGAATCATGCTCCACCCAGTACCATTGTTGAGTGCTCCTTTGTTTCAATTCCATGCCTAGAGATTGAGCTACATCAAGTATAGACATAGCTTTGGCATCTTCTTTTGTAAACTTAGCCATAGTCTCCTCCTTACATCATCCGCCCTGGGCTTTCCTTGGTTGCTTCCTTGTCTAGTTCTTGTTGCTTCTGGGCAACTTCAGGGGAGACAAACCGCTGCAACTCTGGATAACGGGCTTGGGTCCGCTTTAGTTTATCCTGATATAGCTCGTCTGCATCAATACGATAGACTGCCTCTTGCTGCCCATTAAAGCCTTTTTCTATGTCAATATTCTCAAACTTGATGACTGCTAATTCAGACAGGCTACCACGATAATAGGCTCCTACGGTATGTTCCAAATAATCAAATACCTGGGGGAGTGTTTCCTTGTCCTTCTCGCGAATATAGGCCAAGCCATAGCTTTCTCCCTGCGAGTAGCCTATTGCAGTATGGAGGACCAACTCCTTGCCCTCCTGGGAGAGTAGGTTGTTGAAATCATCAATACGACTTTGGAGAATGGACTGGCTATAGAAGTCCAGGCCAAAATTCGTTGGATAGTCACGCTCGTAGGTCAGGTCAACATATTCAGCATAGCTGTTCCCATACTCTTCCCTGAAGGAGGCGAACTGCTTAGCATACTGATAGAATTGTCTGTGTGTTCGGAAGTCAGGAATGGTCGCTGGAGCTACTTCTGTAATCACATCCTTATCCACCTGGACAAAACCGTCAATAGCATCTCGATTCAGCACGTCGCTTCGGATAAGGGTCTTAAATTCTTGATTGTCTAGCCCTACCAAGTAGTTTAGGGTCTGTGTTTCAGATGATTGTGTACTACGATAGTCTGTAATCAAACCTTCTGTTATGACTTCCCAATCATCAATGTGGGCCGTGTCTGGTGCTCTCAGCAACAAGACTTCTTCCTGTTGCATATCCAAGCCAATCACCAGGTCGCCATTTGGCAGACGGTCCGTTTCAAGCTCTTCAATTTTCTTGTCAATCGATTGATTCAATCTCTCCACATCCTGCTTAATCGCAAATAGCTCTTCCGCATTGGTCTTTAATTCCTCGAAGTAAGCTCTTGATACTTCCACTGGAGCCACCAACAAATCCAAATCACGCTGCTCACGTGGGTAGGAGAATAGGTAAGGTGCTACATCCTTGAAGTCCTGATAATTCAAATTCTTAATAGATTCTGTAACCAGTATATTTTGTAAGGTACTATCTTCTGTATTAACGGTCAGCCAACCATCCAGAGCGATTGTGCGAATCGCGTCCATTAGAGCATAGTCTGGCAGTGCCTGCATAATACCATGAAAATAGCCGACATTCACAGCCGACTCTTCCACCACTTCCTTTTTAAGATTTTTCCAGTCACGTTGACTGAGTTGTTTTTGATTCATAGGTCATCCTTTCTTGTAAATTAAAAGCACCTGTCCTATTTCTGACAAGTGCTATGCAATAGATTATATATCGTCTTCTGTCACTTCAATTTGGTTACTTGGCCTAACACCGTCCAAAAACTCATCGATATCGCTCATGTGGCGCACATAACGGTACCAGTTTTTATCCTTGGGAGATTCAGCCAACTCAGTCGCACGTCGATGCTTGAGCAAGTCGAATTTCTTATCTCTGTAGACATTATGCTTGGCAATAAAGACCAAGGCTTCATCAGGAGCAATCGTCGCAACTTCGTGTGGGGTCAACAATTCACGTCCAAGCTTGGCATTTTGAAGGGTGCTGGATCCATTCCTTCCTCTATTCTCACTCACATTCCAATCATTGATTGTCATTTTTCCTGAGCGTTCGGACAACCACTTCAAAGTATCGGAATCATTTGAGCCCAAATAGACAACTGTACCGCAGTTATTGAGTATGGTCTTAGTATTTTTTTCTCCATACAATTCCTGAAGTTGACTGAGTGATTGTATCATGAGCTTCAGAGATATTTCTCTGGAGCGAATAACGGATATGACTGGAGGGAGGTTAGGGATTTTACCAACCTGGGCAATCTCGTCTCCTTCGATTTGTAAATGCAGGGGATAAGAAACATCGTTGCGACGACCTAATAGGATATCATCCGCTGTCTTAAAGGTCACTTCAAAGATAGTCGAAAATAGTAACGACGTTAGGAACTGATAAGCTGGATTGACTTCAGGTATATTGATAAATACAGCTGTCTTCTTTATATTCCAGGTTTCAATCTCCATATTATCATCTTCCACTAACCGTCGAACATCGTCATGGTCGAATACAGATACAATGGCTGCCACCATTGCATAGACACTATTTCGAGTCTCACCATTAAATAGCTCATTAAAAAGACTCCACTGCTTACAAGCATAGTTATCTGGTAATTCATTCTCCAACTCTTGAAACAGAATAGTAACAACACTCTCCGCACCATCTTTTTCCTTCAAATTACGAACTAGGTCGGCCATCATTGGCAAGCTAGCAACATACCCTGATAGGGAACTGTCAAAGTACAGATAACCTATTAAAGCTCTCATCAATAAGGTTTGAGCTTGAATCCAGAAATCTTCACCGCTATGGTCGCTCTTCTTGGTAGCTGTCACAATCGCTTCAGATACACGGTCTATATCTAATTCTGTGCGCATATAATGAAAGACATTGAAACGATTGGAATTCATAAAGGTAATGACATCAAACACCTTAATCTGATAATTGTCACTTTCAAAAGAACTGCCTAACTCGTGTATTAACACCCCTTTTGTATCGGTAAAGATATAACTGGAGTTACGCTGGAGAGCGTTCGGTTTCACGAACGAACGAGTCTTCCAGTCCCCTGTCCCCCCAATTACTAGGACATTTTTATTTATCTGCTTATCAAACGGAAGCCGCTTATTAAAGAGTCCCATGCCTGATCGCTGGGAGAACAACATATTGTTGTCCTCTTTTTCATCTTTTAGAGAATCTATCTCCTCCTGGGTTGCGTAGCGAGCAGACCCGTGTTCCTCACCGTAGCGATAAACACCTGGGGTCTGTCTGCGCATATAAACCAATATAACTGCAAGAAAACCAAAGAATCCTGCTAACATTGAATTTTCACTAAAGTCCAGATTGACCCAGGGGAATGAAGACCAATTTTGTCCCACCCAATCTAGGCGTGTCAGACCAAATGGATCGGTCACCGAATCGGCAACTGGGGAATGCTCATACACTCTAAAAAACCAATGACAAGCATAGGCAACGATGACACTAATAAGGGCATAGGGCCAAAACTTCCTGCGCTCAACTTTTGTAATACTCATTTGCTCCTTCCTTTCCCTTGTGTGAGTTGCTGTGATGCCACAATTTCACGACTTCGTTCCATGTGACGTTGCATCTTATCGCCATAGTATTTGATTTTCTCATCGGGAGTCATCTGCTTCACCGTTTTCTTCAGTCGCTGGGCTGTCGCTTCAGGCTGCTGCATGATGCGATTGACTACTTTAGATAGAGCTGACTCAACAATTTGCTTATTCTTAAATTCATATAATAGTTGGACTGTTCCATCAGGATTTTTCCGAGTCGCAAAGCCAACTCCAGTATGCTTCAATTCTTCCTTGAAAGCCTTCAAATTGACTTCATTGTCAAACAGTTCCTGGATTTCCTTTCGACCTCTAGTAGCCATAAGTTTGTTCCAGTCAGTGTGACCTGTAAATTGTCGTAAGCTAACTTTATCAGTATGTATCTCATAGGCTCGACAAGTGGCTAAGTACAGTAATTTCAATAAAAATTCTCCTGTCACCATACTAGCTCGCCCTACCAGACAAACGACACGTTCTTGTTCCATAATACCTCCTTGGATACAAAGAAAGCACCTGTCCTAATCGACAAGTGCTTGATAAGGGTTAAAGTTCTCAATATGCTCTAATAAGGCAAGGTGACCCTGTTTTTGTTTCTGAAGGCGGTCAATCAACTCGTCCATACGATCAACTTCTCCTTGGAGCTGCGCAACGTACTGTTGTTGTAAGAAGGTAGGCGAAAGTGTTTCGACGTCGGAAACACTGGTTACCTTTAATATTGGCTCGGATTGTAGAATTTGAGTTGGAAGTACTTCTTCATCCTGCTCCTCTTCGATAACCTGGCTTTCAACTTCTTGCGAGCCCTTATCTACCTCAGGAAGGTGCTCATCTGCGACGTGGTCCGTGATATCCTCATGCTCCTCTTCCTCTTCGATAACCTGCTTTTCTTCAGGAGAGAGGGAAGTGGACTCAAGGATCTGATCCAGAGTAGCAGTGCTTGTTTCATCTGGAGTAGCCTCAACAGCTTCAGATGAAACAGGGATTTTTTCATCCATTTCTTCAATAAGGACTTCCGAGGGTTTCTCCGACTCTTTCTTCTTGGAGCCAAACAGACCTTTGAAAAATTGTAAGGGATCCGCCTTCGACTTTTCATAGCCGAAACCCATCAGCTGCTCGTCAATCGTCCCATTGAAAGGGACTTTAAGGACAGTCGAAGCAAGAGCTACGCCCTCTGCAGAATAATGAGTGATTTCAAGGTCATCAACAGGGTCTAATGCCTGTTTCCGAGCTTTTAATACTTCCAATTCTGAGAGCAATTCATCGCGAGTATCTACCTGCCACTCTCTAAAGGTTAGTAAATTTCTTACCTTATACATTCTGACCTCCATCTGACTGACCATGCGGACGTGCGTGCCTTCATAATGATCTGCTTCAGTTCCTCAAAGTCCTTCAAGCCGCTTTCAACCTGTAAAGCCATAAGCAGCTCACTATGGGCTAAGGCTACCTTGTAATCAGCCTGTTGTAGCCTTTCTTGGAGTTCATCCACTTTCTTCTTCAGCTCATCACGACTATGTACTTCTTTTTTATACCTGGCTTCTGCAGCCTCTAGTTTTCTCGTCATCTTTTCCTCCTTTCTTCACCACTAATCGCACTGACATCGCTTGACGATGTTTCGGTGCTCGTTGATGCAGTAGCATCCGAACTCGTTGAAACAGTTGTGTCACTATAGGTTGTCACTGGAACTCCTGTCCCATCGGACAGCACAATATTGTCAATAGTATTGACTAACAACTTACCTTTTTCCTGGATATAATTCAGCTGCAATGTCGCTGTCCCCTGTTGGGAGATTGACTGGCCGGAACGGTTATCTTTCTCTTGCAAGAGTTTGTTGGAATACTGCACTTGTACGATTGCAATATTTTTTTCTTGGTTTAGATAGATTTGAGCCGATTCAAAAACCTGGTCTACCACATAGCCCTTATAGGCTTGGTTGATTGGCAATTCCTCTTCAGACACAGTTGCAGTATAGAGACCTTCCGTCATAAAAGGTTTGTATCGGCTTTGATTTTCGCCCAAGTCCTTTCGGGTATAATAGGCAATCAAGAATTCTTTCACCTGTTCTTCTGTCAGATTTGCTTGCGTATATTGACTGTTTTTTTGCTCCTCTTGGCTTTCTTGAATCGTAGCCGTTTGAGGTCCGAGTTTTTGTTGCACCAGGGCGGCACCATAACCAACCGCAACAAATGTAGCAGCCAATACTAGCGCCAGCCCTATTTTTGTCATTTTTATTAAACGTTGATTAAACATTATTTTCCTTTCTTTCTTATTTAGGATTGATAAAGTATATCCCCTGTTGAGGCGATAGAACACGCCAGGTCATACTGTATTCTCCCTTCATATTCATTTCAGATACCAGGAAGGTACCATCCGCATTGACATACTCACAGAAAGCCACATGTCCGTATGTGGTATGCGAGCCAGCTACGCCTGGGGCAAAGACTACCGCTGTTCCTACTTGTGGTTTACTTGACACCGTATAGCCTTGTCCTGGAGCTGTATAGACCCAGTTAGCTGCATCGCCCAGATACGGATAGATAGAAACACCAATTTGTGCGAAACGGTTGTAAACATACCAGGTACAATTTCCCAGAGCATAAGCATTTCCAGGATATCCCTGTCCTTTTAGTACCGCTTGGTCGCTAGGAAGCCCATAAGGAAGCTTATCTTTATATTCTGCTGGAACTGTTGCGCTAGAGGCCCCTGTTGAACCGCTCCCTGATTTTATGAAAGTCAACCATTGCTTGGCAGCGTTTTGTCGTTCCAGTAACTTGTTTCCAGGAACGCCCAACCAGGCGACAAGGAAGCGCTCAGTCAATGTTTCGACCTTATCGTTACTCGTGACAATTTGTCGAAAGATTGTCCGATAATACGGGCTATCTCCGTCCAACAAGAAGCCTATCTGAGCTTCGGCAGACCAAATGTCGAGATTTTGAGCCTTAGCATACTCATACAAAGCTAAGGACCTTCCGCCAGTCCACTGGCCAATACCGATACCGATGTAGTGTAGGCCATTCACAAGATAGCCTGATTCTAAAAGAGGCAGGTTTGGATAGAGGGCTTGAAAAGTAGGCCAGGAACCTACCAGGTTTTCTGCAGTAGGATTTTGAGCAACTTTATCGAATTGGTTTCCTGTTAGATAGTCTGTCTCATATCGCTTGTAAGTGATAGAGCTTTCTATATCCCAGGCACCAAGTATCGATGCAAGTCCGTTTTCTGTCGCCTTTGGCTCTCGCTTCTTAATCTCGTTAATCAGCGCCCTTGCTCGACTCTGCTTTTCTCCCGATAACTCAATATCCGAAACAACAGAAGTCGCTTGAGTATACTCTACCGCTGGCAAGTAAAACCCTGGGTTGACTGCTACCCACTCCTTCTTAGGCTTTGGAAACAAGTCTAGTGCACTTGAGCGAGGTTGGTATTGTAAGTATTTCTCATAGTCGACATCCTGATTTCCTTCAGATTTGGTCTTCCCAATTAACTCCTCAGCCTTTACCATATCACCTGTCTTATATCGTTTTCCCTGGACATCGTAGTAGGTAAAACGGCTGTCTTCCGTCTCGATGATGAACTGATTTCCTTCCAACCGAACAGTGCCAGCCATAACAGCGTATACATCGTGGTTGCCTGGGATTTGTAAAGTTATTTTTTCAGAAATTTCATCCCTGGTACTATAGCCAAAACGGCTGCTGATTTTCAGCGGCACATTGGTTGCTGCGTCAGCTACTGGATAGAATGGATTTTCCAATTCCTGAAGGCTCGGAAACTTCCCAATTTCTGAGCTAGACTCAAGCAATTCCTGGTATTCTTCTTGCTCCTCTTTCGGGAGATAATAAAGCGACTTTTTATCAGTATAGAGTGCCTGTATGGACTTCAGATTGTTTCGGTCCTGGTTGTGTGCATTCCAAAAGTGAGATAGATAGGTAACCCCAATATCCTGATCTGGAAGAGCCAAATCAGCTTGAAATCTCCACTTATCATAAGTATGATTCAGATAGAGCAGACTATCTTCCCAGTTGGTCCAATAATCCACCTTTTCATTCGACCGCTCTCTATCAAGCTTAGTCAGATGGAGCCAGGTCTGATTCAAGTCGTATTCATCCTGAATATTAACCCCGCTACCAAAGCCCAGGAGGGCTAAAAACAGGAACAAGAGAAAGGCCAAAATATAGGCCTTCCATGAAAATGGGTTACGAACAATAGCCCTTAGGTACTTGTAAGTCCATTTTCCTACATTTTTTGCCCCTCTGGCGGTCTGAACAAGCCGATTTTGATTGACCTTGTGTTTCCATTTGCGATACCGAGCACCTAGTCTGCCATGCCAGGAGAGGTCTTTAGGTGTTTTGATAAAACCGTTCCCCTTGGCAAAGTTGTAGGTCCGATTTCCAATATTGTAAGTTCTTCTGATGACAAACTTAGAAATCTCCTTAGCATAATGAGCAGAGCGTTTTCCACGTTGGATATTAAAATCTGCCTGTTGGAATCGGTAGCTTGCAGTAGAAATCTCACCCAGGTCATCATCTTCCTGAAAGGTTTCAGAGGCTTGTCGGCTCATGGCATAGCTTGCTTTGAATCGTCCGGATCTCAATACCTTGCTGGTTGTTGTTCCTCCATTTTGCTTGATTGCCTGCTTCTTCGTCCATTTCGCTTGTTTCACTGCCTTCCGTGCTTGCTTAACACCCTCTTTACCAGTAGACAAGAGGGCTTTTTTACGATGTTTTAAGTCATTGACGGTCGCAAGAGCTTCTGTAACATCGCCACCCTCTCGCTTCACCCGTTGCAGCACAGCAGTAGCCTCTCGCAGTTCAGCGTTGATGGCTTGCAGTTCTGGCGATTGACGAACATGATAGCGAAACTGTCGCTTTTCCTGCCGCAATTCATACTTGCTAGCTCTCACTTCTTTTTTGGCCTGCTTTAGAACAAACTTGGCTTTCCCGTGGTCTTCATTCAGTTGGGCCAAGCGCTCTCTGGCACTGCTTCGGATTTCAACTCGCTCTTGAACAAAGCGCTCAAACCTGCTTTTAGAGGAATCTGCCATAACTTACCTCCTAAGCATAAGAATCAGTTTGAATGAGCTGATAAAGTTTCGTATGACTAGGAATTGAGTTTTCAAACGGTACAACAGTTCCTTCCGCATAGATTAACCCCGTTCCTTTATCTGCGTTCTCTAGCGTCCTCGCTTGCTCGTCGGTCAATCTGATGATTTTCCTCAGAGCCTTAATATCTTCTTGCTTCATCCTCAACAAGATAAAGAATTCTGAGTTAGAGAGCAATTTTCGACCTTCTTCGCTCGCTGTTAAGGTTTCTGGATTCTGTGTGATACCTGTTGCGATAGCCCCATACTTCCGAATCCGAGACCATAATTCTGTAAAGAAAATCGCTTGTTCTTGGTAGCGGAATTGGAGCTGCATTTCATCCCAATAAAGCCGTATGGTTAATTTGCCTTGGCTATTCACCACCTGATTCCAGATGTAGTCCTGGAGGACCAATAAGGCAAATGGCTTGAGTTTTCCTGTCAATTTTTTCAAGTTAAAAGTGATAAAGTTGCTGTCCAAATTAACATTGGTTTGGTGGGCAAAGATATTTTGTGAGCCTATGGCATAAATTTCTAATTTTAATGCTAAGTTATCAGCTTCTGCTTCAGGCTGTTCTTTCATGATACGATGCCATTCCTTTAAGGTTGGCTTCTCATATTGGGAATATACTGCTTTGGTTACTCGGTCAATGAGGCCAAATTGTTCGTCAGTCACCTCTCCCAGAATCGTCTCAAAAATACCCATCAAGAGATTGGACTTATGGCCAATCAAATCTTCCTGGTCTTCCGAATTGAGTTTAGATTTATCAGGCAAATCAAGCAAGTTAATGTATGTATTAGATCCGATTGAAATATCAATCACCTGTCCGTCAAACTCTTCACAAATTCCAGAGTATTCATCTTCTGGATCAACAACTAGGACACGTTCGTTGGGATTCTTTAATCTACTAGGAATAACCTCCATTCCTTTGACAGACATCCCCTTCCCTGACCCCGGTGATCCTAAAACCATACCAGAACCTGTGTTGAGGTCACGTTTTCGGTCAAGCGTGATAATATTCTTTGACAATTTATTTTGCCCGTAATAGAGGGCGTTGGGGCTTTTGGAATGCAGGTCCACATTCATAAATGGGACCTGGGTCGCAAGATTTGCGGTTGTCATGTCACGCTTAAAGCGTTGCCGAATGTCCAAGAAGGTAATACCAATCGGCAAAATGGTATTGAGACCTTCTTCCTGATAAGCATAGACATCCGAAAATTCTGTCTGGAGCTTACGGACAGAAGCTTGTATCTTATGCTCGTATTGGTCTAGCTGCTCTTTCGAGTCAGCTTTGAAAAAGACAGCAATCAGTCCAGAAAATGCCTTCTGGTCATTGTCCGTAATCTCTTCACGCCATTGATCCGTTGCTTGCTCTGTTGCATTGGTTGACAAGGAAGTTAGAAGTTGTCCGTCTACACCCTGATTGGCTGCCAATCGCTGACTCTTCAGTTTGTCCTTACGCACAGCTGCACTGGTATTGTTAATACGTTGAAGGGCTTCTGTGTCTTCGTAAGGACTGCCTTGGACAGTAATGGCCATTTCAATCCCTAGAGTCGTTAGACTACGAATGAGACGGTCTGACATAAAAGTAGGGTATTGGTCTGGTCGAATATACATCACCTTAGCAAACTCTTCGTCAATCTGCATATAGTTTTCAAAAATCTTGATGCGATTGGGAGCGATGAAGGATTTAGAAGTCAGACCAGAATTGACAATATCCTGGTAATTGTAAGTCAAGACGGACTGATTCCGCAGCAGCATCGCAAAAATCTTCAAGCGCTCAAGACCGTCTAACTCCTGACAAGTGACATTGATATTTTGAAATTCATTGGTAATAGTGGTCCCTAGGTCCTGAAGCTGAATATAGGCCTGTTCACGATCAATGGCTGGTTGGCAAATGGTCAGGTACTTCAGGGCCTCAAAGTTATGCGTTGAAGCTTGAAAGCGCTCGTTAAAAATCGCATTCAGTTCCTGACGGTAAATATCATGCTTGTCCCCTTCTGGCTTATATAAAATATTCTCCAGAACATGATCCTGAATCTTCCGATTGAGGACCAAGAGCTGAATAGTGGTATCAGCTCCAACAGTGTTAAAAACGTTAGCATAGGTTTCAACTATATCCAACCGTTCCTCATGTTGTGCTGTGACATAGGACACATCGCCCAGCTGGTAGGTCATTGAATAACGATCACCTGTGACGTGCATGAGTCCTTTTTCATAGAGGCTAGTGTAGTTAATCGTATTTTGAGTCGTTGCACTCATCTGACGATGTAGCCTTGCCCCTCTTTCTTTCTCAGAAGCTGTCAATTTCTGAGATGGTTTTCGACTGAATAAATTCATTTTTCGAGTATTCCCTCCATTTCTTATCTTCTACCTGGTAAACCCTCTCTGTTATGAGAAAGTAAAACCGAATTTTATCAATTAGTTTCTCCTCTTTCTTCAACCCAAAAATAACAGATGGAGGTAATAAGATACCTCCCACTATGTAAATGAAGAATTTAGGCAACTCAAAATAGACAATCGCTGTTCCTAAAAGGGCAGTAATCAATACTCCGACAAGCAAGACTGTCTGGCGAAGCGTAAACTTCCAGAAGAAGTTGCTTTCATATCCACTGAATTCCTTCAAAAATTCTGAACCAATCTTATGCATCACGACACCCCCATTAAACTCTTACTATATCGACCGCTACCTACTACCAACATGATGAAAATAATCCCACGTGCAATAGATGAGAAAGCATGTGCGAATGAATCCCACGCCCCCATATCATTTAGCTGCAAGATACTGTCTGTCACAATGTAAGGGTATAGACGGACAATGACTAAAATGACTAACCCCTGAAGAGCATAGGCTCCGATGAGCTTGAGGAAATTAACCGCAATACTTCTCAAACTACGATTGACAAAGAAGGCTACAATGATGGGGCCTAGCACTCCTGCCATATAGATCTGATAGTAGCGTAACATCATAATAATATTGACCACAATACCTGATAAAAAGTGAGTAAAGCCTCCAACTATATTCATAAGATGTTTCATGATATGACCTTTAACTCCATCAAGGTTTATCGCCAAATCAACTTCTTTTGCGGGAACAACCTTATCCGCAAGCTTTTGAAGGGTAGTACCTAGTTCGAGTGTTGCATCCAACACAGTGTTAAACTGCCATACAAGAAGGAAGGCAATTAAATAGTAAAATGCGATTTCCCCGAAAAGGCGAGGGGTCGTTGTACCGCCTTCCAACTTCAGCTCACTGGTTCGTTCTATAAGTTCGATTAGAAAGAAGATACCAATCAGAATCATTCCTGTGGGGCGTAAAGCGCCTGCCATAGCTTCCATAACCTGATTGGTCTGAGGAGAATACTGACTGAGTGAGTTCATCAAATCAGTTAAATTCATTTTATTCCCCCTGGTTACAATGTGATACTATCCAGGGCAGCGTTGATTGAGGCGGCGATTGTTGGTGCAGTAGCAGTCAAAGCGGCACCTAGAATCATACCCCAGACAGCTGCATCTTGACGAGAGCCTTCATTATTCTTTTTGGCTGAAGAAAAATCAATGTAGGACATTAAAATCCAAATTAGGCCTCCAACACGACCTATGACTCCAAGTAACGTAACAATACCTTTTACTGTTTCCATGTATAATAAACTCCTTCATAAAATCAAAAACACCAGCAAGTTAGTTACTGGTGTTAGGCAAATTAAAAGCACTGATAGATATTTCAGTGCTTAAACAACATCTTTTAGTATCGAGAAGAACGTGGTATAGTGGCAACGGTTGCCAGGATAAGCGAGAGAATAAGGATAAGCCATATTTCAATATCAATGTATGGAAACATAGGAAAGCCTGTTGAATTTTCAGGAAGCGGGAAACCTAGAATATGTATAGAACACCATTCTATTAAATTAGAAGCAGTTTCGCCATTCAACCATGTCAAATTCGCTCCTAATGCGATTATTCCTGTAAATATTAAAAAAAATGCCATCTTCCCCACAATCCAGAAAATAAACATACCCAATATGGTTCTTATAAAATTGATACACCACATAACGAGGAATACAGGTGTCGCAATCAGGAAGACCACTGCGGTCCAAATCCAACCTAAGAAAGTCATTAGATACTCTTTGGCCAAATCCCAACCTGTGTAGTGATAGTGTGTTTCCTGGCTAGTTTCTTCTTGTTGCCAAGACCGGCTAAATTCCACTGTTTGAGACTGCTGTTGTTCCATGACTAAATCCTCTTTTTCTCACAATTTTCCTATCAATATTATACCATTTTCCTTCTGATAATACTAGCAATAATAGGCTTTTTCGACTAGAAAAACCACCTGATGTGTGAGTAAACTCAGAAAGTGATAGTGAGTTTTCAGGCGGCTCTCTGTCTATTTTACCATACTATTTCTTAAATACTTTTTTTAGCTTTTCAACCAATTTGAATTTCCAAGCCAAGATAAGTGCTAACAGAGCAGCACCTAGACCAACGAGACCAATAGTTGCCTGTTCACCTGTCAACGGAAGGTTTTTCTTCGGTTGTACTGGTTGCTCAACAATACGCTTGAAGATATGTTTGATACCTGTCGGCGTATCTTCAGTACGGACGTACTCATATCGCTCAATCGTCCCGTGTTCCTTGGTCTCAGTATCTTCGACTTTCTCTTTCAAGGCGTTGCCTTGTTCGTCCACCCATTCGGTAGTGTAGAGTTTTTCAAAGATATGCTTGATACCTGTTTCTGTTTCCTGAGTCTCGACAAATCTGTAATGGTCAAAACTACCTGCTTCTTCCGTCTGATCACCTGTCACTTTATCCTTGAGGACTGTCCCAGGCTTATCTTCCCATTCCGTCGTCACTTGTACCTTGTTGGTAACGGTATTGGTGATATAGCCATTTCCAAAATCCACCTGACCTGCGGTATTTTCAATCACCTGGCCTGCTGCTTCACGTTTTGGCGTTGCTACAAACTTCAGATTGAGCGAAATACCTTTCTTCACGTAGTTTTCTTCAAAGGCAGCCATGTCTTTCGGCAAGTAAAGCAGGATTGATTTATTCCCTACAACTTCTTTCAGATTCGCATTTTCAAAGGCTGTCTGAAGTTCTTTTGGCAGGTCCGCAAAGCTAGCGTAGTTTGTGACTTCAATATCTGATGACACTTGAGAATTTTCATCAACAACTTCCTTGCTAGCTTCCAGGTCTACTGTGACTTTTGAAGCATCATACAGGTCAAAATAGAAATAGATATCTTTGGCACTGTCTCCGTCTTTAATGGTATTGTATTGATCCATGTCCCAGAAAAGAGGGTAGTTTAATGTATCTTTGAGACCAACCGCTTGTCCGTCAATATCCTTCCCTTCAGCATCCACTACTTGTTTTGTTGGTTGGATCAAGTTGTTGTCGGGATTGTCAGGGTCATTTGGTTTCCCTGGAGTTGTTACCTTAACAGTGTTGGAATAGATTGTGTAGCTATTGTCTAACGAAACCTTGAAGGTATTCTTATAGACTGTTCCATCATTGGTAACAATACCTGTAAAAGCCTGTTTTGCGAATGTGAATTCTTTTGTTCTGTCCTTATTGATTGCTGCGACAAGCTCTTCCTTGGACACAAGTTTGAACAAACGCGTCTTTTCATCGTAGGTCACGTCGAATTCAGGGAATGCAGTTTTTGCAGCCTCAACATTCAAGTCATAGCCTTCAGGGATATTATCTTCAACCGTCAATACTTTGTATTCAGGACGACCTGCTGTCAACGTTGGCAACTGTAGAGGGAACTTGACTGTTGAGCCTTTTGGCACAAGGGCGTTGGAGAGGTCTTCTCCTGCATCATTCGTGACTTCCTTCTGGATAGTTGGATGACTTGAGTAGGTATTTGGATGTACCTTCACCTCAAGTTGAGCTGGCACAGTTGGGATAGGGACTTCATCAACTGTTCCTGGTTTTGGAACTTCTGTCGGCTTCGTTGGCTCTGTCGGTTTCACAGGCTCTACAATAATCGGTTTTGTTGGCTCAACTGGTGGAGTCGGAGCTGTTGTATCCTCATATGTAGGCTCTGTTGGTTTCACAGGCTCTTCTGGATTGTTACCTGTGACTTTGTATTTTGGAGGCGTTGGGGCTGTTGGAGCGATTGGGGGTTTAGGTAAAATAGAAGTTTTTAGATTGGTATTGAATGCAAACCATTGTGATGTTAACGATTCCCCTTTAACACCAAAACTGAACTTAATGTCCTCTGTTGCCACTACTACGCCCGCTCCATAATACGCGTTTGGACTTGTAGCATAATCCCAATCATCTGTATGTACTCCCGTTCCAGAACCATAATCAATATCGCTTGCAGAATAAATTTCTCCTCCATGATTTGATACATACGAACCATTTATTCCCACAAACCGACTCCCTGCACCCAGATTAGATACATACTCAATATGATCTAATCCATTTGAATTAAGTGAGGCGACAGAATATACAAATGGTTTGTCTTTTTGAGGTAATACTTTGGTTCCATCTTCAAAAAATAATTCCACCGTTGTATCAATTTTCGAATCTTTTTTCAGAGGATTCGGAGAACCTACATTTATTGTTTCTGAAGGGTCATCAAGTACCAACATATTCATAACGCCGTTATCAGAGTCGAGTTTAAAGGTAAATACTGCCTTTGTAACAAGTTTATCATTATAAGAGGCTGTCAAATTTGTATAGGTTGCTACAAGCTGCTCTCCTGGTTTAAGTTGCACCATTTTCGACGGGGTACTTGTTGTGAATTTCGATAACTCCGCAGAACGCAATAACTTTGGAATATCCCCATTGAAATTAAGTTCTTTTTTAGCCTGTACTTCGTCTATATAGGTATTTGCAACAACACTAACTTGCGCTGATTTTGTCCAGTCATTTTCAAAAATCAGGTATTTATTTAACAGTTCGGGAATATACCCCTTCATTCCCGCTCGTCGATTGGCTTCAGCAACTTGCTTATCATATGCCGCTTTCGCAGTATCATACTCTGCTTTTTTCTTATCGTACTCCGCCTTGGCAGCATCATAAGCAGCTTTTAGGCGAGCATTTTCTGTACTCGCTGCAGTGTAGGTAGCAAGTGCTGCTTGATAATTGGCATAATCTTGATTGTATTTAGTAAGAGCTGCTTCATAGTCTGCTTTTTTCTTAGCATTTACAGCGGTGACATCTGTATGTTTTTTAAGCGCTTCTTGATATAGAGTGTAAGCCTTATCGTAGGCTTGTTTATCTTTTTCATACTGAGCAACGAGCTTAACATTTTCAGCCAGTGCAGCCTCATAGACTTTATAAGCCTCCTGATAAGAAGCAAATGCTTTGTCGTATTCCGCTTTTGCAGTTAAATAGGCTTGGTAAGCAGTGTTGTCTTTTTCATACTGAGCCTCAGCTACAAGATAAGCCTGGTACTTCTTCTCAGCTTCTTCATAAGTCTTCTGAGCCACTACTTGCTTATCAATGATGGCTTTTACAGCCGTCACTTGATTAGTATAGTCCGCCTGACCTGCTTCTAAGCTATCAAAGTTTACACCCTTATCAACCGTTACTTTCACACCAGCATTTTTTGCTTCTGAAATAGCAGCAGTCAGTTCCGTACTTGTAATCTGGTTGATGATCTCACCCTGACTTGTGTTGGCTAATTTTTCTGAGGCTAGAAATTCTTCGCTTGGGTCTGCCTGTGCCGTAGTGTAGTTTGTTGCATTCCCTAGTTGTTGTTGGGTTGGGTTCTCTGCATCTTGAGCCAATACCGTTGTTTGTAAAGCAATAGGTGCGAGTAAAAGGCTAAGAAGCAAGGCGCTCCCTACCCCATTTTTGAATTTACGAATTGAAAATCGTTGTTTCTGTTCCATTTGTTCTCCTTTTTGAAAATAATAGTATCTAGTAATTGATAAGGCTTCTTCACATAGGCATCACCCTTTCTAAATAGAAAAAACCCAGAATAATTTCTGAGTTTTCATAGTTTATTTATGCTTTCGCTTGAAGCCAATAGTCGATAAGAGGCTGGTTAGTCCTAGCATCAACAAAGCGCTAGATGACTGGCTATTGGTTTTTGGTAAAACAGTCTTCTTACCATAGTGACCTGGCTTGACTTGAATTTCTCCGTAGCTATATCCTGATAGACTAAGGGAAGTCGGCTGGGGAATAGCTTCTGGGGAAGTTTCTGGTTGCACTGTACCTGTTTCCTGAAGCGCTAAATCTGTCTGGTAAAGTTGGACGAGCCTTGCTTTCTCTGCTTGGGCACGTTCGTTAGCCACTTTAGCAGAATGATAATGTTCTAAGGCTACTTCTAGCTCAGACTCTTTCTGGATAAGAAGGTCTTGTGCTTGCTTTAGAGTAGACTGAGCTACTTTCAACTGCTCAGGAGCAGCTTTCAGATTATTTAAGTAAGTTTCTCTAGATACCAGGCTTTCTTGAGCCAGCTCCAGTGCGACCTTTGCATCTACCAATGACTGCTTCGCTTCAGCGAGCTTATCTTCTAACTGGCCTAGTTTTGCCAACTGAGAAGCCAGATAGGCTTTGGATTGTTCTAGAATAAACTGTTTGGCTGTCAACTTCTCTTTCGCAGAGTCAAGGGCAGCTTGTTTCACTTTAGTATCTGCGCTAAGGTTTTGTAAGGCTGTTTGTGCCTGGACATTCCGCTCTTGAGCAAGAGCATAATTTTCCTGCGCAGTTGCTAGAGCTTTCTGGGCTGTAGGAACTTGAAGCGGTTTTGCTTGAGCCTGCTGGAGAACTTCCTGAGCCAGCAAGAGACTCTCGTTCGCTTGTGATAATTCAGACTGTGCTGCTGTAGCCGATACCTGGGCAGTAGACAAAGCATCCTTAGCACTGTTTGCTTGCTTCAGTGCAGTTTGATAGGCTGTTATGATATCTTGGGGCGTTGTAGCTGGGGCAATCGTTGCACCAGTATTAAACTTGCTTGTATCAGTAATAAAGCGATCAGCAACCCCAATCAGATGCACAGAAAAGGCATCTGAGCGGTTGGAAATGGCAAGCCCAATATACTTTTGAGGTGTATTAAAGCCTGGTATTGCGGTCACAGACATGGCATGGAAATACTCCTGACCGTTAAACAAGAAATTGATAAAGGCATCATAGACTTTCTCTTTTAGCTCAGAGATTGTCAAGTAGTTGTGCGGTGTATATTCTGTTCCGTAGGTATGAATGTTTTCGTAGCTTGTTGTAGTTGTAGATAACCCACTAGCTACTGCCGCTTTCTTAATAGCTTCGATATCGTGTGGATTGATAAGACTTGAAGTCATATCGTAGTTATCTGCTTCATAGTTATTCGCAATCGCATTCGCAAAATCAATAGCAGATAGATTAGCTACCGCTACTTCTGTCCCCATCTGGCGACGAATTTGATTAAGTAAATCCACTGCGAAGAGTGTCAATTCTTGTCGAACTTCCTGAGATAGATTGCTCGTATCTAACTGTACGGTAGAATCATTCCCATTAGCCTTAAAACGATTCAAAGCTAAGAGTTGCTCATTCATAGCTTTCAGATTTGCTTCAGCTGCCTTGGCAGAATCTGAAACATAACCTCCATCAGCATAGGCCTTAAGATTAGCGATGTACTCGGGCGTCAGTGTTATCGTGTTGATTGCCTGATAATCATTTTCAGCCTTAATGAGAGCCTGGTCTGCGAGATTTTTTGTAGCAGCCAGTACGGCTATCGCTTCATTTGCACTGTCTAGGGTTGCTTGTGCCTCTGAAACGATATCTTGTTTCTGAGCCACCTCCAGACTGGCTTGATTAATTGTAGCTTCTCGGGCTTGGTCTGCAAGTAGGGCAGTCTTCAAGTTCTCTTCAGCAACTGATTGAGCTTCTTCAGCAGCTAACAATTCTTTCTCAGCTTGGTCTGCTTCAGCTACTATCTGATGAGCATTGGTACCATCCAAAGTCGCTTGAGCCAGATCAACTCCATTTTGGGCTACTGTGACCTCTGCTTCAGCAGCATTCACCGCTTGGTCTGCTTGCGCTACGATTGCCTTCTGGTTTTCAACTGCTTCAGTAGCTGTTGAAGTATGAGTTTCTGATATCGAAACAACCGTTGAGGCAGTTTCAATATCTTGACGAGCTTCTACGATACTACTTTCAGCTTGAGAAAGAGCAGATGGGGTAGCTTGAGCCACAAGTTTCTCGGCATCTGATACATTCTGCTCAGCCTCGGAGACAGCTTGGTCTGCTAGCCTAACATTCTCTTGAGCCTCTGAAAGTGCCTGCTCAGCTACAGATAGCTCTGCTTCAGTCTTAGCCGCAAGTTGAGTAGCTTGTTCCACATCAGTTGAAGTTACAACTGTAGTAGCCGTTGAGGCAGTTGAAGTTGCTGAGTTACTTGTACTCACTTCTTCTGCTTGGACATGCGTTTGAGTTACCCCTGTAGCTGCGATAACAGCTGCACCAAGCCCCATTGTTTTTACAATCTTATTCATATTTTCCTTCTCACTTTCTTGATTTTGCTCAATATTTATTTTGAATTTACTGGACGTCGGTAACCCCTACCCGTCAGCAATAATGCTGTTCTGCCAGTGACTTTCCCACGCCTAGCAATCAAAATGTTATTTTGCTTAATCGTGCGAATTTGTGAGTAAATTTTACTGTACTCAACAATCACATCCACATCTCTTAATTCACCTGCGACATAGCCTTGTTGGCGTATGGTGCCATAGCGGTGATGTAGTTGAATTGTCCGTCCGTCTTCTAAGCGAGCAGTTGCTCCACCTAGATAGCCTAGTCTGTTTAGATCACTAAGAGTGACCTCGTTTTCTAAAGGTTTTATTTGACTCATATTTACCTCCTGATGAATCAAAGGCGGTTTACGCCGTGCTGTAAGATGACGTATCATCTTATCGGTTTTTTCTAAACACGATTTATAGTCTAGTAATCGCAAACTCCTTCAGCTTATAGCTTTCGCTATGCTTTTTCGTTATGGACCAGCACTAGATATATTTTCTAGTTACGACACCGCCCCTATTCTTCTTTTTATGCCTAGGTCCGCTAATCAGGACGGTGGTTGATATTAAATTGTCAAAGGTCAGTAGTTTAACGACATTGCGGTCAGAATGTTAAGTAGAGACCGTATCTATCAAGCGGCTATATAACTCTATTCGCTCGCCTGTTTTTAGTTTATATCGTCTCTTAAATGTTTCAGCAATCGGCAAAGCGGGAAATATATGTTCCTTAAACTTAAAATTTCGTCAACTATCATACCAGGAAATACGAATAATAAATTCTTTCTTGGTATCATTCTTTTTATCCTGCATAATATTCCTGCGCCTGCCTATGTGCATTCATCTTCTCTTCTAGCCTGCGTTCTTCCTTGAGGTTTTCAAGTGACTTCAAGAGATAGGCAAGTGGGCTTTGGCAACCATGAGGAATCTGGTCTATCAGCTCCAGCACCTCATTACTTAAGACATAGCCGCTTGCTAGGTACTGTCCTATCTGCATCTTTTGGGAATGCGTAAGAGCATATCCCTCTGGATAAAGATAGCGGTCATTATACTTGTTAGCAATCACCTGAAGCAAGGAGTAGTATTCTGGTTTGATATATTTCCCACCAGATGTATCGGATGGAGTGGCATCAGCCCCAGCCTTCCTAGAACTCTGATCACTAATATCAGGATCGTTAAGATTAGTATCATTAGAGTTCGGTCCCGAAACTTCTTGAAGTTTATTTTTCGAACTTCTGGAGGGTTGATTTTGAAACTTCTGGAAGTTTGATTTTGGAACTTCCGCTTCTGGCAAGGGTTTAGCCTGTGGAAAATCCGAATTTACATTTTCAAGGTCGCTAGTTACATTACCCAAATACAGTAGGTTTGGCTTGTTCAAGCCTTGCCGAACTTCCTCAAGCAGACCGTATTCTGCTAGCTCTTTCTTAATTTTGATAACTTTGTTTTTCCCATAACCAAGAATAGATTGCAGCTCCTCAACAGTGAAGATGAGATAGACATCACCATTTTCATCTACCCAGTTATTCTTCAGAGACAATTCAAAACGATCCTTTAGGATAGCGTAGGTGAATTTTGACTCGGTACTCATTTGGCGATAATAGACTGACTCTACCAACACCTTTGGGATGCGATAGAAACGCTCGCTAGTCTGTACCTGCTCAACAGATATTCTTCTCATGCCTATGCTCCTAATTCTCTAAATGCCAATTTCCCGTCGGGAGTAAACTTGAGCAAACCATGCATTTCAAGCTCTGCAATAACTTTTTGAGCTTTCTTCTTGGATAGCCCCATACGCTTCATCGTATCTTTGACAAGGATCTGTCTAATCCTCTGTTCTTGTAGTGTCATCATTTTCTATCTCCTAAATAAAATCTGTCAGTTCAGGTCGCATTTCTAATGTCAACCACATCGCTTCTTCTTGGGTAAGTTGAACAACATTTCCCCAGTTATGATTTACATCCACTTTGCTATATGGAAAAGTTCCAAATCTATTTTGTGGACTTAGTGTATGTACTACATTGTCCTTGGTAACTATCCATAAGATACTGGACGGTTTATACCAAAAATGACCATCTTCCATGAGCCTACGCCCTAATTTATCGTAAGGTGGATGATGAAGAATTTGGTAATGACAGTGGCTACACAGAGTCTCTTCATCATCAATCCACCAACACGAGCCATCATGCACTGCATAGCAGGGATTATCCCAGGTACAACCACAGGTGACACATTGACTATCTTTTGGAATAAGTTGTTGAAGTTCTTTAGGAAGACCATTCTCTACCCAATCTTCAATCATGCTATCTATATCAGATTGTTTCATGACTATCTCCTCTATTGTCAATTTCATTCTGTGAATAAATTTTATCAATCAAATACTTAACTTCATCCAAAGAAATAGTTAGACTATCCGAACACGAATTCCAACCAGGAGAAGCTTTTCTTTTCAGATATTTTATAGCATCGTGTTTATACTCATTTAAAATCAAAAATAGCCACCTACCACTCCAAGTGGATATGGAGCGTTTCGATTTTGTTATTTTTTTAGAAGAAAACAGCTACTTGAAATCCACAATCCTCAACTCAAACTTATAAATTAAGGTTTCACATGTTATAAGTAGCTTAGACTTGCTATTTTTGATTTTTATTGAGTATTAGATACACTTGTCAACTTTTATACTCCTTACATTCAAAATTTTGATACTAAAAAAGAGCAAACAGATTTCTCTGTTTACTCTTGTAAATTAGGTATTATTTCAAATTCTCAAAACTCTAGACACTTACTCATTCTAAAATATGAATTTTACGCTCTTATCCTATCCTATTCTTTTTTCCTATCCACGCCAGTATTGTCCCAAAGAAGAATTCGTAAAGGACAAAAAATAATACAAAGCAATGCAAGAAAAACTCTTGTGGCAAAATATATATGACAGGATCCTTTGCAGGGTCAAATAGCCATGTAGAATCTCCTGGAAATAGCACCGTATGAAACAATACAAAAAACTGATCAAAGCCAACAAGAACACCTAATAAACCGATTATCATTGGCGTAAGCATGGTCCAGAAAATGACCTTTTTAACCAAGTCTCCATAACCTTTTAGCAGAATGTTTTTTACAAAAAGCACAAAGGCAGGGAGGGTGAGGATAAAAATCCCCTGAGTTAGATGGAATAAATGTTTCACATCCGCAAAATGTTTCAGACCATCAGCTGAGGATGAAAAATTTGGCATGTCTAAAACACTTGCAAATGGATTGGTCAGATAGTTCATCAAGATATTGAAATTATAGGAAATATCTGCCGCTTTCATGTAGACCACTTTTTCCAACCCCAAAAAAGAAATCTCAAACGGATAAACTAGCCAAGCTAGGTAGATGGTTCCTAGAACTGCTGCCGACAAGACAAATAAAATCGTTCCGATAATCTGTAACTTAGTTCTCATCAAAACTCCATTCATCTAGGCTGTTGAGGACATGGGTTGGAGCCAGGGGTAAGTCTGCTACTTCTTCTGGCTTGGTAAATCCAGTCAGGACTAAAAGAGTTGGAAATCCATTGTCAATCCCTGCACGAATATCCGTCAGGTAGTTATCTCCCACCATAACCGTTTGGCTGCGTTCTGTGCCTAAAATCTCCAGAGCCTTGTCCATGATAATGGCTTCAGGCTTACCGATAAAGGTCGGCTCTACTCGGGTAGCAGCTTTCAAAAGTGCAATAAGTGAGCCTGCTCCTGGCAAATGACCTCTTTCAGTCGGAATGTTCAAATCAGGATTGGTACCGATAAAGGTCGCTCCCTTTTGAATAGCCAAGGTGGCAATGGTTAGTTTTTCATAAGTTAACTGAGTATCCAAACCGACAACAACATAGGCTGGATTTTCCGTGTCTTCGACATAACCTGCCTCAAAAATGGCAGACTTGAGCCCGTCTTCTCCAATGACATAGACTGTCTTTTCCTTGCCCAAATCATTCATATAATCTACCGTCGCCAGACTGGCTGTATAGATTGTTTCAAGCGGTGTCTCAATGTTAAAGTTTTCAGCCAACATAGCCTGTACCATCTCAGGACGGCGGGTTGTATTGTTGGTCACGAATAAATAGGGAATCTGGCGTTCTTGCAAGCGATGAATAAAACGTTCACCAGCAGGAATCCGCTTTTTCCCTTCATAAATCGTACCATCCAAATCAATCAAATAACCTGTATATGTCATTTTTCCTCCTTAATCAAATCGTGTTTCCCAATGCTCAGACCGACTAGCTTCCAAGCAAAGTGCTAACTGCTCAGCTGTATTTTTCCCAAGTGAGAGCGGTGGTAAGTCATCTAGACTGAAAAAGCCACTGGCAACTGTCTCCGAATTGGGCTGAAACTCCCCGCCAAGGAGACGACATAGAATGAAGACCTTGGTCACGCGGTGGGCTGTCTTGGCAGGATTGTTCTTGTGCTTGTCCAAAATCGCAACGACTCGCAGAGCCTCCACATCCAGCCCCGGTTCTTCCTTTACTTCCTTAACAACATTTTCCTTGACGGACTGGTCCACATCGCACCAACCACCTGGCAAGGACCAGAGCCCATCGTTTTCCTGAACCAGTAGGATTTTATCCTCTTGGAAAATAGCTGCGCGGGTATCCAGCTTGGGTGTCTGATAGCCTGTTTCATTGCAAAACAAGTCTTTCACCACCTCCAAGGGCTGTCCAGATGGCTCTACCAACATTTCCGCCGCAATCTGTCTGATTTCTTCGAAACGCTCCATGTCATAAATATCTTTTCCATAGGCCAAGCCTGTCTGAGCCAAGGCTTGTAGGCGAATAGCCCATTCCAACCACTTATCCTGCGACATGACTTTCCCTCCATTCTATGACAGCTTGCGCATGAATATGCCCATCTACCACAATCTCATGCTGGCTGACACCAGCTTTTGCCACCATACGTGAACTTACCAAGCTAGTCGCCTCTACTTCCTTAAGATACTTGAGTTGGATTTTTTTAGGGATATGGCAGAGCAGAAAATCATAGCCCAGTGCTTCATACATCCATTCCAGATACTTGCCATTATTGACATGCCCATTCATATCCAAGTCAAAATAGCGAACAGAAAATTCTTGAACAGATGGATTTTCCAAGAGCTGATACTTGGGAGCCCGAGGTAATTTCTTGACCTGCTCAGACTGATAAGGGGCAATCAAATCTTCTGGCACAGGTGCCACCTTGCGAGTCTCAAAATCAATCAGGACAAAATAGCAGAGAATGTCCAGCAAAAGATTGCCCGCCTCATCGTAAATATAGAACATCCGATGACAGAAAAACTTGTTGTAGGCAACCGCTTCTGTTTTTATCGTGATGGTTTCATTGTACTTAGGCAAGCTTTGAATAGTTAGTTCATAATCAGTCACCACCCAAATCAAGCCAAATTCCTGAAAAACATAGAGGTCACTGCGCCCCAGTTCTTCCGACTGCCGACCTGACACACCAAGACAGTAGGAAATAAAGTCAGGCAGTTTGATTTCTTGTTTAACATCCACCATATCAAAAGGAATGGTGAACTCTTCTTGGTAGCTTAGTCCCATTGTGTCCTCTTTCTAATCTTCTATAATGAAACGCTCGGCAACTGTATCGCCCAGAAACAATCCCTTTTTCGTCATCCGAAGCCAACGGTCTTCTTCTTGCAAAAGACCTTCATTTTTCAAGTCCCTGACCACCTGACCGTAGCGGTCTTCAAAGGAAATGCCAAACTTTTCCTCGAATCGCTCAATGGACACGCCAGTTTTTTTCCGTAGGCCCAGAAACATCTCTTCTTCCATCTGCTCGGTCTGGCTGAGGAATTCTTCGTGTAAGCGGGAATGGCCTTTTTCGCGGATGGATTTGAGGTAGTGCTGGATGGGGCCACGGTTGCGGTAGCGCATGCCGTCGATGTAGCCAGATGCTCCAGCTCCTAGACCATAGTACTCCGAGTTGTCCCAGTACATGAGGTTGTGGCGACTCTCAAAACCAGGTTTGGTGAAGTTGGAGATTTCGTAGTGCTCGAAGCCGTTTTTCTCCAGCTCTTGTAGGATGTAGTCGAACATATCCGACTCCACATCTTCGTTGGGCAGATGCAGGTTGCCACGGCGTTGGCGGTTCATGAAGACCGTGTGGTTCTCCAAAATCAAGCTATAGAGGCTCATGTGGGGAATGTCCAGCTCCAAGGCCTTGGCGACATTGTCCACCACCTGCTCCATGGTCTGACCAGGCAGGGCATAAATCAGGTCAATGGAAATATTGTGAAAACCCGCTTCCTTGAGGGCTGCAATGGTTTCATAAATCTGGGCCTGGTTGTGGCTACGACCGATTTTTTTCAACATACGGTCGTCAAAGGTCTGGACCCCCAGCGATACCCGATTGCACTTGGACTTTTTCAGAACCGCAATCTTATCCGCCCTCAAGTCACCTGGATTGGCCTCAATGGTAAATTCTTCCAGTTGCGACAAGTCCAACAAATCCTCCAGATTGGTCAGGAGATAATCTAGCTGTTCTGCTGAGAGAGCCGACGGTGTTCCGCCTCCGATGTAGAGGGTCTTGAGGGCTGGAAGGTCGTAAAACTTGACCTCTTCCATTAGGGCTGTCAAATACTCGTCAACAGGCTGGTTCTTAATAAAGACCTTGGAAAAATCACAGTAGTAACAAATCTGGGTGCAAAATGGAATGTGGATATAGGCAGATGTCGGTCGTTTTTTCATACCAACTATTATAGCACACTGTCTATAAAAATATTTTTTACAGCCATCACTTCCCCCTCAAAACAATGATATAATATAGTAAACTTACAAAATCTACAAAAGGGATTAAATCATGAACAAAGAACGATTCTATGATGTCATCAACGCTATCTTATCATTCTTATTCTGCCGTTGGCTCTTTATGACCTTTCTTTTTTACCAGTTCACGGCCATATTCATGACGGTTGATTTTTGGCCGACACTTGCCGCAATCCTGTTAATGACCGGATTTTGCTTTACCCTATTTCGACTTGTCTATAAGCCCCATATTTCGCGACTGACACTTTGGTTTTTCTACGCTTGCTACGGGCTTCTGCTAGTCTATCTTCTCTTTTTCAAAAGCATGGGCGTCAGAGGTGTCAACTGGGATCTCCTTAGCACTTTTTCACAAGACCTATTTCTCAATCCTACTATATTGGTTTTTAACCTCTTACTCTTTTTACCACTTGGGTTGCTTTTTTCATTTTCTTAGAAAAAACTTTCTCTCTTTGTAGGTGCTATTTTACTGGTTGAAGCTTGTCAATTCTTCTTTTCACTGGGCTTCTTTGACCTTGGCGACATCTTGCTTAACACTTCTGGCTTTGCCCTTGGAAACTTCTTGGGACAATCCGAAATGGCTCAATCTTTTAAAAATAGAATACAGAAAAAATGACCCCGCAAGGTCATTTTTAGTTTATTTATACTCAATGAAAATCAAAAGTAGCCTAGGAAACGAAGCCGACGATAGAACTGAAGTTCATCTAGGCTCTTGACAACGGATAATTTTGATTTTCGAAGAGTATTAGCTTACTTAACTTCCAAATGCCAGATGTCTTCGTTGTACTGTTGAATAGTACGGTCTGACGAGAAGAAACCTGCTTTAGCGATGTTGACGATGACTTTTTCCAACCAGCTGTCGCGATCTTCGTAGTCTGCTAACATCTGCTCTTTAGTCGAGATATAATCTTCCAAATCAAGCAAGGTCATGAAGTGGTCATTGTGCTTAAGGTTGTCCTGCAAACGCCAGAGACGCTCATCGATTCCACCAGCATGACGAATGGTATCAGATGTGATGAAATCAATCAATGGACGGATAGCGTCACGTTCGTAGAAGGAATATGGATGGTAGGTCCCATTTGCATAGTGTTCGATAACTGTTTGGCTATCTTGACCAAAGATATAAATATTTTCATCACCTACCAACTCATGAATTTCCACATTGGCCCCATCATCTGTACCGATGGTCAAGGCTCCGTTGAGCATGAATTTCATGTTACCTGTACCAGAAGCTTCTTTGGATGCAAGGGAAATTTGCTCTGAAATATCTGCCGCTGGAATAATATAACTCGCCTCGGTTACGTTATAGTTTTCAATCATAACGAGTTGCAAGTGTGGCGCCACATCAGGATCATTTTTAATCACCTGTGACAATACCAAAATCAAATGAATGATGTCCTGTGCGGTTGTGTAAGCAGGAGCAGCCTTTCCACCAAAGAAAACTGTTAATGGGCGGGTAGGGATGTTGCCTGCTTTAATATCCAGATACTTATGGATAACATAAAGAACATTCATCTGCTGACGCTTGTACTCGTGCATTCGCTTGATTTGTACATCAAAGATGGATTCTGGATTAACATGAACACCTTGTGTCTTGGCAATATGGCGCTGCAATTTGCGTTTATTATGCTGCTTTGTCTTTTCCAGCCAAGATTTCAATTCCTTATCATTTTTGTAATCCAACAGCTTTTCGAGTTCACTTGCATCGTGATGGTAACCATGTCCAAGTAGGCCGTCCAGGTAGCTTGCCAAACTTGGATTAGCATGCATGAGCCAGCGACGGAAGGTAATCCCATTTGTCTTATTATTGAATTTTTCAGGATATAGCTCATAGAAAGCTTTCAACTCTGAAGTTTTCAAAATCTCTGTATGAAGTGCCGCCACCCCGTTGATGGAATAACCATAATGAATATCCATGTGTGCCATGTGAACACGGCCATGTTCATCGATGATATTGACAGCAGGATCATCCTTCACTTCTTTGGCACGACGATCCAATTCTACGATGAACGGTACCAAGTGCGGAACCACATAGTTCAGAAAATCAAGCGGCCATTTTTCCAGCGCCTCTGACAAGATGGTATGGTTGGTATAAGCAGTCATTTTCTTAACAATTTCAACTGCCTCATCAAACGAAATACCACGAAGCTCCAAAAGGCGAATTAATTCTGGAATAACAAGTGATGGGTGAGTATCATTGATTTGAACAACGGCATAATCAGGTAGGTCATGTAAGTTTGACCCCTTAGCAACCGCTTCGTCAATCAATAGTTGCGCAGCGTTAGAGACCATGAAATACTGCTGGAAGATGCGGAGAACTTTTCCTTCATCGGTCGAATCATCTGGATAGAGGAAGAGGGTCAAGTTTCGGAAAATATCTTCCTTATCAAATTCTATTCCATCATAAATGATATTGTCATCAACTGAACCAAGGTCAAACAAGCGAAGTCGATTCTTGCGTTCCATTTTATAACCAGGTACATCGATGTCGTACAACTTAGATGTCAAGGTAAAGTTAGCAAATGGCACCTGATAAGAAATCGGTGACTCTGTTAACCATGAACGTGGTGTAATCCACTCGTTTGGCACAGCAGACTGCTGATGGTATTCGAATAATTGTCTAAACAGTCCAAAGTGATAATTCAAGCCGACCCCATCACCGTTAAGACCTAGACTAGCAATTGAATCAAGGAAGCAGGCAGCCAAGCGCCCCAAACCTCCATTACCAAGAGACGGTTCAAGCTCCATGTCTTCAATAGCAATCAAATCCTTACCAGCCGCCACCAACTGGCTTTTAACCTCATCATAAAGACCAAGGTTGATTAAATTATTAGACAAGAGCTTACCAATTAAGAACTCTGCTGAAATATAGTAGACCTTTTTCTTTTGGTCATTTGTATACTTAGCTTCACTCTGCTGTTTTGTAAAAGCAAGCAAGGCGTAATAGAGTTCTTGGTCTGTACAATCTTCAATGCGTTTGGCATACATAGACTGAACAAAATTTTGTAAATTAATCATGAGGGCTCTCCTAAATATATTAATGTAATCATTCAGAAAGGTTTCGCTTTACCTTTGTAAACGTTTTCTTAATTATACCCTATTTATAAAAAAAAGACAAGCCAACTTCCGTACAAATAGAAATTAGTTCGTCTTTTAAACGATTGCAGGTTACTACAATCAGAATTATTCTTAATTATTCTGCAATCAGAGTTTCCAAACCAACTTTCATCATATCCGTGAAAGTATTTTGACGCTCTTCTGCTGTGGTGTCTTCCTCTGGATTAACCAAGCTATCTGAAATCGTCATAATGGCAAGCGTTTGAACGCCAAACTTAGCACCTAGGTAATAAAGTGCAGCTGCTTCCATTTCTACAGCCTTGACACCTAGTTGACCTAATTCTAAGTTGCGACTAAACAATTTTGGAGAATAGAAACTATCTGATGATAAAACATTGCCAACATGCGTTGTCATGTTGAGTTCTTTGGCGATATGATAAGCCTTATCTAAAAGATCAAAATCAGCGATTTGTGGCAAATCGTACTCTGGCCAGTCAATATTAATCATACGAGAGTTGGTCGCAGCTGCCTGAGCCAAGACCAATTCGCGGACATGGACATCCTCGTTCAAAGAACCTGCTGTTCCCACACGAATTAGTTTTTTCACACCATATTCGTTAATCAATTCATGGGCGTAGATAGAGATGGATGGCATTCCCATACCTGTTCCCATGACAGAGACACGATGACCCTTGTAGGTACCTGTGTAGCCGAACATATTACGAACTTCGTTGAAGCAAACTGCATCTTCAAGGAAGTTTTCAGCGATAAATTTAGCACGAAGCGGATCACCAGGAAGCAAAATCTTATCAGCGATTTCGCCTGGTTTTGCGGAAATATGGATAGACATGTAATGTACCTCTTTGTTCTATTTTCGAATGCTTACAACTCAGCCAAGATAGCTTTCACCAAGCCCTTGAAGTTGCCCTTGATTTGCTCGGTTACTTCTACAACTTCTTCGTGATTGAGTTCAGATTGGAAGCCAGCCGCAAAGTTTGTGATAGCAGAAATACCCAAGACTTTCATACCTGAGTGAGCTGCCACGATAACTTCTGGTACTGTTGACATACCGACTGCGTGGGCCCCCATGGTCTTGAAGGCCAAGATTTCAGCAGGTGTTTCATAGGTAGGGCCTGTCACACCGAGATAGACACCATCATCCAACTTGATACCCAATTTTTCCGCAACGGCATGGGCTTTTTCACGGTATTCTTTAGTGTAGGCATTGGACATATCTGGGAAACGTGGACCAAATTCTTCCAAGTTTTCGCCAATCAATGGATTTTGGCCAGTCATGTTGATGTGGTCTGTAATGGCCATAAGGGTACCTGGACCGTAGCCAATACCACCTGCGGCATTAGTAACAATCACGCCTTCACAACCAAGAGCTTTCATGACACGGACTGGGAAAGTCACGACCTCCATAGGATTGCCTTCGTAGAAGTGGAATCGACCTTGAAGAGCCAAAACCTTGCGACCTGCCAAATCACCGTAAACCAACTTACCAGCATGACCAACAACTGTTGATTTACCCCAGTTTGGAATATCTGCATAGTCGATGACAATGGCATTTTCAACTTCTTGGGCCAATTCGCCCAATCCTGATCCCAAAATCAAACCGAATTCAGGTTTTACCAAACCTTTTTCTTCCAAGAACGTTTTTGTTTCAATGATTTTTGCAAGTAAACTCATATTTTCTCCTTTTATAAATAATCCGACCAGTCATATTCTGGCATTTTTTCTTTAATGATTTCAAGCGGACGACAGAGGAAGGCTGTCTGCTCTCGCTCGATAATGGGGCGATTGAGCAAGGCAGGCTCTTTAACTAAACGCTCAAAGATTTCTTCTTCTGACAAGGCTAGTCGTTCTTCTTCCTTCAATCGAGTAACTGCTGAAGGTTGACTGCCCATTTTTTCCAAGAGAGCTGCCAATTCAGCTCCCCTTAATGGCGTTTCCAAATAATTAACCCACTTAACTTCCATATCCTGGCTGGACAGCAATATTCTTAATTTTTTACACTTACTACAGTCAGGATTGTAATAGACCGTTAGCTTATCCATTAAACCAATTGTGACAAGAAGCTCGCGCCAATCATGGCTGTATCCACTCCGAAGTTTTCCGCAACGGTTGCTGAAATGTCCGCAAAATGACCTACTGGCAAGACACCGCTACCTTTGAAAGCTTTGCTGTATGCCAAGAGTGGCACATATTCACGTGTGTGGTCTGTTCCAGCATAGGATGGATCATTGCCGTGGTCTGCAGTAATCAAGAGTAGATCATCTTCACGCATATTGTCAATAATCTCTGGAATACGTGCATCAAACTCTTGTAAACAATCGCGGTAGCCTTCAATATTGCGACGGTGACCATACACAGCATCAAAGTCAACTAAGTTTGTGAAGGAGAAACCTTCCTCGAAGTCTGATAACTTCAGAGTATCAATCAACACATCGACACCGTGCTTGTTGGACTTGGTGTGCCCCATATCATTTGTAATACCTGAACCATTGAAAATATCACTGATTTTACCAACTGAGTAAGTTGGTACACCCGCATCTGCCAGTTTGTTGAGTACTGTTGCTTCAAACGGTGATACTGCATAGTCGTGACGGTTGGCAGTTCGTGAGAAATTGCCTGGCTCACCAACGTATGGACGGGCGATGATACGGCCTAGAAGAGCTGGGCGTTCAAGGGTAATGGAACGAGCGTATTCACAGATACGATACAACTCATCAAGTGGAATAATGTCTTCATGGGCTGCAATCTGAAGCACAGGGTCTGCGGAGGTATAGACGATCAACTCTCCTGTTTCCATTTGGCGAGGGGCAAAGTCATCAATGACAGCTGTACCTGAATACGGCTTGTTTGCTTCGCGGATGATTTTACGACCTGAGAATTCTTCGATTTTTGTCAAAATCTCTTCAGGGAAACCATCCCAGAATGTATCAAATGGCTCAGTAATATTGAGACCCATAATTTCCCAGTGTCCAGTCATGGTATCCTTACCAAGCGATACTTCTTCCAACTTGGTCACGTAACCAGTTGGATGGCTTTCAGCAGGAACTGTCGCAAGTGCTGTATCTCGAGGGATATTTCCAAGACCAATCTTGGTCATATTAGGTACCTCAAGCCCAGCTTTTTCAGAAATGTGACCGAGAGTATCAGATTCTGCATCTGCTACACCCGCATTGAAAAATTTATCTGAGTCTGGTGCTGCGCCGATTCCGACAGAGTCCATAACTACCAAGTGAACACGTTTAAATTTAGGCATAATTGTCTCCTTTATTTGATATAGTTAGATTCAACCAAAATCAGCGTCCAACCAAGTTGCTAGACTGGAAATTATCGTTACCACATCTAAACATTTTAATGGGGTGCAATACTTATACAGTCACAGCTCTCGGTATCAAACTTCCTAACCATCAAAACTAGATACTGTTACTCGCTTCACTGCCTGCTGTTCAGCTATCGCTTTTTCAGTACCTATCGTCTGACTGCTACGAGGTAAGGGGATAGATTTTTGAAGAGTCTAAACGTTCGTGTTTTCATTATACCATAAAAAAGCCTCTCATTGTACCAAAATGAGAAGCGTTTTCAATTTATTTCTTTTCGATGATGTTCGGTCCTTCTGGTGTACCAACAATTACCTTGGAAATCAATCCAATAAAGAGACCGTGTTCTACAACACCGACGGTCCGATCCAATTCTTCCGCCAATGCATATGTATCTTCTATTCTGCGCAAATCAAGGTCAATGATAAAGTTCTGCATATCCGTGATATGTTTTTCTCCATTACGCATACGAAAACTTGGACGATACCCTTTTTTCTCAAATAATCGGAAAAGATTTTCCGCACCGTACTGCACGACTTCCACTGGCAACTTAAAGGCACCTAGGGTATCTACCACCTTAGACTCATCGACAATCCAGATGCAGTCCTTACTATTGACTGCAACTACCTTCTCCATGAGCAGTGCAGCACCGCCACCCTTTATACCATTGAAGGCACCATCCACCTCGTCAGCCCCATCTACCGTCAGGTCCACATACTCGACTTCGTCGATATTTTTTAGGGGAATCCCAAGGGACGCAGCGTGCTCAGCCGTGGCATGAGAGGTCGTTACGCCTGTGATCTGTAGCCCTTCTTCTGCAACCCGGCGGCCAATCTCCTGCACGAAATAGTATGCCGTCGAACCAGTTCCTAGCCCAACAATCATCCCGTCCGTCACAAATTCCGCCGCCTTAATCCCAACCTGCTCTTTAAGTTTTGTCATCTTGTCCTCCTTTGAAGTCATTCATGAAATAATTATACCACAGCTCAAACAACTGTCCAATTTTTAAAGTTGTTCGCTTTCTTTAACTCTTCTAGGATAAAGTTTAGCTCAATTCTAAGTTAAATACTATGTATTTTAGAATATGGATCAATCGGAACTTCAATCCTTCCTCTCGCAATAACTACTCCTTCATGAATAGCATAACACTCAACATAATGCATTCCTTTGAATTCTGTGTTTTCGTGCTTTTTGGTACCACCTTTAATTATTTGCCCTCGTTCACGACCTCGTTTAATCGCCTCGACCCCAACATTCCTTACTTTCCAGAAAAATTCAACGCCACTTAAGGTGCTCGGAATATTCGTGTTTAGTATATAAAAATCTAAACTCTTTTTATCTTTCAGCTTAAAACCTCTACTAAGAATATTTCGCAAAGTATATTTTCGAAACCCTTTTTGTGTGACGTCGCAATCCAATTCCAGATTATATCGAATATGAATCGGGAACATATCTTCAATGAATTGCTCTTCGGGAGCTATCATATTAGATACAAAAGAATCCGATTTGGCAAATTGATTTCCGAATATCGCTCTATAATCTTTAATTAGACTGGTTGAGTCTTTCAATAGATTATATGTCTTTTTAGCCTTAGTGATAAACTTACCGTTATCACTATTTTCTATCTGTTGATTACTACCTAATGCGAACCAGTAACTTCGCTCCTTATCTTGCTCAGACAAAAACTTAAATAATTCTGGTATTAACTCCTCGTAGTCAGAGTATCTAATCAAGTTTATATTTTCATCTTCGAGATATTTTGAAACCATTGTATCAATGAGTAAACCTTTAAATACAAAGCCGTTTTTATTTTTCCATTTTCGTAATAGTCTACAAAAATTAATAAAATGCCCCTCAGTTTCATCCTTCAAGCGATTACATTCAGATATTTCAGGCGTTGGTTTTGTTAGCTTCCACGAACCGCCATCATGCGTGTCTGGATGCTTAAAATCCCCATTATCTTGCTCAAAAGCTGGCACTAGCTCAATTGTCCCAGCAGGAGAAGACGTAAAAGTAATAGAAACTACCTGTCCATCTCCTTTTATTTTAGTCGAAGGATAGCTCAGAGCTATCTCATTTTTAACTTCTTGTAACAGCTTAGATTGCCCATTGCCAGAATGATTATTAAATTTATCGTAAACTTCTTGAGGTAGTTTAAAAATACAGTCGAAATCACTCGTCTTTGCAATAGCAGTTCCACGACCAACACTACCAACAATGTAACAGTTCTCACTCTCAATATCCTCAAAATCATCTTCAGGATAGTATTTTTTGTTAAGTTTTTTTGTAATTTTCTTTAATCGACCACACCACTTATCGAACTCCGATTCTTCAATAGGAAGCTCTTCTTCACAAAAATCTTTAAAATGTTCAGCTAAACTCAAACTACTCCTCCTCTAAAATATCTTTAAGCTTGTTAGGAATTAAGTACTTATAATCTTCCTCAAAATCATCGTCTCTTCTTGATTTCAAGAATTTTCCAGCTTTATCAACAACTTTTTGTGGAGCATTAGCGAGCTCAGGCATTTTCATATTTCTAGTTTCAACTAATTTGTTGAATTCTTCTGCGACAGAATCTGAACTATCCGTGTTGTAGGTTAAAACATACAATAAATGCGTAGCTTTTTCTCTAAGTTCCCAGAGTATATTTGCGTCCCGTTTCATTCTTTCGCTAGCTCCTTCAAAATCAAACTCTTTTTTTAGGGCAGTTAGAACAGTGACGCATATAGAAACAAATGCTGTCACAACTTTTGCCCAGTATTCATCACTCAATAAAATATAAATTAAACCCGATGAAACAATAGCAGAAAGAAGTAAATTTACCACACGAACCCATTTTGCATAACTTGCTAATATATCCGAATATATAATTTGAATTTTATGAGTCCAAGAAACATTAACAATAAATTTCTTTACTTCCTCATGGAGTTGTCTCTGAAGTTTCGACATACTAATTACAACCTCCGTAATTCTTCCCTAACCTCATCCTTGCTTACCACCTCATTAAAGAACGGCAATCCGACAATACGATAGCGGTCATCATCAACCAGTGTTCTCGCCTCGTCTCGCTCGGAAATCTGATGCAAGAACTCTTGTTTCCAGCCTTCCTTGCTATTTTTGAAAGTATTATCAGAATCCAAGAACTGGCTCCCTTTCGGTTCAATGAAAATCTGCCACGAAACATTTCCTGTATTTTTGTCGTTGGCAAACATGAGAAAGTCTGGTTCAAAGGCTTGCCCCCTATCAAAACTATAAATCTTTACAGCTTTTTCATTTCGAAGCAGGTAAATATCCGTCCATTTTTCTTCAAGTTCAACCATTAAATCTTTAATCAGGCGAACGAGAAGTTTTTCCTCACTTGTGCCGAAGTTGTCATCATAAGCGTACCAGTCTAGATTATCCAAGTCTTCAAAATATTGCGTTTCGGCTGGATTTTTCTGTGATAAACCAAACTCTGCCTGACTTTGATGATTGATGGTGTATTTTCGCAAGATATTATCTTCAAACAAGTCCTTTATTTTGTATTGTTCGAATTTTTCTGAACCGAAGAAGCGCTCCTCGGTCGCAATCAAATCTTTTTCAATATGATGGAGCAGTTTTTCCGTGATATAAAGTTTATCATCTGGCGTCAAATCAGACATCATTTGATATTGAGATTCAACCCGAATATCAATATCTGCGAGCATACCAATAAAAGCTGATACACTTCCAAGTGCTACAAAGGCTTTTTGGAGATTATCAAACGAAAATTTCTTATTACGGTTAATAGCCGTTCTGGCGATATTGTCGCCAATAACTCTGCTGAATTTGAACGTAAGAGCTTCTAAACTATCTGAAACGTAAGTCGCTTCGTCAAAAGCTTCAATGTCTCGAACGCCTTGAGTTGGCAATTTAACTTCAAAAGACTTTGGAATAAAGGACGTGTCGAATAGACTTTCTTGTCGCTCTCCAAGAATTTGCTCATATGAAAGCCGCCTATTCATCCAAACAACACCATCAGTATAAGTCCGCGTCTTCTTGAAAGATTCCTTGAGTTTAAGTTCTCGTTCCTCAAGATTTTGGTCATCGAAAATCCCAGATTCACGCAAAACCTGCTTTAGTTCTGAAATATAACGAGGGTTATTCGCAGAGTGATAATGCAGTTGCTCAATGACACGAAGCTCATTATTTTCATTATCATCAAACTTCCGAATATACTTCTCTTCCAGATTATCACCAATCACAAATGGAAAATAACGAGCACCGCGACCAATCAGCTGTTTCTCTGTGTTGGTCGTTTTTCCAGGAACAAATCCATTTTTCATTGTTTTCCCATCACGGGTATCGTAGAGGCGTACAATATCGAAAAGATTAAGAACGTCCCAGCCTTCATTTAGCATATCGACGGCAAAAATCGCTCGGATTTCATTACTTGGCTGCTCCAAGGTGTTGAGGAGGTTCAGGCTATCCTTGTTCTTGTTTTTCCCATCCACCAATAGCAAGCGTTCTTTGCGGAAATCCTCCTGAAGTTCCGCCACCAAGTCAGTATCTGAAATCCCAACTGTCTCGAAATAAGAAAATGCCTTTTTCAAAATACTGAACTTTTCATCCATTTCTAAGACCAGCTCTCGCTGTGCTTGAATATCTTCTAAAGAAAGGTTGTCTAGCAACCCCAAAAACGCATCCAAATTTTCTTGACTTTCTGCAATTTTCTGCGACTTAAACATGACCAATGGTTTTAAGTTAATTCCGTTTTTCAAAGCGATTTTCTTGCGGTACTGACTGATGATGATTGCCTGAAGCATGCGATGATTGACATCACCATCCACCAAATGAAAGAGGACGTCTTTCGAATACTTGTCCAGTCGAAACTCTTTCAGGTCATACTTAAAAAGTAAAGACTTTTCGTACTTTTGTGCTAAGATTGGATTGGTCAGGTCAATCGTTGCAGTAAACTCAAAGATACTGGACTTTTTAGCAGTCTTTTGAATCATTTCAATCGTACTAGTCCAACTGGTATTGTCATCTTTCTCCGACTTACTCAAACCAGCGTTCAAGTGGTGAGCTTCATCCGCCAGCATGACAACCGAAATATCCTTAAACTGCTCATAGGAGAGGCGATTTTCTCTCGGAGTATTAAGGTCTTGGTGAAGCTTTTGGATAGTAGTAAAGACGATGTTAATACTATCATCACGGCTATCTGAAAAATCCGTCACTTCACGCACTGTCACGATTCGTCCGTCCATGACAATCTTTTCCGCAAAAAGATACTTACCAGAAGCACTTTCTAAGAAGTTATCCCTTGTTTTCGTCAGGATATTATCGTTGTTCACAAAGAAAATGAAATTTCGCTCACCTTGCTGGTACTTCTCCAAGATAATCGCCGCCATCAAGAGCGTTTTACCGGAACCAGTTGCCATATTGTAGAGAACTTGCTCTGGAATCACTCGATTATTATCCGTTTTGTAGTGAAGATAACGTCCGATAGCCTCCTGCTGATAAGGTCGTAAGGGGTACTTCAAATTTTTCGTGAGGTAATCTGGCAAATCTGTCCGAAAATCCTTAAAGCCAGACCGACTGACTGTATCATAGGTTTCGTAAATAAATATCATGGCTTACTTTTCCTTTCCGTAGAAAGCGTGATTGAGCTTCTTATCCTCAGCAGAAATCTGATAATCACTATCATCAATATCAGAATAATTCACATAGAGGTTATTGTTATCAATGATTTCAGACAAGATTTGCTTTTGTTCTGCCAAAGAAAGTTGACAAAACTCATTCTTTTTCAACTTTTTAGGGTCGATGCGGTAGGATAAGAAGGAAGATTTTTTCGCAAGCTCAAACAGTTCTAATAATTCTTCCGTTGTTGTCGCCTCAAAAATCGCATTTTTGAAATCTTGAGCGTCGTTTTTCAGTTCAGCGTAGACAAAGCTACCACCGCCAGACCAGTTCAACTCATAACTTATACCAGATACTTTTCCTCTTATTGCAGCATTTAATCTATTTTTCGTAATTTCTATCTGACTTTCCATCTGCTCAACGCCTATAAATTGCCTGTTGGTTTTTAATGCGGTTGCTAATGTAGTCCCAGTTCCCATAAAGAAATCAAGAATTATATCTCCATCAGACGAGCACATCTCTAAAATACGTTTCAGAAGTTTCTCAGGTTTTTGACCTGAATTATCAAAATCAAATTCAATTTCTGACGTAGCACGATTCGACTCCTTATATGCTTGGGGATTTGCATATATTTGAGGAATATCCTTCCACACAGTAGTCAATGGCACTCCCTTCGATGAGTCTAAATATTGTTTCTCCCAAATTGCTTCACCATTCTCATCAACTCCTCTATGACGACGACGATAAATTCTACCATCACCATCATCGAATTTAAACCAGTCTTTTATGTATTTTTCATCATATTCCGTATAAACCTTATACTGCTTACGATTATTGTAGGATTTTGCGTAATGTAAAATATAATCGTGAATATTTACAGGCTTAGCTCCTTTTGCTCTACCCCCAGATGCTGAGCCGTATGACCAAATTATTTCCTCTACAAAATTTTCTTTTTTAAAAATTTCATCACAGAGAACTTTTAAATAATGAGATTCATTGATATCTATATGAATGAAAATATTTCCTGTCGGCGAAAGCAACTCCCTTGCAATATTTAAGCGATTCTTCATAAAGGTTAGCCAAGTAGAATGGTTAAAGCTATCATTATACTTGAAGCTATCTCCACCTGTGTTGAAGGGGGGATCTATATAAATAACATCAATTTTCCCTGCAAAGCGTTTCTTGAGGCTGTGAAGGGCAATGAGGTTATTACCTTTGATGATGAGATTATCGGTATCACTGAGTTCTTCTACTTCATGCTCACCAGTTTCATCATAGCGTTTGAAATTGGTTAAAACCTTATCATCCAAAAGACGATTGATTTCAGTCGGTGCGAGTGTCTCGTTAAAGAAAATCTCCTGACGTTTGGCATCATCCTTAGTCTGTCCACCCTCTAGCACACAATCTTTGTATGGAAAATTCAGGACAACTTTCTGATTTTCTGATAGGTACTTGTCACCGGTCGCCAAACCGATTTTAGTCTTGTAGGCGGTAAAGCTATCAGGGAGAAACTCCTTATTATTCAAAAACTGCAAAAAGACGTCTTTCTTGAAGACAAGAACGCCAGTATCTAGAGTAGAAAAGAAATACTTGGAAATTTTATTATTGCTCATCAATATATTAAGGAGTTCAGGATTGTATTGCCTCGCCAGCTCTGCCAGTTTATTTTTATTGAGCACACCTTCCACCATAAAAGTGTCATTTTGTGCCAAAAGTTGCTCCAGTTCTTGCTTCATTATTAGATCTACCTTTCAGCTGAAAATTTGTGAAGGGCTGATGGTATTCCTTTATTATGAATATAATAAAGGAAGGGTATACCCCAATGTCATTAAGTTAACTAACCTATCACATTTTGTGGTAGGTTAGTTTTTTATGTTACACTAAAAATAAAAGGAACCAAATCATGCTTGACCAGATCAAATCTCACTTATTTGATAGTATTAACGC
>NZ_JAOTGC010000014.1:0-53904 GCF_044427445.1 Streptococcus sp. 2020WUSS084 | reverse complement strand
AGAGTTAAGTGTTTGTTTTTCATTGTCGGTTACCAACTTGTCCCATAGTAAGTTCTACCTTATTTCTTTGTCTCATTCCAGTTTCCAGTTTTTAAGACAGACTAGAACTTACTTTGGGAATTTACTGTGTTGTACCAGTCGGCCCTGATTTGGACTGGACACTTGAAAACTAAAGAAAAATGTGTTATACTTTGAGTGCTTAAAAGTTCAAAGAGATAAGCGCATAAAGAAAACACCCAAGGTGGCCGCCGTGGGTGTTTTTTTGTGCTTGCTCAAGGCACGCAGGCTATTGTTTGTATTTGTCGCATTTGTCCGCTAATCGGATTAGCCATTCCGAAATCACGTTTGCTAATATGGATACTAACAAGGGTAGCAGGACAAGTTCAAAGAGTATACGCATAAAGTCTCACCTCCCAACCTGCGCTGTTTAGTGATTGCGACTTAGATATTATACCATAAAATGAGTAAATCGTGCTATTATAAACAAGTTATCATCCACTAATGAAACAACAATTAAATAGCTCCTACAGATTTTTTCCACGATTATCAGAAAATCAGTTCCAAGAATAACTGGTTTGCTCCCTCACCTTCACGTATGATATAATGGTTCAGATTTTTAGAAAAGGAGAATTTTATGTCTGAAATAAAGGCAAAACGTGTATCCAACTATGAATTGTTTTATGATTTGGTCTTTGTATTAGCCACTTCCTCACTGACGGGCTTGCTGCATGGGGACCACATCGGTTTTAAGGAGATTGTCACCTTTATCATCGCCAATCTGATTATTATGACCTTGTGGATGAATGAGACCATTTATCTGAATAAGTATGGCGAACGAGATTTTCTGGATATTTTCACCATTATTCCATCCATGTATCTGATTGGTAACATGTCACTCAACTTCAGCAATGATTTTGAAAAAACAGCTCTGCCCTTCAATGCCTTTCTGACCTTGTCATACGTTTTGATTTTCGTGCAATATTACCTAAGAGGTCGACGGATTGGCTTTAATGAGGACATCAAGGCAACCTTGCAGATGCTGGCGACATACATTGCGTCCTTTGCAATTGCAACCTTGTTGGTCATCTTCAAGCTATGGACCAATGATGAACGGATGCTGATTGTCTATATTATTCCCTTCTTGATTTCCTTCTTCTTCCAAAAGAGAATGAGTCATGACCCCATCAACTTCCCACACATGGTGGAACGTTGCCAGCTGATTACCATTATCACTTTCGGTGAGACCGTCATCGCTATTATCAAAAATTACCCGCTTCTAGAACTTCCTTTGGAAGGAATCCTCCTCTTCTTCGCAATGGCGACTCTGTTCATCTTCTATATTTCTCAGACCTATCTCACTATCGACCATCACCGCAAGGCAGATGCGACTGTTCTGCTATACGCTCACTTGGTGATTGTTCTTAGCTTGAATTTCTTCACAGTGGCAATGGAGCTTTTCTCTAGTCATCATAATGATTTGGCCTTGCCCATGCTGATTGTAGGAAACCTTATCTTCTATAGTGGTATCCTTTCGACCTCCTTCTATAATCAACAAGTCCATCAAGTTGGCAGGAGAGGGCTGTTCATCTATGCTCTCATTTTACTAATTGAAAATGTTGCCTTATTGCTGGATGGTCATTCAAATATCCTACTATTTGTTATCTTAAACCTGCTCTCACACGCTATGATTGCCTATCATGTTATTCGCTTCCGCAAAGCCAACCACAGTTTGTTGGGAGAAGATATATAATCATTCAGTTTATTACAGTAAAAGAACAAAAAAAAGCAAGGAGACTTCCTAATTCAAAGCCTTCTTGCTTTTTATTATAACTGTATCTAACTATTTCAAAAATAGGTTAAAATCTCCCTTATATGTAGCCCATTCGGAAGTTAGGAATTCTTTTTTTAGCTGATAATGAACAGGTGCTTGTTGTTCTGTCAAGAATGGGTGAATATACTTATCAAGCTCCAGCCAGCCTTGCCAACCGATGTGAATCGTATCTTGCATAAAATAATCTATCCCCCCCTGCTCCGACAAATCAGCAATATGATTAAAACCTTGACTGGTCAACTGGTACTTAATCTTTGCTACTGTTGCCCGATACATATCTTTATTGAGACCAGTGTAGTTCATCCAACGTTCATTAACCGGGGGAATTACAAATAGCACATCAGTCTGATGTTTAGCAAATTCATTCAAAACCAGCTGAAAATCATTGTACTCCGGTGATTGCAGATAAGATATTTTTGTCTGGGATTGTTTAAGTTTTTTGATTTTTGACTGAAGACGATTTCTATAAAACCTATCATCAATTTGGAAATCATTTGATTGAGTAGAACGACTCCCGTCCTCATTAGCCACTTTACTCAAGCGGTCATAGGAAAAAGGCTCTGGAAGTTTCATCGCTTCCGTTTCTACCAATCCTAAATTACTACCAGAATCAGCAAAGCGACTAAATAAGGCATCTTGCTTTTCTAATAAATAGGCTTGCCAGGTCAACTGCTCTCTATCCCATTTCGACAATTCCTTACCACTAGCTACTTTTTGAAACATTCCTGTCAAACTACAGTCTGATTTAAGCTCTAAGAAACGCTTTGCTGCATATCTATCATAGTCATCCCCAGCACTTGTTTGCAGAAAATGAGTGGCTTGATCACTACTAAAATATTGTTCAAATGCCTTAGATGATGCCCCTTTGGGTGAAAACCATTGAGGAGAAACAACATAGATAGCCTGACTATTCTTTAAATGTGCCCCAATCTGTTGCATGCCAAAATATTGTGTCAGCGAAGCTGCACCACGTTGTCCTAACAAATAGGGAGTATACTCTCTCTGATAAGCATCTGCCAACACTGATGGATGCATACTATCAAAACGCGACCACTCACTTGACCCAAAGAAAGGAACAAAACGATGATTTTTGTCTCCCAGAGCCCTATTTTTCTTATATTTGCTCTTAAAACTAATATAAGACAATGCTACTGCATCTTGTTTTTCTTCTTTGAAATTTGGCCGAGAAGCACTCGGGAAAAACAACAACGTGAGAATAACTAAAAACGTTGCACAAATCACAGGCCCAAAAATCTGCCACAATTGCTTACGCATGCATCAACTCCACAACACCAGAAATGATTTTGTTAGCTGTATTCCAATCTTCACGACCAAACTCTGAAACTGGAACTGTAATATTAAAACGACTTTCTAACTCCACAATAAGTTCTACAGTCCCCATACTATCTAAAACACCCGCATCAAATAGGTCTTCATCCATCATTTCAGATACATCTTCCATAAATAATTCTTCGATAATATTCAATATTGTTTCTTTTACATCCATTTTATATTCCTTTCTACGATTCATACAATCGTTACCTATTGTCTACTTGAACCACAATTTATCTAAAAATCCTGAAAATATCAAGAAAGAGAACATGACCGTATGGAAGGTCACAAACATACCAGCGAAACTCGTCCAACGATTATCCGGAAGTGGTTCTTGCCCAGCTTTTTTTCGAGCTAAATTAATTGATTTCTTCTTACGAATCCAAGCATCATTGATGATCAATCCCAAAGCATGAAAGAGACCATATGCAATATAATACCATGTTACACCATGCCACAAGCCCATCAAGAGCATATTTAACAGATAGGCAACATTGGATACCGTATTTCGATTTTTGAAAACCTTATGTTTCAACAAAGTCTTAACCAGACGCATGAAGACGAAATCACGGAACCAAAAAGATAAGCTGATATGCCATCGATTCCAAAATTCCTTAAGATCACGCGATTTGAACGGTTGATCAAAGTTAATTGGGCAGCGAATACCCATAAGATTGGAAATACCTATAGCAAACATGGAATAGCCTGCAAAGTCAAAGAATAATTCAAAACCATAGAGATACATAACTCCAATAGTAGGTAAGTTAAACCATCCACCTTGATCCAAGGCTACTGCCTTTAAAGGCTCCAGTAAAGTATGCCCGATAAAATAGGCTAGAATAAACTTATATAAGAAGCCCATCATAATATAATGCACAGTCTGATCGAGCATATTTAATAACTCAGTTCGCTCAGGAATTTGTTTGTAATCTTCCGTAAACCGTCTATAACGATCAATAGGGCCACTCGAAATAGTTGGCATAAATAGCAAAAATCGCAAAAAACTTCCCAAACTAAATTCCGTTAGTAAACCGTCCCGCATTTCAATCACCATTCCGACCGACCGAAACGTTAAATAAGAAATACCTAAAAAACCGAAAATTGCCCCATGCTGACTAAAAGTCGGTGCCAACTTTACCCAAGTCAACGGAAAAACAGCTAAACACACGATTAAATAGAAGACCCAGCTTTGATTTGCCCGTTGACGATAATGCTTGTAGAAAAAAATCAACATTGTCTGCCAAATAATATAGGCCAATAAAGACAGCAATTGCATTGTCTTTGTACCTGTAAACATCAAGACAATGAAGGCTAAACTAACACCTGTTTCATACAAGGGGAAACGTTTTTTAAAAAAGAGTCCTATAAAAATTGGTACTAGCGCCAAGACTAGATAGAAAAAGTACAATGGATTTCCATAAGGCTCTAACTGAGGTAGCTGTTTGAAAAACTCCATCATTGAGCATTCACCTCAGCGATCAACCCCTTAATATCAATCTTCCCATTTGCAGTCAAAGGAAGACTGTCTCGATAAATAAACTTCGAAGGCATCATATAATCCATCATCCGTTCTTTTAACTCCTGCTTGATGACCTTGGTTAACTTCAACTCTCGATCGAACTGCTCCATAATCCCTGCTTTAGGGACAACATAAGCTAACAGATTTTGCACTTTATGGTCAGCATTATAACGTGGAACAGCCACCGCAGCCTCAATATAGGTTGATTTATTTAAGTGTTGGGCAACTTCTTCCAACTCGATACGATAACCATTATATTTAATTTGGAAATCCATACGTCCGCCATAGAGTAACAGACCTTCATCTGTCATCACACCCAAATCCCCAGTATGATAGGCCTGTAAGCCGTCAAACTGGAAAAATGCCGCCTCGGTTCTCTCAGGATTATTCAAATATCCTTTAGAGACAGCAGGACCTGATACAACGATTTCCCCCTGTTGACCATTCGGTACTACTTGACCATCCTCACCCAAAATAAAAGTTGGCGAGTCTGGTTTGGTATAACCAATCGGCAAACGTTTATAATTCACCAGCATCTCATCAGTGATGGCAACTGCTGATAAGGCGACTGTAGCTTCGGTCGGTCCATAAGCGTTAACAATCACAGCTTTTGGAAAACGTTCGCGGAGCTTCTGAGCTGTTTTTACAGTTAACTCCTCTCCGTCAAAATAGAAATGCGTCAAATCTGGTAAATGTTCCCCATCAAACTCACGAGATAGCAAGGCCATATCTACAAATGATGGTGTCGAAGTCCAAATCTTAAATGGCAAAGTTTGAATAGCTGCAAATAAGGTCTTAAAATCCAAAGTCAACTCTTTCGGTAGAGCAAATAAGGTCCCACCAAGGGCAAGCGTCGGAGCCCAATACATAACCGACAAGTCAAACGAATAGGAAGGTTGAGCCAACATTTGTGGTCGCTCTGGCAGCGCAAACTCTTTATCACTTATCATCCAGTTAGTAAAGCTGAGCAAATTGTCATGCGAAATTTGCACCCCTTTTGGTTTACCCGTCGTCCCAGAAGTGAAGATAATATAGTAGGTATCATCTCCGCTTACAGGATGCATCAACTGATAAGTCGATTTCTTCTCAAAAATGGCTTCAACTTCAGACAAACCAAGCACTGGCAAACTTGTCTCTAGCGGAAAGTCTGCTACCGCAAACACCAAACTCGGCTCTGCTATTTCCAGAATGGCTTCAATCCGATCCAAAGCAGAATGACTATCTACAGGGATATACGGATGACCAGCCTTGGTTAAGGCAACAAAGATTGCCAACATCTGGTACTCCTGTCCGCCAAAAACAAGAACAGGAGAGTTTGCTGGTAAATCCAAACTATCAATATGGGCTGCTAAAGAATCTGAATCTGCCTTTAAATCCCCATAACTATACAACTGTCCTAGATAATGGTAAACAGGGTAGTCAGGATTTTCTGTTGCAAAATGCTCTACCCGCTCTAACATGCTGCTAATCATTTTTATACTCTCCTCTTTAAAACTCATTATAGATAAATCCTCCCTGTCCAATGTCTAAATAACTATACAGATACAAAAGTAGTAACAATATAAAAAAATAGAACAGGGTTCTACAGATAAATCGTACAACTGGATGTTGCATGTTCTATCTCCTTCCATCTCTTATTCCTGCGAATTGCTTTAAATACAATGTCTAGTCAATCTTGACTTACTTCGAACTCATTCCATTCATTAAATGATTAATTTTAAATCAACCTATATTTTACCATAATTTTGTCAATTTATTTCTTTTTTCACTAAAAAATACAAGAATATACCTGTTATACAAAGACTGTATTTTTTATCAATGCAATATAAAAAGTTTAGAACAATTACAATATCCTAAACTTTTCACTCTTTAATTTATCTAAGAAAAATTACAACCGAGACTCAAGAAATATGGAATTCGTGTCAACATCCCATTCGCAAAAAATGTGAGGTCTATTACATAATTTCTTGCACAATCTCTGGTTTAGATGCCTAGATCTTTCCAATATTTCATACGCTTTTCATTTGAATAAAGGCTCACATGAACCACTGTTCCCTATCCATATGAAGTCAACGAAAAATAGAAATCTTAGCTAAAAATATTTTTGACAAAAGTTTTAAAACGATTCCAAAGGTTCCAAAACCATGAGGGACTTTCAGAAGACTTCGGAAAAGTTTTAACCGTTCCAGTAATATTGATTCCATTATTTTTAAAATTGTTATTTTTAGGAAATACCCCATTTATTGCAAAATTGTTTAAATTATGACCTTGAAGTGCTTTTTCTAAAGATTTTTCCGTTATTGGAGAGTAACCGCGTGACACTGCTTGGTCAACTTTTTCTTGAACATCAGCGTGCACCGTTGTCCCAATAACAGAGGTAACTGCAAGAGTTGTAATGAGTGTTAAAGCTGCTAGTTTTGAATTAGCTCGTTTCATGAAATGTCTCCTTTTACAAAGTATTAGTTTTTTTAATATGAAGGTTTATAAATTAATTGCGCTAAATATTACAAGATTATAAACATTTGAATAACACTTTAATTATTGATTACTTAAATCCAAATAATCTTTGTATACCGAAACCACGACGTACCCCTTTTTCAATAAATGTTTTGAAAACTGTTTTGAATTTCTTCCATAAGTTCCAAAACCAAGAATCAGACGAATTAGCTGAATCAGCATTCTGACTATTAATAGATTTCAACTCAGTGACCCCAGTATTCTCAATAGGAGTAGATGACGATTCCAATTTCATAAACACTCCCTTGCTCATTGGTTTTAGTTCTCCAGATGAAGTGACATGATAGTCTTGTGCACCAGCAGTTACGCCACCTGCAGTGCTCATCAGAAGAACAAGAGCCATAGCACACAGACCAACTTTATAACTACGTTTTGTTACAATACGTTTCATTTTTGAAATGTCTCCTTTATACAATATTCGCCCTTTTTTAGACAATGTAGTGCCAGTATAGCACAAAAAAATAATGTAAATCCCAACTTTAGAGAAAGATTAGATAAAAAACCATTAAATTCCAAAAAATAAAAATATTAATATAAAAACATAGAAATAGGATACGCTCCGTTCAAGAGAACCTTGTCTCGAATAAGCGAAGCAATAAAAAAGAATATCTCTAAAAAATTTAAAACCCTCTATTTTCACAGAGGGCATACTATTTTGAGTTATATTATTAAAGTTATGAATGTATAGATGAAAAAGATTTTTAAGAGGGTAATATATAGAAAATTAAAAATTTAAGAAAGATTAATGAAGGTATGAAGGATTTGCAAATTTAATTGACTAAATATTACAAGAATATAACTCTAAATAGTAAACATTCTACTTAACACCATCCAACTCCACGACAGAATGCTTCCCAGAATGTTTTTACACTACTCCAAAAAGAATTAAACCATGATTTGGTTTCAGACGGTTTAGTTGTAGAATTATTCACAGGTTTCAAAACTATGCTCCCCTGTGCAAAAGACTCCGCTGGAGCTTCCAACAGCCTATACACTTTGGTATCACCTCGGGTTTCGACACTGTAGGTCTCCGTACTTGCATGTGCAGTTGCGCCACCTGCAGTGGTCATTAGCAAGGCCAAAGCCATGGCACTCAAACCAATTTTATAACTACGTTTTGTTACAAGTTGCTTCATTGTTGAAATATCTCCTTTATACGATATTCGTCTCTACAAATGATAGTATAGCACAAACAGACAACTCAAATTCCAACTTTAGAAAAAGGTTAGATAAAAAACTATAAAACTCCAAGATATGGAAATATTAATATAAAGACAAAAATACACATGCAATGTTTGTGGTTCAAAAAACTTGTCTCGAATAATTGTGGTAATAAAGAAAAAATGTCTCTAAAATGTTTAAAACCCTCTATTTTCATAGAGGGCATACTAATTCAAGTTATATTATTAAAGTTATGAATGTATAGATGAAAAAGATTTCTAAGAGGGTAATATATAGAAAATTAAATAATTTAAGAAAGTTAGTGAAGTATGAAGGATTTGCAAATTAATTGACTAAATATTACAAGATTATAACTCTATGTTACTTACTAACTTTGAGCCCAGTTAGTCCCACAGAACAACATAATGCATTCCAGAATGTTTTTACATGTCCCCAAAATGAACCAAACCATGATTTTTGTACAGAAGGATCCATTTTTTGATTGATAGACTCTAATTGGTTAACTCCATTATTTTGAAAAGACTTATTTAGAGCGGGCGTTGCTACAAGGACACTATTTCCTCGTTCTGAAATAGTACCTGTTGATGTTAGTCGTTGCTCTGCATTTACAACTGCACCACCTGCAGTAGTCATCAGCAATGCAAGTGCCATAGCGCATGCACCAACTTTATAATTACGTTTTGTTACAATATGTTTCATGATGAAACATCTCCTTTGTATAGATATTTGCTTCCTCCTATCGGAAACGTAGTAACAGTATAGCACAAAAAAATAACTCAAAAACCAACTTTAGAAAAAGATTATATAAAAACCAGAAAACTACCTGAAAAAAATGAAAACGTTATACAAAACGTAGAGAAAATGATACTATTTCGCTCATTTCACTTATCCCTATCAATTTTCAACATGATAAAGGATAGCAATACCTCTTGTTGAAATTTTCTCTCACATCCAACTTAATGTTATATATAATCCATTCAAATATATAACAACTGATATGGATTATCAGAATAGCAAAAGGCATGCCCTTAAAAATATAAGTTACATGCCTTTTCACAATTTTTGTCAAATTCATAATGGAAAAAGAACCTAGATTCATTCAGAAATTATACTTATTGTACTGTTACAACCAACTTTATGTCTAAGAATAATCGTTTACAACATACTACACTAATTTACTCGCTGCTGCTTGGTCGAGGATGAGGATGACATTGTCATGGTTTTGGAGGACGCTTGCTGGGACATCTTCTGTCACTGCCCCTTCCACAGTCGCCTTAATGGCGTCAGCTTTTTCCTGACCATAGGCCATGAGAACAATGGTCTTGGCTGCCATAATGTTGGCGATGCCCATGGAGATAGCTTGTTTTGGTACATCTTCTGGATTGTCAAAGAAGCGGGCGTTGGCTTCAATGGTTGATGGCGCCAATTCAACCAGATGAGTCTGACCATCAAATGGAGCACCTGGTTCGTTGAAACCGATATGGCCGTTGCGACCGATACCCAAAATTTGGAAATCAACCGGATGTTCAGCCAAAATTTTATTGTAACGTTCTGTTTCAGCAACTACATCTGTCGCCAAACCATTCGGTAAATAAGATTTCTTAAACGGTTTGTCATTGAAAAGATTTTCCTTCATAAAATGAATATAGGATTGGTCGCTCTCCTCACCTAGACCAACATACTCATCCAAGTTTACAGATGTCACATTCGAAAAGTCTAAATCTGACTCACGAATCAATCTGTAAAATTCTAACGGACTGGAGCCTGTTGCCAAACCTAATACCTTGGCACCTCCGTTCAATTTTTCTCTCAAAATGTCTAATGCTACAGTTGCTCCTTCAACTTGATTATTTACTACATGAATTTTCATAACACACCTCTTTGGTCTATACCATTTCTTTTTTTCTTTATTATATGGTATAGACCAATTTTTGTCAAGAATTTATACTTATAGAGTATTACATTAGCACGAATAATTTTAATTCTCTTCCCATCCATCAAGACTTAAGTGTCTAACTATGATATAATACATTTATGACAGATGTGCTTTTTTACTTATTTTTTATTGGTATTCTGTTCTGCCTTACTGGCTATTTTATTTCTAAATCAAAGGTCCTAAAATTTATTTTCTACTTGATTGGTAGTCTATTGGTGGCTTTGCCATTTGCCCTATTGATTTATTTTACCTATATTTTATTTTAGTCTAAGGAGTGAATATGAATACTGCAGATTTTGATTTTGATTTACCCGAAGAGCTTATCGCTCAAGTGCCTCTTGAAAAGCGCGACAGCTCTAAACTATTGATCCTCGACCGCGAAAAACGGAGCATGGTTGACAGTCACTTTGACCATATCATTGACCAGCTGAATCCCGGCGATGCTCTGGTCATGAACAATACACGTGTTCTGCCTGCCCGTCTCTATGGCTACAAGCCTGAAACTATGGGACATGTTGAGCTTTTGCTTTTGAAAAATACCCAAGGTGATCAGTGGGAAGTACTTGCCAAACCAGCAAAACGTCTGAAGGTCGGTACCACAGTCGCTTTTGGTGACGGACGATTAACTGCTACTATCGTAGAGGAATTAGAACACGGTGGAAGAATTGTTGAATTCTCCTATGAAGGAATCTTCCTTGAAGTCTTGGAAAGTCTAGGCGAAATGCCACTTCCACCTTACATTCATGAAAAATTAGAAGACCGTGAACGCTATCAAACAGTTTATGCCAAGGAAAACGGCTCTGCCGCAGCTCCAACTGCTGGACTACATTTCACCCAAGAATTACTCGAAAAAATCGAAGCTAAAGGAGTGAAACTAGTCTATCTGACTCTTCACGTTGGGCTTGGGACCTTCCGACCAGTCTCTGTTGATAACGTTGATGAGCATGAAATGCACTCGGAATTCTATAACCTATCGGCAGAAGCTGCTCAAACCCTCAATCAGGTCAAAGATAACGGTGGCCGTATCGTCGCAGTCGGCACGACATCCATCCGCACCCTCGAAACCATCGGTAATAAATTTGATGGCCGTTTGGAAGCTGATTCTGGTTGGACAAATATCTTCATCAAACCTGGCTACACCTTCCGAATCGTTGATGCCTTCTCAACCAATTTCCACCTGCCAAAATCTACTTTGGTTATGCTAGTTTCTGCCTTTGCAGGTAGAGAATTTACCTTAGATGCCTATAAACATGCTGTTGAAGAACGTTACCGCTTCTTTAGTTTTGGGGATGCAATGTTTATTCAATAGGCTGTTATCACCAATTTATTCTGAGTTCAGATTTTATTTTCCTTACATCTCAAGGAGGGCCCTATGAACAAGATTGAAAGCCGCCATCAGCTAATCCTGTCTCTAATCATGGAGAAGAAAATACATACCCAGCAGGAATTGCAAGAATTACTAGAGGTCAACGGAGTCTCCGTCACCCAATCTACCCTCTCCCGTGACATCAAGATGCTCAATCTTGTCAAAGTCAACGAAGATGATTCTTCTCACTATGTCATCAACCCCATTGCTCCTACTCGCTGGGAAAAACGACTGCGACTCTATATGGAAGATGCTTTGGTCATGCTAAAACCTATCCAACATCAAGTGGTGCTCAAGACCCTACCTGGATTGGCCAACTCATTCGGTTCTATTTTGGATGCCATGGAAATTCCTCAAATTGTAGCGACCGTCTGCGGTGACGATGTCTGTCTCATCATTTGTGAAGATGTCGAGGGGGCACAAGCTTGCTTCGAGCACTTGAAACAGTTTACTCCACCATTTTTCTTTAGTAAATTATAAAAATTTGTGTTCACAAACAAATACTTAATTTTAAAGATAATTTTTCAAATAAATATCAATAACTTCCCTTTATACTCATAAACGAAAATCTCCCGTAATAAGATTTATTACGGGGGATTTTTAGTAGCCTATAAAAAATTATCCTGTTATTCATAGCCTTCTAGTTTACTTTTTGTACAAGGCAATGAGCTACATGCTATACTTGGGTACGGCAAAGCGAGTGAAAGAAAAACTAAATGACTATATCATTACAATTAGAAAGCCCTAAACATTCACTCAAATGGCTATGTTACTCCTCTTTCCTCCGACGAATAGCAGCTGCTAGGCCGATAAGTCCAAGAAGAGTGAATCCAAGACCATCTACTGCGCCTGTATTTGGCAATTCTTTCTTCTGAGAAGCTACTTGCTTGGAATTTGACTGCTCACTGCTTGGTTTTGATACAAGGGATAAAGGTGTGACAGATGGTCCATAGTTTGATGTCAGGTATCCCTTAAAGGCAGGGCGTGGTTCTGCTTGGACACTTTTTCCTTTAGCAGTAATCAGAGGTAGCTTGCCTTCTGGTAAGGGCTCCGCTTTGACGCTGTCTCCTTTTGCTGTCACAGGAACTAACGCTTCACGCGCTGCTTTTACTTCTGCCAAGTAACCATCAACAAACGCTTGGTTATTTCTACTTAGTTTCCAATCAATCTTGTTCAAGACCTCTTTTAAAGTCGCCACGCTCTCTGGTGTATAGGAATTTAAATCAGTAGGAATCTTCCCAACTTCTTCTCGCAAATCTCGGTACTCTGCCCAAAAATAATCAGAATTGTTTTCCGTAAAACTGTGCAAAAGTTTTTTAATTGAGTCATAGCTGTAAGGCTTGCTTGGGTCATCTGCCCATACCGCAACCATGCTACCGATAATGGGTACCTTAGTATTCTCAGATTTCGGTACTTGATCAAACCTTGTTGATTTAGTTCCTCGAAGACCTTGATCAAGGTTATACCATCCCAAACCTTCTGCTTCACGTCCAATAACATAGTACCAAGCATCATTTGTATTAAGAATTTTATGCCCTTTTTCATGAAGGAATTTTGAGGAAGCAACATCATATCCTCCCCAACCTCCTGTCCAGAAAGAAGCAATAATGTCTTTATCAAAAGTACCCGAACTAGTATCGTGGTTATAATAGATACCATCATTGAAAGCCATTGGCTCTAAACCATGCTTCTTGACGATAGCTGCTAAATCATTGGCATATTGAATAAACTTACCATAATCACCTTGTGTCTGAAGAATGTGCCATCCAGAAGCATTTGTAGCATCGTTAGCATACTCATCTAAGCCAATATTGAAAATTTTAGATTTGCCTGCAAAGTAACTAGCATATTTATCAATTAAGGCTTTAGTAAAAGCAACTGCTTGGTCATTTTTTAAATCAACTGTACGTGCAGATGTTTTGCCATTATAACTAAATTTTGGCGATTTTATCCCCAATTCTTCCATTGCTTCTACAATCGCATCCATATGACCTGGGCTATTGATAGTTGGAATAATGGAAATATTTTTTTCCTTAGCATAAGCAAGAATATCATCCATCTCACTCTGACTTAAGGTTGTACCGTTTGGATCGTCATAATAATGCTTATTACCATTTATTATTGCTTTTCTAACTGCTTCACTGTCATACACCTTATCTCCAACGGTCAAATTCATATCATCTAATAAAAATCTCAGACCATCATTTCCCAATAAGAGGTTCATATCCGTGTAACCATAAGAAGAAATTAAATCAATAATCTCCTTTATCTGATTTACAGAGAAATACTTGCGACCGGCATCGAGTGAAAAAACTTTGGACAAAGCTAGTTTTTCTTGATCAACAATAGGTTTTTCTGGTTCTGCTTCAGGATGAGCAGCTACAAAAGTTACTTTTGCTAACTGAACATCACTGGCTTGCAGGCCTTTCTCTGTTCCATCTTCCAACTTATAGGAAATACCTTTGACCGTTGGAAAGACGATTTTCACAAATTTAGTACCTTTTCGAATGTTGCGAATATCAAATGTAGTGCGTGCATAAGCTGGGGTTGCTTCTACAAAATTATCCACTACAGTAACATTCTCTTTATTCCAGCTTTTGCCGTCAACAGATGAATACACAGTGAAGTCAATTTCACCGTCTTTTGCATTTATCAAATGTTTGCGAACAGATTTTCCTTCATTAGCCCCTGCTTCTTTATTATAGACAGAATAGTCTTCAAGTGTTTTGTAATAAGTTGTTAAGTGCAAAGCCTCTGGATTAGCAATCTTGTAAACTAGTGCATTTTCGCCATCACCATCAGCATAGAGCCTGCTTGTTTCGTAACGTGGTTGACCTCCATAGTAGAAATTATTTTTGTTTTCATGAGCTGCTTTCCCGTTAGAGACTGTTACGAGGTGACCAAGTTTTTGCTGCGGCTTAATAACATAATCATTAGGCTTGGCATCATCTAGATTATCAAAATGTACCTTACTTTGATCTGCTTTTTGATAAATTCGAACCCAATCAACCAAGTACTCACTATCCTGTTTAGTCATGTTGCGTTTGTAATCAACATCACCAACCCAGCCATCACCAACTTGGGTTTCCAGTATTGGGAACATAGGGCGGGTGTGCATACCATCCCTATCCTTACCACGGTTGGTTTGAAAAACAAATTTTCCATCAATATACCATTTGATGACATCTGGAGTCCATTCGACTTCGTAGACATGGAATTCCTGACTCCAAGCTTCGTAATTCTTATAAGCTGAGCCATCAGATTTTTTATTTTTTGCCAAAATACCAAAATGGTTAGTTGTCCATGCATCCCATGGATTTTGACCAAGGTATTCCAAAACGTCAATTTCGTCATGCCCGGTCTCATCCTGTGCCAACATCCAAATAGCAGGCCAGATTCCCTTAGAGTCATTTACCTTAGCTCGAACAGCCATTCGACCAAATTGGAAAGAATACTTATCTTTAGATTCTAGGCGACCAGAAGACCATGTTACTTTATCTGGTAATTCTTTATCATCATACCGATCGTGCCCAACTGCTTCAACCAAAGCTTTTTTATCCTTATGGTTCGTGCTACGGATAGACAAATAGCTCTTGTCGCCATCTTTTTTGATAGAAACTGCTTTACGATTGTATATAGCCGCATGATTCCACATGCCATCAATAATTTGCCATTTACTTTCATCAATCTTGTCGCCATTAAATTCATCAGACCAGACTAATGTATCGTATTCAGATTTTGGTGGAACATATTCTGGAGCAGATTCGTCATAAGATTTTCCTCGTCCCATAATCTGAATTTCTGAATAGCGAAGAGGAGTATCGTCTACGCGAGTACCTCTAAAGCGAACATAACGCGCTTTAGAGTTCTTCGGAGTTTTAATCGTTATAATCTGTTCCTTGTCAATGGTGAAATTTTCATTCTTATAGATTGTATTATAATTATTACCATCATTATAATCATCATCCAAATCTATCCGGAAATTACGATACTCTCCAGGAGCTAACTGAACCTTGATTTCCTCAATAGTATAGACATTTCTAAATTCATATTGAAGATAGGCCTGGTTCCCTATTGATTCTTGAGTAGTATAATTCTCGTCGAACTTTCCATCGTTAATGGCTTCTGGATTAGTTGGAGCCTTACCATAGAAATATGGTTTTTTTAATTTAGCGAGGTTGACTAGCTCGGTTTGTGGTTCTTCATTCGTACCAGCATCTGCTTCAACCTGCGCCAAGACTTCTATCTCGTTAAAGAGAACGCCATTACTATATCCCTTCCAGGAACTGTTTGTATTTTGGATATAATGCCCCCGTCCCCAAATACGAATATAACGAGCATTGATTGGTGTTGGCAATTGGATGACTTGAGGCTGTCCTTTATTCGCAACTGTTTCTTCTACATCTGCCTGTTTGAAAATGACTTCTGTGGTTTCAGGAGAAAAATCTACACTTGTAGACAATTCCACTTTAACATCTTTAAAAGTAGACACTGCATTATCATAAGTATTACGATGAATTTTTACAGTATGGACGGGAACTTCCTTTTCAAAATCATACTGAACGTAAACATGATCCCACTTGGAGTAACCGTTATCTGATTCGCCAGTTTCTTTACCAGCAATGATTTTGGTATTGCTATTGGCATCATCGCTACTACCGTAAGCACTCCCATCGGTAGCTGCATCTGGATTTTTTATAGAAACAGAAGGGACCGTTGATAATTCCGAAACCATCTGATGCTGGCTGTTAGTTACGGGCTTTTTCCCTTCTACCACATTTTTATCAGCTACTTGTGATTCCTCCTGTTTTTCTTCTGGAGTTGAAGGTTCTGTTTCAGTTGATGGAGTAGCTTCCACAAGTGGTCTTGCTTCAATAGCAGGTGGAGTTTCATTGTTAATTGCTACTGGTTCTCCCTGAGATACCTCCTCTGCTGCAACGGTCTGTCCTGCCCATACCAAAAAACTGGTACAGATGAGAAGCTGACCAAGGATGACTTTTTTCGTAAACTTACCTGTTTCTTTTTTCATTATTTCCTCCTATAAAGTCTGCAAGTTTATCCTACCTATAGCCAAAATAAAGCAGTTTGTAAACCTTTTTAGCCTCGTATAAGACTCAAAATTCAGTTTACTGGTTGATGTGCGATCGCATTTTCTGTCACAAATATAACATGTAAGCGTTTTATTGTAGAATAGTCTAACTTGACTTATTCTATATGCAGATGGGGTCTATTTTTAAAACAGCATATAATAAGTCACACTTTCATATATTTTTGTCCACTTCTTGTAAACAGTGACACATTTCTATCTCATCTTTTTAATGTTATTCTTCATAAAAAAAGCCCTCAGATATTTCACTAAGAGCTTTTAAACTGTATTTTAATATTCAATGCTGATAATGGCTATTCCGCAGCTAAACGATAGACTGCCTCAGCATAAATATCCATTGTTTTATATAAGTCTTCTAATGGCATGCGTTCATTTTCCTGATGCTCTGTTTGTTCTGTATCTGGGAAACATGCACCAAAGGCCACACAGTTTGGCATAGTACGAGCAAAGGTAGCCCCACCTGACGAGATTGGCTCGCTTGTCAAATCTCCTGTCTTATCTTGATAAACAGACATGAGGGTAGATACCAGCTGGCTGTCTAATGGCACATACAAGGAAGCAAGGTAGTCGTACTCTTCGTAGGTCAAACCACATGATTGCGCTTTGGCTTGTAAAGTAGAAACTAGGGCTTCTTTATCCGCAGTGACAGGAATACGAATGTCCAAGCGAATTTCTGATTTTTTTGCGCTAATGGTTAGACCTGCAATATTGAAACTGAGTGTCCCTGATGGTTCATCAGTCACATCACCAAAAAGCTTAAATCCTGTAGCATCTTCACCAACTGCATTGACGATAAAGTCCAAGGCTGGATGGCTTTCGAAATGTTCCAAGGCCTTTGCCAAACGAACGATGGCATTGACCCCCTCGGCAGCATCCTTGGCGTGCCGCGAAATACCAAGAACCGTTACTTGATCATCTTTTGTTTCATAATCAAAGCCTAATTGATCTAATTCCGCAATAACTCCTGCTAATAAATGACCAGAATAGCTTGCCTTGGCAGGTACTACGTTATAAGCAGTTCCCGCTTCGATACTCAGACAAGGGTGACCTGGACCATGCAATTTGGCCTGTAACAATCCTTTTTCAGCATAAGTCAAAGGGAAGGAGGAATCTGGTGCAAAGCCCATAGTTGCCACTTCTTCCAACTGATTGTAGCGGTTCATACACCGCCATAAGGTCTCTTCATCTGTTCCAAAAATGAAACGAATCCGCTTGTTAAATTGGACTCCCGCATCAAGAAGTGCTTTTACTGCAAATAAGGCTGCCATCGAAGGGCCTTTATCATCCTGAACCCCGCGTCCAATAATATAATCTCCCTCTACCACAGCCTCAAAAGGCGGCGTCTGCCATTGACTAAGATCACCAGCAGGTACTACATCTAAGTGGCAAAGGATTGCTAATAATTCTTTACCTTGCCCAATTTCAGCATAGCCATAATAGCCAGCAGGGTCTAAATAAGTTTTAAAACCCATTTTTTCTGTCAAAGCCAACGTGTGCTCCAGAACATCCTGAATCGCTTGACCAAATGGCGTATCTGCCTGATGTTCTTGCAAAACAGAAGGAAAAGCAACCAGTTCTTGGATGGCTTGAATACATGCCTCCTGATGCGATGACTGAATAAAACTTGTTCTCATTGTGTCCCCTTTCAACATAATAAGATATGATATATTTTCTAGCACTATTCTATCATAAAAGGAAAAACTGAGCCAAATTTTATCTGTATTCATGATAAAATCTGACCCAGAATTTCGATTAGAAGAATGTCGCAATGACCAAAATAGCTATGGAGGCAATCATGATGCCTACGATTAACTTACCTACAAATTTATACCAAGTACCAATTTCAACACGACCAAGTGCCAAGGCTCCCATTACAATACCTGATGTTGGAGCTACCAAGTTCAAGAGACCTGATGCAGCTTGGAAAGCTGTGATAACCAAGCTCGCTGGTACATTTACAAACTCACCAAGAGGTGCCATGATACCCATAGAAGCCCCTGCAAGACCTGATGAAGATGGAATCAAGAAGGACATTGGTAGGTAGAAGAGATAGGTCAAAATGATGAATACTTGTGAAGATAAACCTTGCAATCCTTCTTCACCCATGTGGAGAATAGTGGCAGTAATCATACCATCGTTCATGATGACTTGAATACCACGCGCGATAGCACAAATCAAAGCTACGCTGAAAATATCAGCCGCACCGAACATGAAGGATTTTACCAAACGTTCTTCACTCATACCATAAACTAAACCAACTACAATCCCTGCAATACCAAAGAGCATTGCTCCTTCTGGGAAGTACCAAGTACCAAGAGCAGCTGTTGAAGAACCAATCACTTGACCGATGAACGGAAGACCAATCAACCAATCTTTAAATTGTGTAAAGATAGTAACACCCAAGTCTTCCCATGGTATAAAGCTACAAATCATGAGAACAAATGTTAATACAAATACCCAGAGAACACGTTTTTGAGCTGGTGATAATTCTGCATTCACTTCTTGAGTTGCTGTTACATTAAAGTGTTGCATGTCCGCTTCACGTTGTTTATAAACCAAGGACTTAGTCGGATCGTTTTTCACTTTCTCAGCATAGTTGGCTACAAAGAGAACCCCCATCAAGAGAATAACAACGAAGAAGACAAAGCGCCAAATCATACCGTCCGCAACACTTACACCTGCCGCGTCAGAGGCTACAACTGTCGCAAATGGGTTTACAGTAGAAGCCAAACAGCCGATTTGAGAACCTAGCAAGATGATGGCTACACCAGTAATACTATCAAAACCAACCGCCATCATAACAGGAACAAGGAGCGGGAAGAAAGCCATTGTTTCTTCACCCATACCATAGGTTGAGCCTCCCAAGGCAAACAAAGGCATGAGGATGTAAATCAACATTTTTTCACGACCTTTGAAGCGTTTTACAATAGAAGCAATCCCTACATCAAGTGCACCTGTTTCGTTAACTACACCAAGAAAGGCCCCAACCATGATGATGAAGAATGCTACGTTAATCGCTGCTTCAGTCGCACCGTGACCAAGCATGGCACGAACTGGAGCCATAAAAACATCGTAAATCCCTTGTGGATTTTGAGCAACCTTCTCATAGGTACCAGCCACCAAACGTCCGGCTTCATCAACCTGATACTGACCAGCTGGAATAATCCATGTCATCACTGCCATAAAGGCAATAATGAGCATCAATATTGTATAAGACGAAGGCAATTTAAAGCCTTTTTTCACTTTTTCGCTCATCGCAAAAACCTCCTATAATATTTTGAAAGTTTATCCCCTATTTAAGGGAAATTGTATCCGTAATAACCGTATCAAATATCCACCTATCTTCAAGAGATGTCTATCTCCTTCAGTCTATTATCTGAAATCATTGCTTATAGATAGATACTTGATAGGAAATGGATGAGAGGGGAGGGAGCTTAGAAGCCCAGACCTTCATGTTTAGATTAAAGGGAACCCTTGTGGGACTATCAACACTTCCACTCCCCTAACTCCATCAATAAATAACCCGTCTAGTTTAAAAACTATATTTGCATGCAGAGTCCATCAATAAATAGAAGCCTCAACGATACATACAGCTGCTTAGCCTTTGACAATGATAGTGCCGCTATCGGATTCAATCAAAGCGCCTAAGTTTTCTAATGAGGTAATGACTGCTTTTGATTGCGGCTTATTGTTTACAAAAGCAATAGCTGCTTCAACTTTCGGTAGCATGGAACCTGGTGCGAATTGATTTTGTTTGATATATTCTTCCAATTCAGCCACGGTAACGGTTTCTAATTTTTCTTGGTCTGGTTTGTTGTAGTTAACAAAGACATAATCTACACCTGTCAAGACGATAAACAAGTCTGCATCAACCAATTCTGCCAAACATTGAGAAGCAAAGTCCTTATCGATAACTGCTTCCACACCGGTCAGGGTGCCATCTGCTTCTTGGACAACTGGAATACCTCCGCCTCCAGCAGCTACGACTACCTCACCTGCATTGAGAAGGGTACGAATGGTACCAATTTCTTTGATTCCTACAGGTTTTGGCGAAGCAACGACTTTGCGCCAGCCACGACCGGCATCTTCTTTGAAGGTTGCACCAGTCTTTTCTGCTTCTGCTTTCGCTTCTTCTTCTGTATAGAATGGTCCAATCGGCTTGGTCAAATTTTCGAAGGCGGGATCATTCTTATCTACGATAACCTGGGTCACAACAGATGCTACATCTTTTTCAATGCCTTCCTTGAGCAATTCATTTTCCAAGGCATTTTGCAACCAGAAACCAATTGAACCTTCTGTCATGGCTACCAAACTGTCTAGTGGAAAAGCTGGGTTCTTTTCCGAATCAGCAGCAAGGTTTTGAAGAAGTAAGTTTCCAACCTGAGGACCATTACCATGTGTGATAATAAGGTCATCCCCATTTTTTATCAATTTTACAAGGTGCTTGGCTGTTTGTACCAAGGCCTCTTTTTGTGCTTTAGCCGATGGGTCGGACGATAAAATGGCATTGCCACCCAAGGCTACTACAATTTTACGATTTGCCATATCTCTTGCTTTTTCCTCACTTTCGCGAAATAGTAATCGCTTACACATCTATCCTCAAAATAAGGGGGCTGGGTGCCAGCCCCCGGAGGTTGCGATGCGTTATTAGATAGTTAATTATTACACACGTGGAACAAATGGATCCCCTAAAGTAGCCGCCATCACTGCTTTAATAGTGTGCATACGGTTTTCAGCTTGGTCGAAGTGACGAGCATATTTGCTACGGAATACTTCGTCTGTTACTTCCATTTCTTCTACGCCGAATTTTTCAGCGACATCTTTACCATAAACAGTGTTTGTATCATGGAAGGCAGGCAAGCAGTGCAAGAAGATGAGATTTTCATTTTCTGCTTTTTTCACCAATTCCATATTCACTTGGTATGGTTTCAAGAGGGCAACGCGTTCTGCAAATTTATCTTCTTCACCCATTGATACCCAAACGTCAGTATAAAGAACATCTGCACCTTTGACTGCTTCGTCAGCATTATCAGTAATGAGAACACGTGCTCCACTTTCTTTCGCAAAAACTTCAGCCAAGGCAACTACTTCTTCTTCTGGGAAGAGTTCTTTTGGAGAGAAGATATGGACATTGACACCAAGGATAGCACCTGTCACCAAGAGAGAGTTGGCAACGTTGTTACGACCATCACCACAGTAAACCAGAGTCAAACCTTCCAACTTGCCAAAGTTTTCTTTGACAGTCAAGTAGTCCGCCAACATTTGAGTTGGGTGCCATGCATCTGTCAAACCATTCCATACTGGCACACCAGAGAATTCTGCCAATTCTTCCACCATTTTTTGACTGAAACCACGGAATTCAATACCGTCGAACATACGCCCCAAAACTTTAGCAGTATCTTCTGTAGATTCTTTCTTACCAAGTTGGATATCATTTGCACCAAGATATTCTGGATGGGCACCAAGGTCAATAGATGCTACTGTGAAGGCAGCACGAGTACGTGTTGATGTTTTTTCAAACAAGAGGGCAATATTTTTACCTTCCAAATAACGGTGTGGAATATTGCGTTTTTTCAAATCTTTCAAATGAGCTGAGAAATCAATCAACCATTCCAATTCTGCGCGTGTGAAATCTTTCTCTGCAAGGAAATGTCTACCTTTAAATACGTTTGTCATTGTCTCTTCTCCTAATGTTTAAATAAATTTTGTCAATGTCTGGCACCATTCTCCATCTTCTTGATAAACTTCAGAAGTTGCTTGGTAGCCAACTGACTCATAAAAAGTCTTTGCAGTTAACTCCGAATGTATATTCAACTGATGAAAGCCTGCTTCACGTGCATAAGCTTCCAAAGAGCTGATAATCATTTTTCCATAGCCTTTTCCACGAAAATTCGGTAGAGTGGCTATTCGGGTTAGACGAGCTTGACCAGGACCGACAGGAAGAAAACGTCCCGTTGAAACAGGCTCTTCACCAATAAAGAGATTGGCGTAAACTCTTCCTTCCGTATCATTCTGGTCAAATTCATCTTCCTTTGCAATACCACGCTCAAGGACAAATACCTTATAGCGGACATAGATAGAGGCTGCGCGTTGCCATTCTTCCGAACCGATTGTTGTTCGTTCTATACTTGGCATTAGATGTCTTCCCGTTCAAACGGCATTGACATACAACGAGGTCCACCACGACCGCGAACCAATTCGCTTCCGCCAATCTTAATCAAACGAAGCCCTTTGGACTCGAGGATAGCATTGGTAATCGTATTGCGTTTGTAAACAACTACCACACCTGGTGCAATAGTCAATGTATTTGAACCATCATTCCATTGCTCACGACCAGCAGCAACCATATCACCGCCACCACAACGGATTAATTCTACTTTTTCAAGACCAAGGTTCGCAGCCAAAAGTTCTGCCAAGTCACCATGTTCTTCTTCAATATGAAGCGTGTCATTTTCATAGGTTACAGAGAAGACACGAAGGTCACCTTCAATTTCTGGGTGGATAGTAAACTTATCATAGTCAACCATGGTAAATACTGTATCCAAGTGCATGAATTTACGGTTGTTAGCAAATTCGAATGCCAATACTTTCTTGAAGCCAACATGCTGTTCAAAGATATTTACCAATAGTTTTTCAATTGATGCAGCGTCAGTACGTTGTGAAATACCTACTGCCAAAACATCTTTTGAAAGAACCAATTCGTCACCACCCTCTATACGAGTAGTTTCTTCACGATTGTAAACCAATGGAACTTTTCCACCATATTCTGGGTGATGAGTGAAGATGTATTTACCATACAAGGTTTCACGGTTCCGTGTTTCTGAATACATGTGGTTAAGAGAAACAGCATTACCAATCGTAGCAAATGGATCCCGTGTGAAGTAAAGGTTTGGCATTGGGTCTATTGCAAATGGGTAAGAGGATTCAACCAAATCTGTCAAACCTTTTTCTTCAGCAGGGATTTCTGGCAATTCTGCCTTTTGAATACCGGCCATCGTTTTCTCAACCAGTTCTTGATTATCTTCAATAGACAACAACAACTTGCGAATTGCCTTCTTAGTCGCCCGACCACGAATGTTAGCTTCTTCGAGATATTCATCAATAAATTGTTCACGAATTTCAGGTGTAACAAGTGACTCAGCAGCTAATTTTTCCAAGTAGAGCACTTCGACACCTTCATCACGAAGAGCTTGAGCAAAGGCATCATGCTCTTTCTGTGCATCTTCTAAGAATGGAATATCATCGAAGAGTAGGCGTTCTAGGTAGTCAGGCATAAGGTTTTCAATTTCCTTACCTGGTCTGTGTAACATAACTTTTTTCAGCTTACCAATTTCTGAAAAAACATGAATTGGATGGTTTGACATGATCTGTCCTCCTTGTAGATTTATACATGATGGGAAACGAGGAGGACCGTACGCTTTCCTGCCTCTCATTTCCTCTTTACATCCATAGTTTAACAGAGCAAAAAAACAAAAACTTGAAAACGCTCACATTTATTTTGAGAAATTCTTCACATTTTTAACCTTATTTATAAATAATTATCGATTATATCGCCTATATTCTGCATAATTCTCTCCGTTATATCATTATATGAATTTTTATTTTTTTATAAAAAAACAGAAACTTCAATGAGTTTCTGTCAAATTTTCTAAGAAATAATCAATATCTAAATAAGTTAACTGTTTATGGCTATAAGCAATTTTACCATCCTGCTTCAGTTGCTTCAAAACATGGCTAACCGTTTCCCGTGTCGTAGCTGCTAAACGCGAAATCTCTTGAATATGAATTTCAAATGGCAAGGTAGCAAACTGATCGCGCTGGCACATATCCCAATAAAGAAGAGCCAAGGCTTGAACGACTCGATCTGATGCCTTGGAACGCATCGCATTTCGCAAGCGCAACTCTTGAAAACGAAGCACTTTGGATAATTTTTGACAGATATAAGCCATTTGACTCGGATTTATCTTCGACAAGGTTTCAAACAAGACCATCGGTACAATAAAATACTCTAGGTCCGTTATGGCAATGGCAGTATAATGATAAGGTTTGTCCTGAAACATATCTCCAAAAGGGAAGGCACCGCCCTGCCGAATATAGTCCAAATACGTAAAACTATCCGTCTCATCATATTGCTCAATCCGAGCATAGCCCTTATACAATACAAATAGATAATCTCTAGGATCCTCTGCGTAAAAAAAGATTTGCCCCTTAGGAATCTTTCGAAAACGAATATGCTTAGCTAATTGATCAAAGCTATCACGTGTCAAACGTTCAAAAGTTGGATGTGCCCTTAGATAATCATATTGTTCGTTGCTTATCATCAAAACTCCTTTCTAGCTAAAGTATCCTTCTATCTATTTTAACATATATTAACGTTCTATGCTAATCATTACTGAAAAATTCATAAAACAGGATCATTCCAGTGAAGAAGATTGCTATCACAGCATACAAAAAACCGGTCCTCTCGAACCAGTCTTAGTATCGTCGAATGGATTAACTTTCAGACAAGGAACTGAGGTGCAAGCAATACTAGAGTACGGCAAGCCGAAAGTAACGATGTATCAAAGTTAATTCAAATGTCTATAACATTCTATGTATACCTATCTATTCAGTCAATTCATCCGCAATCTTATTGATTTTCCGCAAACGATGGTTGACACCACTTTTAGTGATCGGTACCGTTAGACTATCCGCCAATTGCTGAATGGAATAGTCTGGATGCTGAATTCGCAACTGGGCAATCTCCTGCAAGTCACCTGACAACTGATCTAGACCGATAGTATCCATAATTTTGATAATATTATTGATTGTTTTCATACTAGCATTGACCGTCTTTGCAATATTAGCGGCTTCCGCATTTGTAGCTCGATTTAGGTCATTGCGAGCCTCACGAAGCAATTTAACATTCTCAAATTCTGTCTTTGTCTCTTCTGCTCCAATCACCAAAAGAAAATCCATAATGTCCTCTGCACGTTGCAGATAGGTAATGGTTCCTTTACTCCGCTCAATAACCTTGGCGTCCAAGAGAAATTTCTGCATCAGATTGGCCAGGTCATTGGCATGGTCACTATAGACAGAAGCTATTTCAAGCTGGTATTTTCCTTTTTCAGGATCCTTAACAGAGCCTGCCGCTAAAAATGCTCCACGAAGATAGGCTTGACTCCACGAATCATTTTCCAAAACCAAGGGGGAAATCCCCGTCTCTAATCCAAAGAAGCTATCAGCCAAATGCAAATCGTTCAATATCTCATTCACGCCGTCTTCTATCAAAACTGCATACACACGATTCTTTTTGAGATTAGGTTTTTGATGATGGCGAATCTCAGCCTTAATTTGGTAGAAATGGAGTAACAGTTCATAAATGTGACGGGCAATCTTTGCATTTTCCGTGCTGATAGAAAGAGTCAAACCTGATGAAGCTAAGCCCAAACTACCTGATAATTTGATAATAGCAGATAGCTCGCTCTTATTTTGGCTAGACTGAAGCAGCAATTCTTCCTTTACTTGTACTGTAAAACTCATGGTCGCACCTGCAAAATCTTGAGCAACTCTTCTACTACCAAGTCACCATCATGGAAAGCTCCGCCATTTTCCAAACGAAGAAAATTCGAAGAAATCACACGATTAGCCTGTTTTTGTAAACCTGCAAAATCGTGTTTTACCTGTACCAAGTATTCATCAAACTGATTACTATTCATATACTCTTGTGGAACTGGCTCAATATTGACCAAAACTGTATCAATGAATTGTTCAGCTAGGTGAGCATTGAGGACCGCCACATGGTCTGCATCTGAGAAAAACTCAGTCTCTCCCCGTTGGGTCATAATGTTGCACACATAGGTCACTTCAGCCTTGGTTTCTTTTAGGGCTTTGCCAATGTCAGAAATCATCAGATTCGGCAAGATTGAGGTAAAAAGAGAACCCGGTCCAAGTACAATCATGTCACTTTCCATAATCGTTTCAACTACCTGACGACTGGCTTTCGGTTCATCATCATTATAAGAATTTGTCACGTAGACATGATCAATCATCCCATTATGCTTGGAAATCTTGCTCTCACCTGCTACCTCGGTCCCATCTGTAAAAATAGCATGAAGGGTCAAGGCCTGTTCGCTAGATGGATAAATCCGCCCTGTCGTATGGAAAAAGCGCGTCAACAACCTCATCGCATTGTAGGTTGAACCCTGCATTTCTGAAATACCAGCAATGATGAGATTCCCTAGTGGATGACCAGCCAAGGGGCCATCTGAATCCGCAAAACGATACTGGAAAATTTGTTCATAAAGTTTGGGCATATCCGACATAGCCAATAGGACGTTACGCAAATCACCTGGAGGGGTCACCTGCAAAGCCTGACGGATTTCCCCCGAAGATCCTCCGTCATCAGCTACCGTCACGATAGCGGTAATCTCTACATCCTTATCCCGCAAACTCTTCAAGATGACTGGAATACCAGTCCCGCCCCCGATAACTGTAATCTTTGGTTTTCTCATGAGCGGTTGACCGTCTCCTTCCGTCTGTCCTTATCACGATGACTACGATTGACATTCCAATTTTTCTCTAAATCGTCTGCCAAACGTTTAGCAAAGGCTACGCTTCTATGCTGACCACCCGTACATCCAACGGCAATCGTTAGAACTGATTTTCCTTCCTTCTGATAACCAGGAAGAATCGGTTCTATCAAGTCGAGCAAATGACTATAAAACTCTTCCGATTCTTGATGCTCCATGACATAGTCAAAGACAGGCTGATCTAGTCCTGTAAGATTCCGTAATTCTAACTTGTAGTAGGGATTTGGTAAGAATCGAACGTCAAAAACTAGGTCTGCATCCAGAGGTAATCCATATTTGAAACCAAAGGACATCACTTCTATGCGAAACGACGGTTGATTATCTTGACTAGCAAACTGCTCCGAGATTTCCTTACGCAGATTACGAGGAGTCAGCTCTGTCGTATCAATAACATTTTGACTCATATTTTTCAAGGGAGCCAAAAGTTCACGCTCTAGCTGAATCCCGTCCAAAACACGACCATCAGCCGCCAAAGGATGGGAACGACGAGTTTCTTTATAGCGAGCAACCAATTCACTATCCGTTGCATCCAAGAATAGGACTTTAAAATCTAAATCCTCTGCCCCCTCAATCTCATCCAACACCTCTCGAATCTCCGAGAAGAAGGAGCGACTCCGCATATCTACAACAAGAGCAATCTTATTGTTATCCTGACTATGGCGAATCAACTCTAAAAACTTTGGCAAGAGAGTCGGTGGCATATTATCAATGGTAAAATAACCCAAGTCTTCAAAAGACTGAATGGCTACCGTCTTACCAGCTCCAGACATCCCTGTCACAATCACTAAATGGAGTTTGTCCGACATGACATTCCCTCCTTTTCTCTTCTAATCAATAACTGCAATAACTTCAATCTCAACCTTAACATCACGTGGCAAGCGAGCAACTTCCACCGCTGAACGAGCTGGAAAATCTGCTGAGAAAGCTGTTTTATAAACTTCATTAAAGGCTACAAAATCATTCATATCTTTTAGGAAACAAGTCGTCTTCACCACATGGTCAAAGTCTGTTCCTGCTTCTGTTAAAATTGCTGCGATATTTTTCAAGACTTGCTCAGTCTGCTCCTGAATGGTTTCACCAACCACTTCACCAGTTTCAGGTGACAAAGGAACTTGACCAGAGGCAAAGAGGAAATTTCCAACAACCTTCCCTTGAACGTATGGGCCAATTGCTGCAGGGGCCTTATCTGTGTGAATGGTTTTCATCTGATTATCTCCTTTTTATCATTCTACTGATATTATACCAAAACACTAGCCTAATCAGCCAGTTTTCGCGTTGTAATAGTAAATCTCCAGCTTAGGAAGATTGCTCGCAAGAGCAGGTCAATCAAAATCGACAGCCAGACGCCAGCAATTCCTAAACCGAACATCTGACCTAAGACGATAACACCTAATACGCGCTGCCCCCACATTCCTATCATTGTGGAGTAGAGTGGCGACTTGGTATCCCCCAAGCCCTGCAGAGCGCCAGCCATAATCAAAGAAACCGCAAGGCCTGGCTGGTTGAAAGCATCGATCCGTAAGGCTGTGACGACTTGTTTGACGGCTTCTAGGTCTTTGGTAAATAGCAGAGCAAAACTTGGAGCTCCGAAAAATAAGATGGTACCGAGCAGAGACATGATGGCTACTCCATAGGCAGAGCTGAGAAATGCGACTCGTCTAACTGTGAGGATGTCCCTCTTTCCCAAGGCTTGACCAATCAAAACCGCTGCCGCTGTCGCAAGACCATAGGCTGGCATATAGGTAAAACTCTCGATATTGCCTGCAATCATGTGAAAAGCATAGACAGTCGTCCCCAGCCCCACAATCAAACTGAAATAGACCACCTGTCCCAACCGCATGACCAAGCGTTCCAAGGCTGCAGGTATGGTCAAATCCACCATTTCCTTAGGACTTCCGAAGTGGAACAATTGTTTGAGATCAACTGCCAAGTCAGTCTGCTGTACTTTTCGGTAAAGCAAGACAGTACCAAGCAAGCGAGCTAAGACAGTTCCCAAGGCCGTCCCTACAATCCCCAAACCTGACCAAGAGCCAATACCAAAAATCAAGAAATAGTCCAAGACCACATTAAAACCATTGGTCAGAAGACTGATTTTCATAGGGGAAACCGTATCCCCAGATGCCCGCAGGATTGTTCCCAAAATGGTCATCAGAGCTTGGAAAATCGTCAAGCCACCAACCCAGTAAAAAAATGCCTGGGCGCCAGCCAAACTCTCCGCATCTGCTCCCATCAAGACCAGCATCTGTCGCCCGAAAATAAGGGATAGTAAACCCAATAGCAGACCTACACCTACTGAAAGCACTAAGGCTTGACGGACATGAAAGGTAAGAGATTCCCTATCTCCTGCGCCAATAGACCGAGCAATCAAAGCCGTTGCCCCAACTCCCAAAGCCATATAGACCGCCAAATAGACATTCAAAATCGTATTGGCTAACCCACTGCCGTCACCGCTACCAGCCCCAGCTATGCAATCAAGAGGGTATCCACAAAACCAACTAAGGTCTGAAAGATATTTTCCACCGTCGCAGGAAAGGCCAAACGAATAATTTCTTTTCCTAAACTTTCTTGCTTCATTTTCCTCTCCACAGATTTATTTAGAATAATTATAAATAAAATTCAGTGAAAAAGCAAGAAAACAGGAAGTGGGGAAGAACTCGATAAGTCAAAAAGGAGTTCATCTCCCCACCCCCGCATAGCTCCAAAGGTTCGGGGAACCTTTGGAGCTTGGAGATAAGGCGAACTCCGTTCGCTTCAGTCGTATAGGTCAGATTTGGAGTGGAAAACACGAATTGCTGAGATTTGCTTCGCAAGCCTTATCTCCAACCTTTTTACCTCGCTTTTCTGTTTCAAGGCTCGGGCTGAAACAGTTCCCAGAACTGTTTCACTCCACTGAACTGTTAAAGCCAATCAACCTCTGCGCTGAGATGTTGACACGAACTCTGAAAAGTGCACCGATACCGAGCCTAGTTACCTAGAACTTCACTTTTTATAGATTTCTTTCCGGTGCCCGATTTCAAGAGCTAGGATGACCATTTTATTATCAATAATATCGCAAATCACACGGTAATTCCCTACTCTATACCGCCACAGCCCCTTATAGTCTCCTACCAAGGTCTTCCCAAATTGTCTTGGATTCTCCAAACCGTCCAAACGTTTTTTCAAATCCTTAGCAAGCATCATCCCCACATGCCTGTTCATTTTTTTCAACTGCTCCAAGGCATCATCGCTGAGAACAAGTTTATAAGCCATCTTCTAACTCCGCAAGAACATCATCAATCGAGTGTGTAACAGGATTTTCTTGGAATTTCTTCAAAGCCTTGATACCAATTTCATAGTCCAACTGGTCTTCTATCTGTTCAGCAAGTGCAGTTTTGAATAGCTCAGACAGGCTTTTTCCTGTATGAATGGCATAGCTTCTGAAGATTTCTTCTTCTGCATCGTTTAACCGCAAGGATACAATTCCCATCATTCCACCTACTTTCTTCTTGTAATACATTGTAAAACAATTCGTTCAAAATGTCAATTGACACCATAAAAACAGACCACGTTTGTAGTCTGTTTGTGTATTTATTGATTTGCTTACGGATACAAGCGGTGCAACATACGTGGGAACGGAATGGCTTCACGGATGTGTTTTGTACCCGCGACGAAGGTCACCATACGCTCGATACCGATACCGAATCCACCGTGTGGCACTGAACCGTACTTGCGAAGGTCAAGGTAAAATTCGTATTCTGACTTGTCCATGCCCAGCTCATCCATTTTAGCCACCAAGGCATCGTAGTTGTCCTCACGCATAGAACCACCGATGATTTCACCGTAGCCTTCTGGCGCCAAAAGGTCTGCACAAAGCACGCGCTCTGGATTGCCAGGAACTGGTTTCATGTAGAAGGCCTTGAAGCTTGCTGGATAGTTGACCACGAATGTTGGTACACCAAAGTAGTTTGAAATCCAAGTTTCATGTGGCGAACCAAAGTCATCACCATGCTCGATGTGCTCGTAGTCTGTATCTTCATCAGCCTCATGCTCTTGCAGAAGGGTAATGGCATCATCATAAGCCACACGTTTGAATGGTTCTGCAATGTAGCGTTTGAGAGCATCCACATCACGCTCAAGAGTTTCCAAGGCTTGTGGAGCACGGTCGATAACACCTTGGATCAAAGCTTTGACATAGGCTTCTTGCAAATCAAGTGACTCTTCATGGCTGAGGAATGAATACTCGGCATCCATCATCCAGAACTCTGTCAAGTGACGACGAGTTTTTGATTTTTCCGCACGGAAAACAGGTCCGAAGTCAAAAACACGACCAAGTGCCATAGCACCAGCTTCAAGATAAAGCTGACCTGATTGGCTGAGATAGGCAGGTTGACCAAAGTAGTCTGTTTCAAACAATTCTGTCGAATCTTCTGCCGCATTTCCAGACAAGATTGGGCTATCAAACTTAATAAAACCATTCTTTTCAAAGAATTCATAGGTCGCATAGATAATCGCGTTACGGATTTGCTGGATAGCAACCTGCTTACGCGAACGCAACCAGAGATGGCGGTTGTCCATAAGGAAGTCTGTTCCGTGTTCTTTTGGTGTGATTGGGTAATCTTGTGACTCACCAATGACTTCAAGGTCTGTCACATCCAACTCATAGCCAAACTTAGAACGCTCGTCTTCCTTGACAATACCTGTCACATAAACAGAGGTTTCTTGGCTAAGACGTTTGGCAACTTCAAATTTTTCCGTACCAGCTTCTTCACCGAATTTCTCGATAAAGTTTGGCTTGAAAGCAACTGCTTGGAAGAAAGCTGTTCCGTCACGCAACTGTAGGAAAGCTAACTTGCCCTTGCCTGACTTGTTGGCAACCCAGGCACCAATGGTCACTTCTTGACCAACATAATCTTTCACTTGGTTAATGGTAATCAATTTTCTAGACATTATTTTTCCTCTTTTTATTTTTTCATAAATGTGTGTAGTCGGGCCACTGCTTCTTTGAGCGTGTCCATATCTGTCGCATAGCTGAGGCGGATATTTTCAGGAGCTCCAAAACCAGCACCTGTCACCATTGCAACTCCCGCTTCTTCCAAAATGGCTGTGGTAAATTCAGTCACATCTGTATAGCCCTTCATTTCCATAGCCTTTTTGACATTTGGGAAGAGATAGAAGGCACCTTCTGGCTTGATAACTTCAAAACCAGGCACTTCTGCCAGCAAGGGATAAATGGTATTAAGCCGCTCTTCAAAAGCCTGACGCATGGTTTCTACCGTATCTTGCGGACCAGTAAAGGCCTCAATGGCCGCATACTGAGCAACGGTGGATAGATTAGAAGTCGTTTGACCGACAATCTTACTCATTGCCGCAATAATCTCAGGATTGCCAACCGCAAATCCAACCCGCCAACCTGTCATGGCATAGGCCTTGGCCACCCCATTGACAACAATAGTCTGCTGACGAATGCTTTCTGAAATGCTTGAAATTGGTGTAAAGGTATTTCCATTATAGACCAAACGACCGTAAATATCGTCTGCCAAGATGAGAATATCGTGCTCTACAGCCCAGTTTCCAATAGCTTCCAATTCCTCACGACTGTAAATCATGCCAGTCGGATTAGAAGGAGTATTGAGTAGGAATACCTTGGTCTTGTCTGTCCGAGCCGCTTCCAGCTGGTCAACCGTTACCTTGAAATTGTGTTCTTCCCTTGCAGTGACAAAGACAGGCACCCCATCATTCATCTTGATTTGATCTGCATAAGAAACCCAGTAAGGTGTCGGAATAATCACCTCATCACCAGGATTGATGACCGCCGCAAAGAAGGCATAAAGAACAAACTTAGCACCTGTCGCAAGAACGACTTGATTGCGTTCGATAGAGTAGCCATAGAAATTCTCAAAGTAGGTATTGACCGCGTCCTTCAACTCAGGAAGCCCTGAAGCTACCGTATAAAAACTCGCCTTACCATCTTCAATAGACTTAATAGCAGCTTCTTGAATATTTTTCGGTGTGACGAAGTCTGGCTCACCCAAGGTCAGCTCTAAAATATCACGTCCTTCCGCCTTCAAGGCTTTTGCACGCGCACCTGCTGCCAGAGTTACACTTTCTTCCATCTCTAAGACTCGTCTTGATAACTTGCTCATAATCCCTCCCGTTTGATAAAGTTCCCTGTTTCAAATTCAACTAAATAGTAGGCAGTACCTGACTTGACTTCCCAAATAGGTTTGCCATCCCTTAAACCTAGAATAGTTCGCTCTACTTGGCTTGCACCGTTTTTCTTGGCAATAGCTTGCGCTTCTTCTTGCGAAATTCCCTGAGCTAAAGGATAGACATATACTGTGCTAGAAGCCTCTGGAATCAAAACTGCAACCTCTTCTCCCTGACTGGTGACACCAAATACACAAAAATAGGTTTCAGTACCATTGTAGATAGAAAAATCATTGACAGTTTGCAAATCAGCATATTCTGTAGCTACTGCAACTGCATGACTACGCGCATTGTTGAAAGGGGCAGCAGCAATATCCCAAATAGTAAAAATTGAAAAAGTCACAACACTGAGAAGGATAAAAGAGCCCAACACTAACTGACCAGTCTTGGAAGCCATCCACTCCAACAGTTGAAAAATCTTTTTTTCCATAGTAGTCCCATTATACTACAAATTAAAGCATATTTCCATTCTTTCCGTGATTGTAAATAAAATTTCCTTTTCCTTCGCACAAAGAAAAGGATATAAGAACCTACATTCACAGTTTTGCACTTCCATCTAAGACTATTTTTCAAATGCTCATTGCTCGTTTTTTCCAGTACAGTTAGTATTACCTCAAAAAACGAACTTGATTAACGAAAAACTATCTTTTCTATAAAAGCACTTTACCTATGAATATAGAATCTAACTTTTTTTGCTTGATAACCGAACTATTTATTGCTAAAATATTCTCATGAGAACTGTTGAACAATCTTTAAACGAGAACAAGCATGCACTTCACAGTCTAGTCGTCTTTCGCAGAGCAGCTAATACTATCACAAAATCAGAATTAGAAACAATCAAAAAATACGGACTGACAGTTTGTCAGTTTGGAGTGATGGAGGCACTCTACAACAAAGGAAATCTGCGAATTCAAGACTTAATTGATAAATTATTAAGTACATCTGGCAACATGACTGTCGTTATAAAAAACATGATTCGAGATGGTTATATCTACAAGACTATCGATACCAATGACCGTCGTGCTTCCTTGATTGCTCTCACTCCACTTGGACGCGAAACCATTGAAAAAATCCTTCCAGAGCATTATGATCACGTTGGAGAGATTTTTTCTATCCTTAGTTCAGAAGAACAAGACCAATTAGCCGAAATACTTAAAAAATTCAAGAACCAGCAGACCTAGGATTGCCAACAAAAGACAAATACGATATACTAAATTTATGTTTTTATGAAAAGGAGGCCATCATGGCAAACGTATTGTTTTTAGTTGGTTCACTACGTGACGGTTCTTTTAACCATCAAATGGCCAAAAAAGCTGAAGCGTTCTTGGCTGATAAGGCTCAAGTATCTTACATTGATCTTGCAAAAATTCCCCTATTCAACCAAGACATCGAGACACCTATCCTTCCTGAAATCGCAGAGCTACGTGCACAAGTAGACGCTGCGGATGCTATCTGGATTTTCTCACCAGTATATAACTATGCAATCCCAGGAATCGTAAAAAATGCTCTCGATTGGCTCAGTCGTTCGCTCGATTTATCCAATCCAAAAGGACCATCTATCCTACAAGATAAAATCACAACTGTCTCTGCCGTCGCTAACAGTGGTCACGACCACCTATTCAAAGACTTTCAACACCTTCTTCCATTTATCCGTACTCAGATTGCTGGTGAATTTACAGGTTCAACCATCAATCCAGAAGCATGGGGAACAGGTGTATTGGAGTTATCTGACGAAACTCTAACAAAACTCGAACAACAAGCAGCTGACCTGTTGGCAGCAATTCAATAACCAAAAAAACCAGAATTTCTGGTTTTTTTGATTAACATTTTGAGAGCATTCCGACTTCTGCCAAGAATCAATTACTGCTTTGATGACTTCTCAAAATTATTCCCCAACTTCACTTCTCACACACTGCAAGGCAGCTCCGATGACTTGGTGCATATCGTAGTAACGATAATGACCAAGACGCCCACCGAATATGACATTCTCTTGTTGTTCTGCGAGGCGTTTATAAGCAGTATAGAGTTTGTTGTTACGATCATTGTTCACTGGATAATACGGCTCATCACCTCGTTTCCAGGTCTTCGAATACTCACGTGTAATAATGGTTTTCGGTTGTGTACCAAATTCGAAATGTTTGTGTTCGATGATGCGAGTAAATGGTGTTTCACTATCTGTGTAGTTCACAACTGCATTCCCTTGATAGTTTTCCATATCCAACACTTCTGTCTCAAATCGAAGGCTACGATATTCCAATTCACCAAGTTGGTAATCAAAGAACTCATCAATCATTCCTGTAAAGACAATCTTTGGATAGGTAGCTAAATAGTCTTCCTTATTGGCAAAGAAATCAACATTTGTCTCAACATCAATATTCTCATGTTCCAACATTTTTTCAACAATCTGCGTGTAACCGCCGATTGGAATACCTTGGTAGCTATCGTTGAAATAGTTATTATCATAAGTCAAACGCACGGGTAAACGACGGATGATAAAGGCAGGTAACTCCGTACATGGTTTTTCCCATTGTTTCTCGGTATATGACTTGATCAATTTTTCATAGATGTCTGTACCAACTAGTGAGATGGCTTGTTCTTCCAAGTTCTCAGGTGTTTTTCCTCCCAAAACAGCTCGTTGCTCTGCAATCTTGGCTGCTGCTTCAGCAGGGGTCACCACGCCCCACAGTTTATTGAAAGTATTCATGTTGAATGGAAGGTTGTAGATTTCACCCTTGTAATTGGCGACTGGTGTGTTTGTATAGCGATTGAACTCCGCAAACTGATTCACATAATCCCAAATTTCTTTTTCAGAAGTATGAAAAATATGCGCGCCATATTCATGGACTTGAATACCTTCTACTTCTTTTGTATAGATGTTACCTGCAATGTGGTCTCGTTTTTCGATAACCTTTATTTTTTTACCATTTTTAGCTGCCTCATGAGCAAAGACCGCTCCGAACAGACCCGCACCAACAACTAGATAATCGTATTTTTTCATGTTGTTTTTACATTTAACTTTCTAAGGAAGTCAATTCTCCAAATCTTTTACTAGACTATCGTTTATATCATATCTCATTACCAATAAAGAATGAGTTGTGATAATCTCTTCCCTAAAACCTTTCACTTAAAGCTTGCAATATCCAATATTATAACAGACAATACAACCTTCATCAAGTTTATCAATGATAAAGAGGACTAAGATAAAATAATACCCGTGGTGCTAGTTCGTTTCAAAATAGCGTAAGTTATGAGCTAGGATAATTTGTTCAATTCGTAGCTGGAGTCCGGCTATCCCTCTAGCTAATGTATGTTCGACATCAAAGAGACGACACAGTTCAGAAAAAGGGGTTTCAATAGTTCGTCTCATAGCCATCACTTTCCAATCGTTATGTTCTTCGGCCCCTGTCATGTTTTTACGAAATAGCGTCCATAGATGGTAACCTTGTTGTTCTAAGTCCTTCTTGAGTTCACTGCTTAGGTAGCCTAAATCACCTAGGATAACCGATTGCTTACACCCTTCTAATAGTTCATAAACCACCTTGATGTCATGAACAGAGGCTGGCGTGACAACATAGTTCAAAATATAACCAGATAAGGTCACTAGCATATGAACCTTGAAACCGTAGAACCATAGAATGTACTGTCACTTCTCCTACATCCTTACTATAATACCTTGGCGCGATACCAATGAGAGTTGACTTCCCTGCACCATCACTTCCAACAAGGGCGGTAATCTAACCATCATTTAGAGTTAAACTAACATTGTTTAAAACAGATTTTCCACCAAAGGCTTTATTTACATCATTTAATCTTAACATCTTAAATTTCCCTCCTATTGAACCAATAAAGACCCAAGCCAACTAAAGCCAATGATGTTATAAGAAATGTTATCATAAATTATTCAGTCCTTAGCTCTACTCTCATTACAAGAATCCCAATACTACTATGACCTCTGTTCATGCTGCCACGATTTCGCTATTCCTCCCTCTTACAGTCTTTGTTTCTGGAGTCAGACTTAAAACAGTCTCTCCCCAGACCATTTTAATCCGCTACCTCACGATAGTCAGGCTTGGGAGCCGCCATTGGGTTCTACCTTCAGCTTGTGTCCTGTGGGACTTTCATCCCAGATACATAGCATGCCCGTCGTACCTAAAAATCACACTGACTTTTATATCAGTGTGATTAACTTATTATTACTCGCTAAGCGACTGTGTTGCACAAAGTATTAATCTCATATTTTATTACTTAGTAAATCTATCCTCAAATTGATAAAGAACCACTAATGGAACAATTACACCCAGGAAATCAATCCAACTTGATCCATTCATCACATATGAAACTAAGCCAGCTATAATAAATATAAAAGCACATGCTCGATAGATTTTATTTCGGAATTTTTTAAAAGAGATACTGGCTAAAATATAGATTAAAAAAAGAGTTAGAATAACCATTTGAGGTATGATTGTTTCCATTTCAATCTCCTTTCGTTATTTAGGAGGTCGTAAACCGTATGCAATTAGGCCTCCTACTACAGCCCCGCCTGCTGCACATATTAGGTAGGCCTGGGGCCCAGCCAAAATGCACTGTTGCCCAGCTTGATAGGCTCCAGATAGAGCTCCCACAGCGATATCTCCACCTAATCCGCCACCGCTAACTTCCGATAAGTTATTTTTTTGTATTTCCATGAATTTTTCCATTATCACATCCTCATTTCTACTTGAAAATATTATCTGCAATAATTGCGACTGAACCGCCAATTTTCGCACCTGCCCAGGCACATGCTCCAGTTACCACCCATGTAGCTCCTGCTGTCATCATACCACCTGCAGCGCATAAACTAACTCCAATACCAGCTCCATAAACAGCCCCTTGCGCTGCATTTTTCCAATCTGTTGCTCCTCCACTTATTAGTGATAACTCACTTGTTGAAATTTCATACGTTTTTTCAAAAATCACAGTATTCATATCGAACACCTCCTATATATTTATTTCCCTATTCGTCCAGTTGCAACCTTGACATGTTTAGTATATCACCTTAAAAAATAAGTTTCTCTCAAAATCCTCAAATGTATTTTTTTCATCATGAAATGATTTTTTCATCGTTTTTCAATCATTTTAAATTAGAAAACAACCACTCATAATCCATTACTTTTAATTTTAAAATACCATTCAGGATATAATAGATACCATTTAAGATTTTCCGATTTTTTTATCAGTAGTTTCGTAATAATGAATTTATAATTTACTGAAAGGAAACATAGCAATGACATCATATAAACATACTTTTGTACCACAAATAGACGCTAGAGACTGCGGTGTTGCAGCGCTAGCTTCTATTGCCAAATTTTATGGCTCGGATTATTCCCTCGCACATTTACGAGAGTTGGCTAAGACCAATAAAGAAGGAACAACAGCCCTTGGAATTGTTAAAGCTGCCCAAGAAATGGAGTTTGAAACGAGAGCCATTCAAGCTGATATGACCTTATTTGATATGGATGATGTCCCTTATCCTTTTATTGCCCATGTTAATAAAGAGGGAAAACTCCAACATTATTATGTTGTCTATAAGGCTAGAAAAAATTATATCCTTATTGGAGACCCTGACCCGACCGTCAAAGTTACCAAGATGTCCAAAGAGCGCTTTGCGTCTGAGTGGACAGGTGTTGCTATTTTTTTAGCACCCGAACCTAGATATAAGCCCCATAAGGATAAAAAGAATGGCTTGATGAGTTTTCTACCCTTGATTTTCAAACAACGGTCTCTCATCTTTTACATCGTCATAGCAAGCCTGCTTGTTACTTTGATTAATATCGGTGGTTCCTACTATCTACAAGGCATTTTAGATGAATACATCCCAAATCAGATGAAATCAACACTCGGAATTATCTCAATTGGTCTTATCATTACTTATATCCTTCAACAAATGATGAGTTTTTCACGGGATTATCTCTTAACTGTACTCAGTCAGAGATTAAGCATTGATGTGATTTTATCTTATATTCGCCATATCTTTGAGTTACCAATGTCTTTCTTTGCGACAAGGCGTACAGGGGAAGTCATTTCACGCTTCACAGATGCCAATTCCATCATTGACGCACTCGCTTCTACCATTCTCTCACTTTTTCTAGACGTTTCGATTTTAACAATTGTAGGTAGTGTACTACTCGTACAAAATACCAAACTCTTCCTACTATCTTTGATTTCCATTCCCATCTACATTGTCATCATCTTTGCCTTTATGAAGCCGTTTGAAAAGATGAATAACAATGTCATGCAGAGCAACTCTATGGTCAGCTCAGCCATTATCGAAGATATCAATGGTATTGAAACCATTAAATCGCTGACTAGTGAAGAAAGTCGTTATCAGAAAATCGATAGCGAGTTTGTAGATTACCTAGATAAATCCTTTAAACTCAGTAAATACTCTATCCTACAAGGAGCATTAAAACAAGGGGCACAGCTTATACTTAATGTTATTATCCTTTGGTCAGGTGCTCAATTGGTAATGAATGGAGCAATTTCTATCGGACAACTCATAACATTCAACACGCTCCTAGCCTACTTTACCAATCCTTTGGAAAATATCATCAATCTGCAAACTAAGCTACAATCGGCTAAGGTTGCTAATAATCGCCTCAATGAAGTTTATCTGGTTGAGTCCGAATTTCAAAATAGACAAACCTTGACCGATACGCAATTCTTACATGGAGATATAGAATTTGAAGATTTATCCTATCAATATGGTTTTGGTCGTGATACCTTATCCGACATCAATTTGACCATTAAACAAGGTGATAAAGTCAGTCTTGTCGGTATTAGTGGTTCAGGTAAGACAACTTTAGCCAAAATGATTGTTAATTTCTATGACCCCTACAAGGGAAAAATTTCCCTCAATCATCACGATCTTAAAATGATTGATAAGAAAGTCTTACGTCAGCACATCAACTATCTTCCCCAACAAGCCTATATCTTTAGCGGTTCAATCTTAGAAAATCTAACCCTTGGCGCTAATCAGGCTATTAGCCAAGAGGATATCCTGAAAGCATGTGAAATCGCTGAAATTAGAAAAGACATTGAACAAATGCCCATGGGCTATCAAACAGAACTATCTGATGGTGCTGGACTTTCTGGAGGACAAAAACAGCGAATCGCCCTTGCTAGGGCTCTCCTAACAAAAGCACCCGTACTCATTCTAGATGAGGCCACAAGTGGGCTTGATGTACTGACTGAAAAGAAAGTTATCAATAATCTCATGGTCATGAGCGATAAAACTATTATCTTTGTGGCTCATCGTCTCAGTATCTCCGAACGAACTCATCAAGTTATCGTACTTGACCAAGGAACCATTATTGAAACTGGCTCTCATAACGAATTAATGGCCAAACAAGGTTTTTATTATCATCTATTTAGCAAGTAAGGAAATCGATATGAACCCAAATCTTTTTAAAAGTGCTGAATTTTATCAGCGACGTTACCATAATTTTGCCACACTCTTAATTGTCCCTTTGATGTTATTGCTTGGTTTTCTTCTTATCTTCGCATTTTTAGCTAAAAAAGAAGTTACTGTCACCTCTCAAGGTGAGATTACACCTACTAAGGTTATCGCCTCCATTCAATCCACCAGTAATAACCCAATTATTACCAATAATCTCAGCAACAACCAGCTTATCCAGAAAGGTGACCTCATTATTCAATATTCAGAGACCATGGAAAGTTCTCAGAAAAAAGCTTTAGAAACACACTTAGAAACGCTTAACAGGCAAAAAACTGGGATTGCGACACTTATTGATAGCCTGGAGCAAGGAACAAATCTTTTTACAGGAGAGGATGAGTTTGGCTACATCTATACTTTTAACAACTTCATCAAACAGTTCCAAGATCTTGAACTAGGCATTTCAAAAGTCAATACTGAAGTTAGTAATCAAGCAACAATTGCTGGTAATACTGTTGCTGCTATTGATACCCAAATCAATAATCTCAACCAGCAAATCGCCGAGTATGAAGAACTCTACCAAGCTATTATCAATAAGAGCGACAAACTATCTGACGGAAATCCACATCAAGCGACCCTAAATAATTATTTAACTCAAACCCAACAAAATACAGACGCTTCACTAGAAAATCAATACGTCACTCAGATTAATCAAAGTATCACTTCTATTGAATCTTCAATTAATAGCTTAAATATCCAAAAAGCCAGTACAGGAAGTGTCTCTACCTATGATAATAGTTTAGGCACAAAGATAGAAGTATTAAGAACACAGTTCTTACAAAGTGCCTCTCAACAAGAAACTACAATCGACAATCAAATCACTGAACTTACAACTCAATTGGACCAAGCTAATATTCAGTTAAAAAATAATAAAATCTTAGCTTCTGAAACAGGCATTGTGCAATTAAATAACGACTTTGAGGGACATAATCTTATTCCTAGCGGAAGTGATATCGCTCAAATCTACCCAGATATTGCCGATACAAAAAAAGTTCTTATTACCTACTATGTTACCTCAGACTATGTTTCCCTACTAAAGGAAGACCAGCCTGTTCGACTTAGCCTGGAAAAAGTAGGAAATCAAAATCTCACAGTTATTGGAAAGATTCAGTCCATAGATAAAACAGCTACCAAGACGGAGCAAGGAAATCTTTTCAAAATTGAAGCTCTCGCTCAGTTATCAGATAAGGAGAGCAAGCTTGTTCAATATGGGCTTCAAGGACGTGTCACAACCGTCATTGCAAAGAAAACTTACTTTGACTACTATAAAGATAAGATTTTAAATAACTTCTAAACCAACATTTCATGATGGAAAATGTACCGTTTAGGATTTTATAAAAAAAGCAAATCAAACCTGCTATATAATATAATTATAAAATATAAGGAGATTCCAAAATGGACAACAAACAAATGATATCTAACTACTCTACACTCTCAGAAACTGATTTAGAAACAGTTAACGGAGGAAGCGACTTCTTGATACGTGTGGTAGACAAAATACTTGGTAAACACGTAAGAAAATCAATTCCGTCAGAAATTGTTTCAACTAAATATTAGCTATAAAAAATAAGAAAGTTTAACAAATATCGATTCCCATATTTATCCATATTAGTCAGAAAAAAGTTTACACTTTCCACAAATATAATATTAATTTACACTTCTAAATTTACTTAAACCGCCTGCTCCCCAGTGATTAATTTTAATTACTGGAGAGCAGACGGTTTTTATATTTCCATCTCTAAAATCTGTTTGAAAACGTAATTAGAACTTAAAGTCTGTAAAGAGACCTCTGGATAGGCTCTCAAAATCTCGTTAACATTTGACAGGCCGATTCCTCTCTCCTCACCTTTAGAGGATACTCCTCGTTGAAACAATTTACTAACATCCACCTGCTTCTCTTTGGTAGAATTTTGAACAATAAAAACTTGCTTATTTTTTGTAGGATTTTCAAAAAAACATACCACTATTCCAGATTCTGTATCTGCCTCTGCTGCTGCCTCTACTGCATTGTCTAACAATATGGAAATGACTGTTAAAAAATCGATTTTTTCCATATTTTTCAATGTAATCGGCTTCTCAATTTCTAAAGAAACTGGGACAGATAAACTTTGAGCTTCCGATAATTTTGAAATCAAAAGACTTTTCAGTGGCAAATCGAGAATATTTCTTAATCTGGCAACATCGAATTTCTTACCCCTTAAGTTCTTACCTGAATCTTTCAAGACATTCTGATAGATTTCAGAAACGATATTCATATCTTGAGAATCAATACCAATTTTCAAACTGGTCAAAATGTTGACATAATCGTGCCTAAAACCTCTAACATCTTGATACAGTCGCTCAATTTGTTGGCTATAATTAGTTATATTTTGAAGCTGTATCTCCTTTTGTAATATCATTTTTTCCTGCAACTCTTGCTTTAGATTACGGTCTAAAATATTGACAAAACAAATAAATAGAATAAAGTAAAGTGCTGTTATCATTTCCTTGTAGTGAGACAAATCAATACTTGAAATTCGTTCTGTGGTAGCAATAAAAGGAATAATCATGTAGTAAAAAAACATACTCGCATTTGCAAGATACAATGTCGCCCTATCCTTAACATTTAATTGCTTTTTTCTCAAGTGACTAAAATCATACTTAAACAATCTAAATAATAACAGAACCAAAAGACCAGCTATAATTGAAATTACAAAAACCATATTTCTATCCCCCTTATTCAAGGAAGGAATATTAGAGGTAATAAAATAATTAATAAATGAATGTTCTATATCCCAAAAGGCTATTGGAAACCAACTGTAAAATATCAAAAATACCCAACGCATTTTACCTTTAGTAATGTAAAAAGTATGTAAAAGGAAATAAGTTGGGTAAATCAATATAGGAATAATTAAATCATCTCCAAGATAATCTGAAATAAAGGTCAGTAACGCTGAGTACAGAAAAAAGGAAAGCGTATAAAGCGAAAGATTCTTTACAGTCACTTTGTACTCATATACTTTAGCATGCATAGTAATCAGAATAGCAATAAAAGCAAAAGTAAGAGCTAACAAAATAATATCACTCATCTAACCCTCCTTATGTATGAAGGTTTTCGACTGCTTCTTTGAGTGCAGTAATCTTTAACCTTGATACCATACATGTCGAACCATTTTTTAGGTAAACCAATCGTTCGTCTCGATTGATGGATGATATATTATAGGGATTTACAACATACGAGCGATGACATTGAAATAATCTTGGTTCTTGTTTAACTATTTCAGATAACTCACCATAAAATTCAATCCTTTCTCTAGTAGAATAAAGAACCAGCTTATGGGCAATGTATGATGTTTCAATATAAAGTAAATCAGCAAATGGAATCTGAACCTGAGTCTTAGCGTTTTTAAAAATAAATGAATCTTCAGCTAAAGTTTGCCCCTGTTGATTTTGAACATAGTCAATTGATTGTTCAATGCGCTCAATGAACTGTTTTTCCGATAATTCTTTATCAATAAAGTCTAGAGCAGAAACATGATACTGGAAAGAAACTGGCATAAACTCTGAGTGAGTTGTCACAAACACAATTTCAGCATGAGGATCTTTTCGCCTAATCTCTAGAGCTAAATCTAAACCTTTTTTCTTGTCATCCTTGATTTCAATATCCAGAAAGAAAAGTTGATGTCCTCCTCTTTCAGTAATATCTTCTAAAAGTTGACCTGGTTTTCCATAAACTTCAAAATGTTTGACACCAATTTGTTTATCAGATACTATTTGACGAACAATATTTTCCATTCGAGTTTGTTGAAAAAAATCATCTTCAAGTATAAAGATATTCATCTCTTTTCTCCTTAATTATTTTTCCATTCTGCTAGTAACATGGGAAAATATCTTCTTGAACAACTAATATCAGGAATGCGACTGTCCATAAACATAATCGTTCTAGTTGCATAATCAAATCCAGTAATTTTAGATTGATTAACCAAATATTTACGATGACATCTTTTTAATTTCCCTGCACTTTCATCCTCTATCTGTGTCAATGACATGTTTGCTTCAAACTCGCCTCTTAATGTGACAAAAACTACTGTATGAGGCTTAAATGAGTGTGTTGTAACATAATAGATTTTACTAATCGGCAATTTTACCACTGACCGATTCTTAGATAAAATAAAATTTTGCATTTTTGTCCTCCTTCTTTATTTATATCTTAATATAAATATAAAAATTTAGACGATAAAAATCTCAAATGGTATTTATAATATCCTGAACGGAACCTTAATATCACTTTAAGACACAATAGAGACTTTTTAGGAATTTTTAAAATTATATTTTAAAAATTTTGGTACGATTATAGTACACAAATAGGAGGAAAAATGGTAATCATTCAAATTTTACATCGGTCATTGTTGGGATATGTTTTGTCTATCTATATAAAATACTACTTAAAAAAGTATTTATTTAAAATCAAAATTGTTAGCGGTAAACACTTGAAGTATAAATACAGAGTTCATACTTATTTTATCATAAAATCATCCTTTTTAAAATCTGAACAAGTTGATGAACTTTTAAAAGAAATTCGCATGCGTTATGTTCAATCTCACATTATTCTTATTGGTAGTCATATTAATTACGAAGAAATTTACAAAAATCATTATCGTGTATTTGGTGTCATTGACACAACGACTAATCAATCATTCAAATTCATTCGAGACCAAATTCATTTTTACTTAGATGAACTTTATGGTCCAAAACATTTGTAGAAATTCCACTTATTATTTTAACAAACGATTCCAGTCTCCTAACTTTGTATTCATATTCATCTATCAGGTCTGTTAAAGATTGCTGTGATTGGGAAATCTCTTTCTCAACTCCCTCCAGTTTTATAGCTGCAGTCAAGTTCATCTTGGCATAGTCATATCCGGTCAAACGACGGTTCTCTATCTCCTTGTTGTCTAGATTTAGTAGAACTTCTGCAACTTTGCTGTGATGAGCTATATTGTCCTACAACTCTGTAATGCTCAAATCTAATTGAGCAATATCCTTAACAATCTCATCTTTAACCTCTTGATAAGACTTATTCTCCGTATCCAACTCAATAAGGAGATTTATCTCTTCAATCTTTTTCCTAAGTGTATCAATGGTTGGTCGTCTTCTTTTAGGGATAGTCTTGCTATCATTGGTTAACTGATGAATGAGCTCACGCCCTCTCATATAGCGATTGAGTTCGGACGTCTCCTTGTTGTAAATGAAGAATTGTGCAGTCTCACGGATAAAGACATGGTAAGATTTACCACTCTCTGTCTCTTTAATATCTAAATGACGGTTTGGAATAAAAACAAAGCCGTCTTTTTTAACACCATAATTCATCCTGATAAAGAGACCATCTGTGACTAATTTATCAATCTGATGGTCAGCTGAAACAACCTCAAACTCCTGAACCTGGTCTTGTTTCTCCTTAAATGCTTGATAGGCTTCTTGCAAGTCTTCATATGCTAGGTTATCCTTATCTTCTTCCTCACAACCCTATCAAAGTCAGAAATAAGTTGAGATTGGTCAATAGCAGGAACTTCTCCACGTTTCTCAAAGTAACTCTCGAAAAATTGAACATCGTAGAGGTTTTTGGAACTAAGTTTTTGATTATTGACTGTAATGCTATGGCCATTTTCTGTCAGAGTAAAAGCCACATGCTTTTGTTTCAGAGAAATAGTGAGATTGAGTTCTTGTACAAATTCCAAAAGCTGGGAAAGGTCACGAACTCTGGATAAGAGAAAATCTAAACGTTGTTCAATCGCTCGCTTGGCAAATTGCTCTCGAAAGTATTCCTCAATATAGGGTTGACGCTTATCCAACTGCTTGCCTCGGATAACCTGCTTCATAGGTATATCCGTCATCAAAAATCGTGCATACTTTCTTGAAAAATCAATCTGGACATTCAAGGCTTCTGCTTTGGATAAAAAGTCATCAAAGTTCTTACTATTCTCCATCAGAAAATAAAGCCGCTGCTTCAACTCAAATTTGTGGTTACTCTTGCGATAGGTCACAAACTTCTCATGAGAATAGCGGTTCGGTGTGATAATTTGGACACCTGCTTCTTTGGCAAGCTGATCAGAAATCAAACGTAAATTTCTCTCCTGGGCAAAATCCCATTTGAGTTTCTTCTGAGAATTAAGATCAACAGAATTGATGAGGATATGATTATGCAAATGAGGTTTGTCTGTGTGGGTCGTCACAATAAAGCGAAAGTTTCCTCCAGTCAACTCCTTTATCGTCTCATAACCAATACGATTCCTATTAAAATCATTGACATTGAATACTTACCAAAAAATTCCAACATCTATTCACTTTTTGATTTACTATTCATGTGTTAGTTTTTATCGAATTGTTAGCTTAGCAAGCTAAGAATATCCTACTTGCAACACTCTTTTATTTTAGTCGAATATTTAGTCAAAAGATTCTTTGAATAAATTTTTTCATTTTTTGAATTTCGGACTTCTTTCCAAAGAATAGAAGCTACTTTTAATTTGTTTGAGTAGTTGCAACTATTTTCGTCTGCACAGAAATCCTTCAAAAATTGATTCCATTGACAAACCGAATTGTCATACTTAGCATAATTTGATTTTCCATAATAAACTTTTAGCATATCTTGAATTGTAAAACTCAAATCCTTTTCTCTTTTTACTTTCCTCCAAGCTGTTGCCATATCAGCAGTAAATTTAAATGGTGAGATACCTGTTAAAACAGAGAAATATTCTCTGAACTTTGCATTAAAGGAAAAACCACATTCAAGTAATGGCATATCTAAGGTAATAGCTTCTACCTGTTTCTTTTCATTTATTGTTGTTGACTTTTTAATGAAATTACCCTTAAAGTATTGCTCAATAATATAATTGAATTCCTGTTTTGTACCTCTATATTCCAATCCTAATGACTTGCATATCTGTGAAAGTTCTTCACGATACCAATAATATTTATTAAACTCGTCAAACGATGTAATTTTGACAAACTCAGGTCTACTTTCTATCAATATTTTATCTCCTCAAAACCAATTTACTTTTTCATCTCTAAACAATGGTGTTTCACTCTCTTTGTAAGGATTGTAGTTATTACAATTACAACCAAACTCTTTCAATACTTTTATCTTATTATCGGATGTCCAAACAAGCAAAGTGATACCGTCAAATTCTTTAATTTTCCCCTCATTCACTTTATTTTTAAAGTGCCATTCTTTTTGGGAGTTCAAAGGTCCTGGGGACCTTTGAAGTAGCTTGCTCAAAAACAGGAGAGCAAGCTGGACAATCTAATTGCGTTTTTTTAATAATCCCACAACTTCTATATGATGCGTATTTGGAAATAAATCAGTCGGCTGTACCTTCGTCAATTTGTACCCCAATTCCTCATAAAGTTTAATATCACGCGCCATGGTTGCCACATTACAAGAGATATAGACGATTTTCTCTGGTTTTACAGAAGTACTTGCTTTGATAAAACTTTCTGTCAAACCTTTTCGTGGTGGGTCGACAAAAATCACAGTTGGTTTGACTCCATCTGCCACCCATTTTTGCATAGCGGATTCTGCACTATCACAGACATAGGTAACATTGTCAATGCCATTTCGAGCAGCATTCTTCTGACTATCAAGGACAGCCTTTTCAACGACTTCTACACCGTAAACATGCTTAACTTGTTTTGCAAAGGAGAGGCCAATTGTCCCAATACCTGAATAGGCATCAATCACGACATCATCTGCTGACAATTCTGCAAAGTCAATGGCGGTCTGATAGAGTTTTTCAGCCATTTCTGTGTTGACTTGATAGAAAGACGGTGCAGAAATTTCAAATTCATTGCCCAACATGGTATCTGTAATAGTTTCACTGCCATGCAAAAGACGGAATTCTTGACCGAATATAGCATTGGTATTCTGGTCATTAATATTCTGAACGATAGAAATAAGATTTGGAAATTGGCTTGTCAAACGCTCAACAAGGGTTTCAACACGGAAAATCTTCGGACGAGTCGTAACTAAAACTAGCATCAACTGACCTGAATAATGACCACGGCGAACAACAATATTTCTCACAAGTCCTGTCTGTTCTTTCTCATCGTAAGGCTTCAAGTCTAATTTTCTCAACAGGTCACGTGTCGCTAGAACCAAGGTATCAATTTCCTTATGTTGAATGTAAAAATCCTCAATCGGAACTAAATCATGTGAATTTTTTCGGAAGAATCCTGTTTCTAACTGCCCATTCACACGACGAACAGGAACAGTTGCCTTATTGCGATATGCAAGAGGATTGTCCATTCCCAAAGTATCTGCTACTGCTATTTCTGGCAGACCTGCAATCTTACGTAGATTATTCTCAACTTGTTTTTTCTTAAAAGCTAGTTGGGCTGGATAAGTGAGATGCCCCAAGTCAGCAATACCTGTTCTTAGATAGGTCAAATCCAAGTCCTGATTACGGTCTGGTGAGAAGCTCTGCCATTGCTCCACCTTACCAAAACCAATATTTTTCTTAAGTTTTAAGATGCGCATGGAAATTTTCTCACCTGGAAGAGCATTGTCTACAAAGAAGACAAAACCATCAATTTTTGCCACACCCTGCCCCTCGTGTGTCAAATCTACAACTTCTACTTCGACAATATCGTTTTTCTTTAACATAATTCTACTTTCTATTTTTGGACCACTAAAAAAGTGACCGAAGTCACTTCTAGTATACCATATTTCTTAACGCAAGCCTAACTCAGCCAAGCGCTGCTGGTATTTTTCAAAATCAACACGAAGAGCCATACCACCATACATATCATAGTCGTCAATCCAGTCTCCATTTTCTGGGATTGTAACACGTTCGATACCATTTGCCGCATCCAATAGAAGGCCTGGTCCCTGTAGCCACATAAAGCTTTGTGGCACTGTTGTTGGAGTCATCGCCACAACCTTACCTATAGCTTCGGAGCCAGAGAATAGTTTCATTGGATTTTTAGCCTGTGTCATAACAGCAGATAACACTTCCTGTTGACGTCTCGTACGACCAAAATCACCCTCATCATCCGAACGATAGCGCGCGTAGTTAAGCAAGGTCTTACCATCCATCTGCTGTACACCGACCTGAATCGTTTGATAAGCAGGAGCATTTTCTTCCAGCTGTAAATCATTCGGCACTTCTACTGAGCTAACGACTTCACCATTAATAGTTGAAAACTGTGCATCAATCGTTACGCCCTCAGGGAAAAGTGTATCAATCGTCGTCGCAAAGGTTGCAAAATCCACCATCGCATAGTACTTAACATCGATGTCAAAATTATTCTTCAACGCCTTCCGAACTTCTTCAGCCCCTTGCTGATTATCCTGTTCTCCCAAAGTATAGGCAGTATTGAGTTTATATTCATATCCCTCAATATCCACCAAGGTATCCCGCATAAAGCTAACAAGTTTGACTTTGTTATCCGTGTTATTCACATTTAAAACCATGATGGTATCCGTTCGAGTTTCACCTGAGCTTTCGCCAACACGACCGTCTGTTCCCAAAATTAAAACATTTGTCCCATTCGATGTATCTACGCCGTTGAAGACCTCAGCTACTGGCTTCTCACTCACGCTATTCATACCTTTGAAAAAACTATAGCCCATCGCTACAATCACTAGCGCTATAGCAAGCAATACGAAACTAATAAAGCGCTTGAAACCACCCTTTTTACGAGCTTTTTTAGGTTTAGGTACTTTCGCTTTGGGCTCGATACGAGGAGACTGAAACCGTTGAGGTTTGGTTTGTCTTGCTTTTCTGGATCTACTTTCAGGATAGCGAGGCAACAGTTCCTCTTGCTCATCATCCTCTTCAAAATAATCTTCCTCGAAGTCATCTTCGTAAGCCGTTGGTGTGAAGCTACGTAGAGATTGCCTTGGACTTCCATGCCGTTCTCTCAGCTCTTTTTTATATAATAGATAATCCAACTCACGACTTTCTTTGTCATTTAAGTAGTGGATATTTTTTTGCAAATAATCTAACCTCAATTGTTCATGATGGGTTAGGATATTATTGTTTTTATTCATCTGTCTTCATCCTAGCTGGTCATATAGACCAGGTAATTCCCTAGTACTTTATAGGTTATGTCTAAACTAGTCAATTCTTTTTGAGAATAGGCTAATAATTCCTCAGACTGATTATCAAGATCCAGTATGAAAAAATACTCACCCAAAGCCGTTTTCAGGGGTCGGCTTTCTATTTTTGTTAAGCTGATTCCTCTCCATGAGAAAACAGACATGGCCTTATACAAGGCTCCTGGCAGGTTATCTGGCAATGTCAGTGCAAGACTGACTTTTTTAGCTACTTGTTCCAGTGCAATAGACGGAGCCTTATCCCCCAAAATCCAAAAGCGTGTAAAATTCTCGCTAATTTCCTGGATGTCTTGCGCAATTACCTCCAGTCCATATTCAACTGCTGCCGCTTGCGGAGCAATTGCCGCGAATGGTTGTTCAGGGTGTTCTGCCACAAAGCGAGCAGCATAGGCTGTACTAGCTGTTATTTCAATACGAGCCTGAGGAAAATGTTCCTGAATATATTTCTTCCCCTGAGCAATTGCCTGCGGATGAGAATAGATAACCTCTACAGCCTTATCGGCACTTGTGGCTAACAGTTGTTGGGCAATCGGTTGAACAATCTCTGCAACCGCATGAATCTCCGCCTGATGAAAGAGATAGTCAATCGTTTCATGAACACTACCTTCAATCGAGTTCTCTACTGGAATAACGGAATAGGTAACTTCCTCCGTTTCGTAGGCCTTGATAACCTCTGTAATCGTTTCAAAAGCCTGCAAATCCGCAGTCGGAAAGGCCTGCTGGGCCACTTGATGTGTAAAAGAACCACGAGGTCCTAGATAGGCTACTTGCATAAAATTTTCCTTGCTACTTGTTCTGGATTCAGTTTATCTGTATCGATTACAGTATCGGCTAAACCTTGATAAAGTGCCATTCGTTCACGATAGAGGGCTTCAAACTCTTCCTTACTACACTGTAAAAAGAGAGGTCTTTGCGACTGTCTATCCTTACGAATTCTCTGATAGGAAACTTCAAAGGAGGCAGTAAGAAGTACATTGTCCTCCCTATTTGCCAGCAGCAATTCCCTGTTTACTTCAGATTTAATCACACCACCACCAGTTGACACGATACAATTACTAGGTAAGTCCAGCAATTCTTTCAACACCTCTGTCTCCAGTTGTCTAAACGAAGCCTCTCCTTCAAGACTGAAATAGTCAGCAATAGGCATACCAATCCGTTCTTCAATGATATGGTCCATATCGTAAACGGGGAGATTTAACAAATGTGCTGTTGTTGTTTTTCCAACTCCCATAAATCCAAGTAAAACGATTGGCATACGTTCTCCTAATCCATCAAACTATTTAAGTGTTCAAAGAAGGCAGGATAGCTAGTATTGATAGCTTCTGCTCTTTCCAATACAACTTCTCCATCTTTGGCCAACAAGGCGGCAATGGCAGTCATCATACCGATACGGTGGTCACCAAATGTATTGATTTCAGCACCATGTAAAGCAGTTGGTCCGTGAATAATCATACCATCTTCTGTTGGTTCAATAGTTGCTCCCATACTATTTAGAGCATCTGCAACAACCTGAATACGATCCGTTTCCTTGACCTTAAGTTCCTCAGCATCTCGAATCACTGTCGTGCCATTTGCTTGAGTCGCTAAAAGTGCAATAATCGGCAATTCATCAATCAATCGTGGAATGAGGTCGCCAGCAATTTCTGTCCCTTGCAAGTCAGAAGTTTCCACCGTAATGGTCGCAGATTTTGCAATCTCATCAATATCTGAAAGCGTCATCTGACCACCCATGGCCTTGATAACATCTAAAATCCCAGTACGCGTTTCATTGATACCAACATTCTCCAAAACAATCTTGGAATTTGGCACCACCAAACCAGCTACTAACCAAAAGGCCGCACTTGAAATATCGCCCGGAACCGTAATCTCCTGACCTGTAAATTCCTGACCACCTTGGATACGAATTTCCTTGCCATTAACCGTCAACTCACCGCCAAACTGGACAATCATATCTTCCGTGTGATTGCGGGTCAATTCTTTTTCAATGATGACACTTTCACCTTCGGCTTGTAAGGCTGCAAATAGCAGAGCAGACTTGACTTGGGCAGAGGCTACAGGGAGTTGGTAGCGAATTGGTTTTAAATTCTTATTCCCTTTGATGGTCAACGGAGGTAGGTCGCGTTCAGTTTGTCCAGAAATCTCTACTCCCATTTGACTGAGTGGAATAGTTACTCGGTCCATAGGACGTTTGGATAAGGAATCATCACCAAACATAGTCGCTTCAAAATCTTGACCTGCTAAAACGCCTGAAATCAAACGAATCGAGGTTCCAGAATTTCCCATATCCAAATCATTTTTGGGTGCTTGAAGACCATCAAAGCCAACACCGTGTACTTCAACAATATCACCATTGTCTTCAATTTTTACACCCAAATCACGAAAGACCTGCATGGTTGACAAGACATCTTCTCCACGCAAAATATCGTGGACACGGGTAACACCTTTTGCAAGGGAACCAAAAATAATAGAGCGATGACTAATTGATTTATCTCCTGGGACACGAATCGTTCCCTGTAGTTTTTCTACGCTTCTTCTTAATTTCATATCCTTACCTCAAACTAGTATCACTTCTATTTTATCATATTTATAAAATATTTTCTGATTTTTATGACAATTACTTGTGAAAAATCAATCTCCATTACATTTGAAAGTTCTATAATGAAGTTAGCCACCTTACCTTAGTCAAGAATTAGATGTTTCACTATGTTTGAGTAAGTTGATGATTTCATTTGATAACAGGCTTGAAGCTGTTAGGCTAGGTGGCCAAGGCTA
>NZ_JAOTGC010000013.1:0-54625 GCF_044427445.1 Streptococcus sp. 2020WUSS084 | reverse complement strand
TGAAAAATAGGGTTAAAAAACCTCCTTTTTGTGCGCCCTAAATACAAAAACTATTCCCGTCTTGTCATCAACTGCTCAGACGGGAATAGTTTCTTTAGCTACTTAAATGCTTAACTCAATGACATTGGGGTATACCCTTCGGTTTTCTTAAATTTTTATGTTTCTATTATAACATAGTCAACCTAAATTAATAGCAACACTTTTTGTATTTCTATCAAATTATCTTCTCAAATTAATTACTATATTTATTGACCTCTCAATACATTTCTGCACTCCTCATCCCTCATCTGTGCTTTTTTCATCATTCCATGATACACTAATAGATAAGACGATTTTAGAAAGTAAGATATATGATAACTAAGGAATTCGATACAATAACAGCCATTTCCACCCCTCTCGGTGAGGGCGCTATCGGGATTGTCCGCCTATCTGGGACGGATGCTTTTGCCATTGCCAGCAAGGTTTTCAAGGGAAAGGACTTAGCAACGGTTCCTAGCCACAGCCTCAACTACGGCCACATTATTGACCCTGCGACAGGGCAAGTGCTTGACGAGGTCATGCTGGGTGTCATGCGTTCGCCAAAGACCTTCACACGCGAAGATGTCATTGAGATTAATACCCACGGAGGCATCGCCGTTACCAACGAAATTCTCCAGCTCCTGATTCGCCAAGGTGCTCGAATGGCTGAACCAGGCGAGTTTACCAAGCGTGCCTTTCTCAACGGTCGTGTGGATTTGACCCAGGCCGAGGCCGTCATGGATGTTATCCGCGCCAAGACCGACAAGGCCATGCACAATGCCGTCCGCCAGCTTGACGGCTCCCTCTCCCAGCTCATCAACAACACGCGTCAGGAAATCCTCAATACGCTGGCACAGGTCGAGGTCAACATCGACTACCCCGAGTACGACGACGTCGAGGAGGCGACGACAGAGCTGGTCCGTGAGAAGACCCTCCAGTTCCAAGCTCTTTTGGAAAATCTCCTCCGTACTGCCCGCCGTGGAAAAATCCTGCGTGAAGGCATCGCAACCGCTATTATCGGTCGTCCAAATGTGGGAAAATCCAGCCTGCTCAATAACCTCCTCCGCGAGGAAAAAGCCATCGTTACAGATATCGCAGGAACAACCCGCGACGTTATCGAAGAATACGTTAACATCAAGGGCGTCCCCCTCAAGCTGATTGATACAGCAGGTATCCGTGAAACAGATGACATCGTTGAAAAAATCGGCGTGGAACGATCTAAAAAAGCCCTTGAGGAGGCCGACCTCATCCTGCTAGTCCTCAACGCATCTGAACCCCTGACCGAGCAAGATCGCAACCTCCTAGCCATTTCAGACCTGGCCAACCGCATCGTCCTGCTCAACAAGACCGACCTGGAAGAGAAGATTGAAGCAGACCAGCTGCCTGAGGATGTCATCCGCATTTCCGTCTTGAAAAACCAGAATATCGACCAAATCGAAGAAAAAATCAATCAACTCTTCTTTGAAAATGCAGGTCTGGTAGAGCAAGATGCCACCTACCTCTCCAATTCTCGCCACATTTCCCTCATTGAACAGGCAGTCCAAAGCCTACAAGCTGTTAACGATGGACTGGAAATGGGTATGCCAGTTGACTTGTTACAGGTTGACCTGACACGCTGTTGGCAGATTTTGGGAGAAATCACAGGCGATGCAGCTCCAGATGAACTCATCACCCAACTCTTTAGCCAATTCTGTCTTGGAAAATAGAAAGAGGCTAGGCAAGTCTTAAAAATAGAAAATAGCTTAGAATTACGTCGTAAGAAACCGTGATTCTAAGCTATTTTTAATGATTCAAATTGTGATTGAAGACGAAAGGTTCAGTTTTTGCACACTTTTTGTATATTAACAGATTAAAACTTGTCCTTCTCTAAAAAATAAACTATACTATGGATAGAAAGGAGACTTACCCTATGAAAAAAATGATAATCGCTTTACTTGCCGCTTTTTGCCTTATTTTTTCCTTTATCGCTTGGAAATTGGAAACCTATCAACACGCCAAAGTAGAACTCGATTCAAATGCTGACTTCTATCTAGTTTATCCAGGTAAAATCGAAGCCTTTCAATTATCTAATGACCAGCCAAAGCTCATTCACACTCAAAAAATGAATTCGGACAACTATTTCGGCTCTGGAAAAAACCACATTCTAGACAATCAATATTTAGTTTTTGCCAATGACCAGCAGAAATTTACCAATGACAATTTAGTTTCTATTGATTTCAAAACAGGAGAAATTCTTCGTAAGCTAAGCAAATACGCTACCTACATCAGCGGAACTGATGGACAACATTTTTATACAGCAGGTCCTTTCCATACCTTATCACAGTTCGATAATACGTTCAAATTAAAAAATCAATTAAAACTAGATGATGATTTTTTCCCACTTCCATATGTCTATGCAGATGATACATTCATTTATTTAAACGGCAATCAAATGACCACTGGTCAATCAGATTCTCAAAAAAATGTTCTCTATATTATCGATAAAACAAGCTTTACAAGATCAGATATAGTCGAATATGATAAAAATCTAGTAGCTCATGAAGGACTCCTTGCAAAGGATATACTCTATCTTCCAATCACTAGTCACCATGCTTTAGATTACAAGGATATTGAGACTTCCTATGATATTTTGACCTTCAATACAAAGACACGTACATTTTCCTCCATAACCTTATCACAGCCTGCACCAGGAAGCATCCAACCACTCACTATTATTCATTGAGCACGAAAGCGATTGGCTATCTACAATCTCTTTCACCATTTATAATACCCAAACAGGTCAAGAGAGCTACCATCGTCTAGACGAGCTTAATCCTCGTCCTTATTATATTGACCATGTCCGCCAACTAGACGGTAACAGATTATTATTGATTCTGGCTGGTAAGGCACTCATCTATGACTGGCAAGCAAAAAAAGTTTTAAGCCAAACCATTCTATCTGAGGATTATGTTAGCGGGGTGTGGCTAAATGACTGATAAACAAAAACGAATCTCAATAAAGATTGTAAAAGTCCCAAGATTACTCTTTCTTGGGACTTTCGCATATTCTATCGAAGTTGCACAGCACAATCAATGTACTTACAAATCCTAGGAACCACTATCTAATCGAAGTAAACGCCATTCCCAAAGCAGAACCAAAATAATATTTCCACCTTTCTTGCTCTAAATAGCGCTTAAACATCTTTAATTTATCCGATTGAATCCTATTCAAAGCTAGTTCTTCCAATACCCATGGATAAATTTTATACGAAAGATAGCTAATCTTACTACCTTTTTCACACAACTCCATTGCTTCCAACAACTGGAATTTCAATGCTTTGCTCAACTTTAATTCTGAATCAGATAATAGTTCATTTATTTTTTGTATAAACAACTTACTTTTTTTACTGTTTCTAAACATTTTCATCTTCGTAGGGATTTCTGAAACAATCATGCGATGGAAATGATGGTGCAAACCTACTCAGTCACCCATCTCTTCCAACTGCTTATTATTTTTCTTTGTCCCCTTCCACTTCTTTTGTTTCTTGGGCAGTCAGTAAACCTGTTGACATGGCACGACCAGTTAGGGTTGCGCTGATTAAATCACGGACATTGAGTCCTAGACCTTCTGTTGTCTTGTCCATGGTCGTCATCAGGTCTCCCACCATTTTTGAGGCATTCCCTTCGCCGTACATGGTAATCTTATCAACATTTCCAAGTGGTGCTGCAATATTCTTGGCGATTTCTGGAAGAACATTAACCACCATTTCTGTCACCGCTGCATCATTAAACTTAGCCATGGCATCCGCCTTCTTGCTGAGTCCTTCTGCCTCGGCTTCGAGTTTCAAACGGATGGCTTCTGCTTCGGCACGTCCTTTGGCCTCAATACCTGCCGCTTCTTGCTCCGCAGCATACTTGGCAGCTTCTGCACGCGCTTTTTGAGCTTCCGCTTCACGCTGCGTTTCGTAGAGTTCTGCTTCTGCCTTGCGTTGACGTTCAATCAAATCTGCTTCTGCTGCTTGTTGGCGAGCGTATTTTTCTGCCTCTGCCTGTTTGCGGATAGTAGCTGAGAGCTCTTGTTCACGGACCTTAACTTCCTCTGCTTTTACTTCTGCTTCTTTTTGTTGCTTGACAATATTGGCTTCAGCAGTTGCACGCTCGATTTCTTTCCGTTGAGCTTGCTCCTCAATGCCATAGGCTGCGTTTGCCTGTGCCAGTTGGACATCTGACTGACGTTTTAGATTAGCTTGCTCAATAGCTAGTTCATTCTGTTTCTTGGCGATTTCTAAGTCTGCAGCAACACGCGCATCATTAGCAGCCTTATCCTCACGGGCACGGACTTCTGCTTGTTCCCGCTCTGCTTTGGCACGAGCATTTGCGGCATCCTTCTGGATGGTCACAATATTGTCAATACCCAGGTTTTTAATGACATCGTTGTCATCTGTGAAGGATTGAACCGTAAAGGCAATGATTTCCAGACCCATTTTAGCCAAGTCAGGAGCTGCGTTGGATTGGACTTTTTCTGCAAAAGCCTGGCGGTTATTGACCATGTCTCGCAGTTCCATCTGGCCAATGATTTCACGCAGGTTTCCTTCCAAGACATCTTGAATAGAGGCAGAAATATCTGCAGTTTTCCAGTTAAGGAAGTTTTGAGCTGCCGCATTGAGCAATTCATCGGATACCCCAACCTTTACTTTTACGACCGCGTCAGCTTTTACGTTAATAAAATCAAGAGTCGGTACAAAATCTGTGGTCTGCACATCTGTTGAAAACTGCTCAATAGAGATATAGGAGCGTTTTTCGATAAAGGGAATCATAAAACCAGAACGGCCAATTAAGGTCCGAGGTTTACCCAAACCGGTAATGACAATCGCTTCGTTAGGCTTAGCAGACACATAACCAAATACAAACAATAAAACAAATAGTACAACAACAATAATTGGTATCATAATTGCCAATATATCAAATTCAAAGTCCATATTTATCTCCTTTATTCCTTATCACTCAAATCAACACTTGGTACAGTCGTCGCTGCATCATTTGTTGCCTGGAAGAGCTCTACTTTTTCATATCCGAATAGACCTGCATAGATGGAGGTCGGGAACCGCTTGATTTTTTTATTGTAGGTAGTTGCCATCGCATTATAGTCTTTACGGGCTACCAGTATCCGATTTTCCGTACCTTCAAGCTCTGTAATCAGGTCAGATACCTGTTGATTGGCTGTCAATTGAGGATAATTCTCAGCCACTACCAACAATCTAGATACTGCAGAATCTAGCTGACTTTGAGCTTGATTATAGTCACTCGTTCCCTGTTGACTGGAACCGATTTTAGCACGCGCTTCTGCAATAGCAGTAAATATTTCTTCCTCGTGTTCCATGGCGCCTTTGACAGCTGCGACTACATTGGGTATCAAGTCATAGCGACGTTGCAACTGTGTGTCTACATTGGCTTGTGCATTTTCAATCTCAGCATAACTGTCAACTAAGCCATTGTATTGCCCAACTGCTCCCATTCCTAAAAACAGCAGAGCTAGGACTGGTATGAGGATGACCAACCATTTCTTTTTCATAAGATTTCCTTTCTAACTACGATTAAATATTCGTAAAAAAGCAAACAACTATCAGAAGCCCTATACGAGCCTTACCATCCAGAAGAGGCTCCGCCACCGCCGCCTCCACCACCTGACCAACTACCTCCGCCAAAACTAGACGATGAGGAATTAGACGAGTGATGATTGTGATAGTGATGATGATCATCAACCAACATCCAGAGTAGATTACCTGGTCCGCCACCACCACGACTAGATTTGTCAATGATACCAAATAGGATAGCAATCAGAATAACTACGAGAAACAGCCAGAAGCCATCACCCTCCTCACTTGTACCTTCTTCTATAGCAGCTAACTGATTTTTACCATTGCTTGTCCCATAAAATCTATCCCCAATGGAGTTGACGATATAGGAAATTCCTCCACTGTAGTCCTCTTGACGAAAGAATTCCCTTGCATTCTCTAGAATATTCTTGGCCTCTACATCCGTGATGACTGTGGCAGCATTGTCTGAGGTTTCTATCCGAAATTCCCTGTCAGCTATGGCAACCACTAAAAGAACTCCGTTGTCCGTTCCTGCAAAACCGACCTGCCAGTGACGAAAGGTTTCATTAGCCAAACTTTCAATATCACTGGACAGACTTTCTGTTACATAAACACCAACCTGTAAAGCTTGCTCGGTGCTTGCCCAACTTCGATTGAGTTGATCAATTTCTGCAATGGTCTCACTCGAGAGTAACTGCGTCTCATCCACTACCGTTGTACCTGTGGGTCGGTCTGGAATCTGATTTGCTCTAGCTAGTGTGGGTGCAAATAGCAAGCAAACCGTTAGAATAGCGAAACAGCCAATGACAATTTTTTTCCATTTTCTCATCAGAACACCTCCTTCGATGAACAAAGATAAGAAAAATTTATTAGGTATATATGTACAATTATATCATATTATCATTTTCCCAACAATATATTTATGTTGTTTTTCAGTAACGGTAGAGTCTGTTCAACAAACCAAGGATGTTTAGCTTGCCAGATATTGTTCCTTGGCGATGGATGAGGTAGGGGAAAATAGGTGGGTAGGTAATCAGCTACATTCTCCACTCTCTCGGTCACAGTCCTATGGGATTCCCCTAAATAATAGTCCTGGGCATACTTACCAATCAACAAGGTCAGCTCAATCTGGGGTAGTTGCTTCATAATGAGCGGGTGCCATTTGGACGCAAAATCCTTGCGAGGCGGCAAATCTCCAGACTTCCCCTTTCCTGGATAATAGAAATCCATAGGAAGAATAGCAAAATAGCCAGATTCATAGAAGAATTCCCTATCTACTCCCAACCATTTCCGCAGATTCTCTCCACTAGCATCATCAAAGAGGCGACCTTTTTCTTGTGTTTTTAATCCCGGCGCCTGTCCAATAATGAGGATTTTTGCGGTAGAAGATGCTTGGAAAAGCGGCTTTATCCCATTTTTCGTAAAAGCTTGATTGGGTAAATCTTCCATAATCGCCTGACGAATATCAGCAAGTTCCATGATGTCCTACTTTCTTGACCATGGTCACATCTTCTTCTAAGGCACGAAAACCGCATTTTTTATAAAAGAAAAAGGCTGGAAGAGTGCGTTCGGTTTGCAGGAGAATATGAACAATCTTTCTCTCAATCAACTGCTCCTCAATTCTTTTTAGAAAGTCCTTACCAATTCCTCGTCCTTGGTAGTTGCGAGCAATACAGAGCTCTTCAATACGGTATTCGGTCCCCTCATACCAGTAGCGAATGTGCCCTAGAGAAAGGGCAATGAGGCTACCTTGGTCAAGCAATCCAAAGCAAAGTGCTCTGGGGTGTGATAGCAAATCGCCTAGATAGCGGTCCAGTTGTTCCTCGTCAGACCAATCATCATTCCATGGCTCCTGACTAAATACAGATAAGAAGAGCTGTTTGACCATTTCTATATCTGCAAGTGTGAGTTCTTTCAGTTCCATTTTCCCTCCTAAAAAAGACGGGCGAACCCGTCTTGATATGAACCCGTATTCACAAGTAAAGTACTTTGATATAAGAGATAGTTTTTCGCTAATCAAGGCAGTTTTTTGGGGCTGGGCTCAAGCCCAGCGCCACTTCTCAGAGTTTGTATCAACATCTCAGCGCAGTGGTTGATTGGGTTTAACAGTCCAGTGGACTGTTAAAGGTTGGAGATAGGATTTGTGAAGCAAATCTCGGCACTTCGTGTTTTACACTCCAAATCCGACCTCTACGACTGTTGCGAACAAGTTCGCTTCATTTCCAACCTCCAACAGTCACTACTCTGACTGTTGGAGCTGTGCGGGGGTGGGAGTGAAACAGTCTGGGGATAGACTGTTTCAGGTCAACAACTTGAAACGAAAATTTGTTGACGAACTCGTTTTGAGACCAATCGAGTTCTTTCTCACTCCCAAAAAACGAACGATGAGTAGCTGAAAAACTAGCCTTAGATAAAAGTGCTGTACTGTAAATATGGGTTCGTACTATTTGATCAATTCATAGATAGCTTCTGCGTAAATGGCAGCGGCGCGGTAGAGTTGCTCAACTTCGATAAATTCGTTGGCTTGGTGCATGGTGTTGACATCGCCTGGGAACATAGCTCCGTAGGCAACACCACGTTTGAGCAAGCGTCCGAATGTTCCGCCACCGATTACTTGTTCGTGACCTTTCAAACCTGTGTGTTTTTCATAAACAGATAAGAGAGTCGCAACCATTGGGTCATCGATTGGGCAATAATGTGGAGTGTGACCATGCTCAGACAGGCTGACAGCTTCTACGCCAAGTTTTTCCAAACCAGCCTTGATAGCTTCAGGGTTGGTATTTTTTGGATAACGGAAGTTGAGGGCAATGGTGTTATCAGATGAGGTTTCATCAAACTTAAAGACACCAGCGTTCATAGAAAGGGCACCCATCTGCTCGTCGTAGATGGCTACGCCGAGTTTTTGTCCATCGTGGTCTTCCAGAAGGACTTGACCAGCCAAATCAAGATAGGCTTTAGCTGCTCCGTCAAAGGCGAATTGGCTGAGGAATTTTGCCAAATAGGTTGCTCCGTTGACACCTTCTTCTGGGGTTGAACCATGGGCTGATTTTCCGATGACGGTGACTTGAACTTGACCGTTTTCAAGGGTTTCCGCGTCAGCTTTTAGGCCATAGGCTGCTGTGAAATCTGCCAACTTGCTGTCTAAATCTGCAAGGTCGCCAGAGATAATAGCTGTCGCAGACTCAGGCACCATATTCTCACGCAGGCCGCCTGTGAAGGAATGCAGTTTAGCAGCTCCGCTATTTTCCCCCGCAAAATGAAGATAAGCTGTGATATTGCCCTTTTCTCCGTTGATAATCGGGAACTCAGCGTCTGGAGAAAATCCGAAATCTGGTAATGGCAGACCAACGTTCTCAAAGTAGTAATCCATGTCCGCCCAGCCTGACTCTTCGTCGGTACCGACGATGAAGCGGACTTTTTTAGAGGTCGGAAGGCCCAACTCCTTGATGATTTTCAAGCCGTAGTAGCAAGCCATGGTCGGTCCCTTGTCGTCAGAGGATCCGCGGGCAAAGAGCTTGCCGTCAATGATTTGCGGCTCGTATGGATCAGTGTTCCAGCCACTTCCTGCTGGCACCACGTCCAAGTGACCGAAGATACCAAGGACTTCGTCGCCTTCACCAAACTCAAAGTGACCTGCGTAGTTGTCAACGTTCTTAGTCGGATAGCCATCACGCTGAGCAATTTCTAGAAACTTGTCCAAGGCACGTACTGGACCAGGTCCAAATGGATGCTGGGCATCTGCCTGGCTGTCGTCACGCTCAGAATTGATGCGTAAGAGGTCAAAGAGGTCCGCTAGAAACTCATCTTTGCGTTTGTCAAACTCTGCTCTAAAATCTACTGTCATATGTTCTCCTTTTCAGTATCGTCATTTGGTTTATCTTTTATTACTTCGACGAGCGAGGAAACATCGTTTCCTTATTTCCAACTTCAAACACTCCACTGGAGTGTTCGAACTCACCTTGCCTAACTCCAGTTATGCCTGCGGCTCGTTGCCTAGTTCTAAAAGTAACCCCAAAGACTATATCAAAGTAAGTCTATTTTATCACAAAATGAAAGAGATTTCAGAAGTAAAGCGAAGAAAAAAAGTTGGTCTCCCAACTTCTTTCTATTTTTTCCAAGCAGATCGTTCTGCTACAACTGTAAACAAAACATCGGTTGATGAGTTGAGGGCTGTTTCACAAGAGTCCTGAATCACTCCGACCACAAATCCGACTCCAACTACTTGCATGGCTAACTCATTTGGAATACCAAAAAGACTACATGCTACTGGTATGAGGAGAAGCGAGCCACCTGCTACCCCAGATGCTCCTGCTGCTGATAGTGATGCAACAACGGATAAAAGAAGAGCTGAGCTGAAATCAACACTGATGCCAAGTGTATGAACAGCTGCCATTGTTAAAATGTTAATCGTAATAGCCGCGCCAGCCATATTAATTGTGGCACCGAGCGGAATGGATACTGAGTATGTATCTGGATCCACTCCTAAACGTTTGCAGAGCTGCATATTGACAGGGATATTAGCTGCTGAACTTCTTGTAAAAAATGCCGTAACCCCACTAACCCGAAGACATTCAAATACCAGCGGGTACGGATTTTTCTTCATTACAAGAAAAGCAATCAAGGGATTGACAACAAGCGCGACAAAAATCATGCTTCCAACCAAGAGTAAGAGCAGTAAACCATAGTCTTTTAAAGCTGTCAGACCATTATTTGCAATGGTATCGAAAACCAAGCCCATGATACCAAATGGTGCCAGACCAATAATCCAGCCTACAACTTTAGAAGTCACTTCTGCCGCAGATTGCAATAAATCTTTGGTTGTCTTGCTTGCATGACGAAAGGCCAAGCCAAACACTGCCGCCCATGTCAACACACCAATATAATTAGCCGTTGCAAGAGCATTGATCGGATTGTCGACTATTTTCAATAACAAATCTTGGAATACTTCAGCAATCCCTTGTGGAGGAGTAATGTCCGTAGTCGTTGTAGTAGAAAGAACCAGTTTAATAGGGAATAAATAGCTTGCTCCTACAGCAATGAAGGCCGCCGCAAAAGTGCCAAATAGATACAAGCAAATAACTGTCCTCATATTCGATTTTTGACCAGCAGGAGCTTGTGATAGAGCATGTGCAACTAGTGTCAGAACCAAAAGAGGGGCTATAGCTTTCAATGCTCCTACAAATAGACTACCAAAGAGAGCAATGACCGTTATTTTGGGAGCAATTAAGCCTAGTAACACTCCCAAAACAACACCAATTCCGATTTTTCGGATTAAATTCATTTTTTTCCATACAGATATTATTTTATTCACTCATTTACCTCCAAACAAACATTTTTCAATCATAGCAGAAAAATCCAGTCAGGTCAATAGCCTTCGCTTCTAAAATCTATTTTCTGCATGATGCAATCTATGTGTGGCGCCCATATTTTTACGAATAAATATACATCTGTAATCAAAACAAAATACTTTATAAGCTTTATCTACTTACTGCCCAGACCTCAACGATTTACGCAATCATTTTTTTACCTAAACAGATAACTCCACTACTTACTTTTATTTCAAATGATAGCTAGGTAACATTGATCTATCATTTTTTTATGTGCGAAAAATGTGTTAGGATTGCAATTAAAAGCCCTGCCTTATCAGTAAAGCAGGACTTTGATAGCTCAAGAATATCTCTAGTAAATATCAATATTTTTGATACCATTCTTATCAAATAATTGTGTCTTCATCTCCATAGTCAACGGAGTAATAACGATTTTTGAATTAGAATCAATATTGGATACGACACCAATAATGCGACCATCTACAACAACAGGCGATCCGGATTGCCCCTTAACACCTGTGATATTGGTTTGAAGCAAACCGTCATAACGGACTTCCGTAATGGTTCCATATTCATATTCCCAACGTCCGTAGAGATTAATGCTGTTGCTGACCATTAGAAATTGGCGGCCAACTAGGTCATAGGTGTTACGGTAAATTCCTAGCCGAGCATTTGCCGTATTGGCTGTCTGTGTTTTTCTGCTAGGGGTGGTGATTTTCACAAGGGCTACGTCACGACTAGCATCCCATATTCCACCATATCCTGGCATCGGAATGAAGGGATTGAAGGTATTGGTTCTCTTAATTTCTAACAGTTCATAGTATGGTGAAGCATCACCCCAAACAGCATTTCCAGACCACGTTTGGCTGGTCACACGTCCAGTCCCATCATCAGCCACTACGTGAGCTGCGGTTAATAAAGTATTCGGAGCTATCAGAATGGCTGAACCTTTTTTGGTTTGACCGGAACCAACATTTACTTCCAAATAATGAGATAAATTATATGGATAACTATTGCGTAGAGCTGGATCTGAAACGTGAGTCGTCTGTGCTTCAACCTCTACTATTGTAGGAGGAGCCACCGATAGACCGACACTAAGAAGGGCTACGCCAAGCAGTAATTTCGTTTTCATTTGAAAACCTCCTGTTTTTTCTTTCATTATATCAATCCTAATTATAAAATGCAAGCGTTTCCAAGTTTTTTGTTCAACGATTTTAGCTCTTCTCATCCATTGACAATAGCTCAAAAATAGGACTAGTACTTATCTAACTAGCCCCGTTAAAATACTTTCTGTCAGAAGTATTTGCCTACCACTTTATCGATAAATTCGCTATGTAATCTGAGGCAAATTGAGTCAAGCGATTGCGACTGTCTGTGGATTCATAAAAATCAATCATGGCAAAACCAGCTCGTAATTGCCCAGCAATCTGTTCTTCTAAGGTGTGGCTAAATTCATAGCCATATTCTGGGTCAATTGTAATTTGTCCTGTTTCTTCTAATTGTCGTGCATTGAAAGGTAGGCTGTACATTGGAACCAATGCTCTGTCTGGATGCTCCCAAACATCATCAGCATCAAAGATATAAATCCAAGGGTTCATGTAACCGACCATGAGCAGTCCACCTTTTTTCAAGACCCGATATGATTCCCGCCACATATTGGTCAAATCTTCGATATAAACATTTGAAACAGGACAAAAGATGATGTCAAAACTCTCGTCTTCAAAAGGAAAGGCTTGTGTCATATCCGCCTGGACCGTTTGCAAATCCAGATTTTCTCGCTCAGCAACCAAGCGATCCTTGTCCAACTGTTCCTTGGAGAAGTCCATAATGGTCGTTTGGTAACCGTGAGCCGCAAACATCGGTCCCTGTTGACCACCACCACAGGCCAGCCCCAACAATTTCTTGCCTTGGGCCTTTTCAAACCAGTCAAGCGGTACTGTCTTTCCAACCGTCAGGGAAACAGATAAGGGCTTGTCTTTGGCAACAAGAAATTCCTCATGACTGAGCGGAACCGTATAGGCATTTCCCTGTCTAGCTGAAACTCGATTCCAACGTTCTTGATTGTAGTTTACATAATCTGTCATTCTTATCTCCTCTGGAGAGGCCTAGCAAATCTGACCTCGTTCTATTCTTTTCATATTTTTACCTCCTTTACTATGCTCATTCTATTATAGTATAAGCACAAAGAAAAAACCACCTTTCGGCAGCTAGTTTCTTAAGTCAATTCATTAAAATCCCACACATCGTCCACCCAGCCTTCATAGAAATCAGGCTCGTGGCAGACCATGAGAATTGAGCCCTTATAGGCTTGAAGGGCACGTTTGAGTTCATCCTTGGCATCCACATCCAAGTGGTTAGTCGGCTCGTCGAGAACTAAGACATTGTTTTCACGGTTCATAAGCAAACAGAAGCGAACTTTGGCCTGCTCACCACCTGAAAGAACTTGAATTTGGCTTTCGATATGCTTGGAAGTCAGACCACAACGAGCCAAGGTGGCTCGTACTTCTGCCTGGTTAAGGGCTGGAAAGGCATCCCAAACGGCTTCCAGCGGGGTCTGACGATTGCCGCCAGCTACTTCTTGCTCGAAATAGCCTAGTTCCAGATACTCCCCGCGCTCCACAGAACCGCCCAGCGGTGGAATAATCCCCAGCAAACTTTTAAGAAGAGTAGATTTACCGATACCGTTAGCACCGACAATGGCAATCTTCTGGTTGCGTTCAAAGGTCAAATTGAGCGGTTTACGTGTCAATACACGGTCATAACCAATTTCCAAATCAGTCGTTTGGAAGATAAAGCGACTTGGAGTTCGAGCCATTTTGAAATCAAATGATGGCTTTGGTTTCTCTGCTTGAAGCTCAATAATCTCCATCTTGTCCAATTTCTTCTGACGAGACATGGCCATGTTTCGAGTTGCAACTCGGGCCTTGTTACGGTTAACGAAGTCCTGCAAATCTGCGATCTCCTTCTGCTGGCGCTCATAGGCAGCCTCCAACTGAGCCCGCTTCATAGCATGGACTTCTTGGAATTGGTAGTAATCACCTGTGTAGCGAGTCAAAAGCTGATTTTCCACATGGTAGACAATGTTAATCACATCATTCAAGAAAGGAATATCGTGCGAAATCAAGACAAAGGCATTTTCATAGTTCTGCAAGTAACGTTTGAGCCAGTCAATATGCTCGGCATCTAGATAGTTGGTCGGCTCATCCAGAAGCAAGATGTCAGGTTTTTCCAAAAGCAATTTTGCCAAAAGAACCTTAGTCCGTTGACCACCCGATAACTCCGTCACATCCTTGTCCATGCCATAGTCCATGACACCAAGCGCACGCGCTACTTCGTCAATCTTGGCATCAAGTGTATAGAAATCACGGCTTTCCAGACGGTCTTGCAGCTCACCAACCTCTTCCATGAGGGCATCCATATCGGCACCCTCTTCTGCCATAGACATATAAATATCATTGATACGAGCTTCTGTCTTGAAAAGTTCATCAAATGCTGTCCGCAAGACATCACGGACTGATTGACCTTTTTCTAGTTTAGCATGCTGATCTAAATAACCTGCCGTTACATAACGTGACCATTCAACCTTGCCTTCGTCTGGCTGCAGCTGACCTGTCACGATGGACATAAAGGTCGATTTCCCTTCTCCATTGGCACCGACAAGACCGATATGTTCCCCTTTCAAGAGACGGAAGGAGACATTCTCAAAAATCGCACGGTCACCAAAACCATGACTCAAATTCTTTACTTCTAAAATACTCATAATTTCCTCACAAAAGAGGCTGGAAATCCTTCCAGTCTCTGTTTCATTCTTCTTAATCTAATCCGATTTCCGCACGGACCACATCGGCAATGGTGTCCACGTAGTAATCGACTTCAGCATCCGTTGGCGCTTCTGCCATGACACGCAAGAGGGGCTCAGTGCCACTTGGGCGAACCAAGATACGACCGTTGCCAGCCATTTCTGCTTCCATTTTTTCAATGATAGCTGCAATAGCAGGCACTTCCATTGCCTTGTCTTTCATGCTGTTTTCCACACGGATATTGACCAATTTTTGTGGGTAAATGGTCACTTCTGCTGCCAATTCTGACAACTTCTTACCAGTTTCTTTCATGATTTTGGTCAATTGCACAGCGGTCAACTGGCCGTCTCCTGTGGTGTTATAATCCATCAGAATCACATGTCCTGACTGCTCACCACCGACATTGTAGCCTTCCTTGCGCATTTCTTCGACCACATAACGGTCACCAACTGCGGTCACAGCTTTTTCAATACCTTCACGATCCAAAGCCTTATGGAAACCAAGGTTGGACATAACTGTAGTCACAATTGTATTTTTGGCCAATAGACCTCGATCAGCAAGGTATTTACCAACGATGTACATGATACGGTCACCGTCTACCAAATCACCATTTTCATCGACAGCAATCAAGCGGTCACTGTCACCATCAAAGGCAAGTCCAATTTGACTACCTGTTTCCTTGACCAGTTCTTGCAATTTTTCAGGATGAGTTGAACCAACGCCCTCATTGATATTCAAACCGTCTGGCTTTTCAGCCATTACTGTCAAATCTGCTCCCAAATCTACAAAAATTTGACGTGCAGATGTTGCTGCAGCACCATTAGCTGTATCGAGTGCAACTTTCATACCGTCCAAATCTGTACCAGTTGACACCAAGAATTGCTGGTACTTACGTAGACCTTCTGGATATTCTACCACATCTCCTAAACCTTGAGCAGATGGGCGTGGCAATGTGTCTTCCTCAGCATCAAGAAGAGCCTCAATTTCCGCTTCCAATGCATCATCCAATTTGAAACCATCACCAGCAAAGAATTTGATACCGTTATCTTGCGCTGGGTTATGACTTGCAGAAATCATGACACCTGCACTTGCTTTTTCAGTTTTGACTAGGTGAGCAACACCCGGTGTCGCCAAAACTCCCAATTTATACACATGAATCCCTACTGATAGAAGCCCTGCAATCAAGGCAGCCTCTAACATTTGACCTGAGATACGTGTGTCACGCGCCACAAAGACACGAGGAACATCCGTCTCATGCTGGCTAAGGACATAACCACCAAAACGACCCAATTTGAATGCTAATTCTGGCGTTAATTCTACGTTTGCTTCTCCACGGACACCATCTGTCCCAAAATATTTACCCATTTTCATAACCTCTTATTTTGTTTTTGTAAGTATAATTTGCATATTTGCTTCCGTCTGAGACAGTACAACTGGCAAGACATTGCCATCGCTGTCTACAGCCTGTAATTTAGCTGTGCCACTATAATTCTCAGACAGATTGCTCACATCCATCGCAACAGCTTCGACTCGATCAATCTTAGCCATTGTTTCTTCATCCGTTGTCACTTTAACGGTGTCTAGGTTGACTGAGACCTTAGACAAACTGTAACCTTCTGCCAATTGATTACTATAGACTCGACCTGCTACTGGGAATGCCTTGCTAACTTTTTTACCAATCTTGACGGTAATCGCATCAGGTGCCAGTGTCGCACTCACTCCTGCCGGCAAATTGGTCAATTGTAGCTTGACAGTTTGTGTCCCATCACTCAACTCTCTCAAATCCGCAGTCACTTGAAAAGTCCGAGTTGACTCGTCTGATTCTCTCTGTAGGAGAACACGATTAGAGCCCCTTAATTCAACTGCCACCGTCGAAGAAAATCCGGAAATAAAATACTTATTTGTATCATATTCAATCTCAATCGGTACATTGTTAAGTGTGTGAACATAGGTTTCTGACTCCGTGTTCTGTGCAGCTGATTCTGAATTTTTATAGTTGGTGGTTGTTGCATAGAAAAAGAGCAACAATGCTAGAAAAATAGATAAGGCTAAGTGACTTACAGCTTTAAACTTATCGTTCATGTTTGCCACCTCCTAATCGCTTCCAGATGGACTTTTTCTCTACATTTTCAGAAATAAAAGTCGCTCGCAACTCTGCTTCAAACTCATCCAAAGTCAAATCATGTTTAAATATCCCGTTTCGTGCAATAGAGATACTGCCAGTTTCTTCAGAAACAATAAACACAAACGCATCAGATACCTCCGATAAGCCAATGGCTGCACGGTGTCGTGTTCCAAATTCCTTTGAAATTCCTGCGCTCTCTGACAGGGGCAAATAAGCACAAGCAACAGCTACCTTGTCTTCCTTGACAATTACAGCCCCATCATGTAGCGGTGTATTCGGGATGAAAATATTTATTAACAATTCCTGAGATATATCCGCATTGAGTGGAATCCCCGTTGCTCTATATTCTTGCAATGTTTGGGCTTGTTCTACTGCCACAAGCGCTCCAATTTTACGCGGAGACATATAAGCAACCGATTTGAGAAAAGCAACAATTAACTTTTCTTCTGCACTCACTGTATTTGTCCCAAAAATCTGAGTTGTTCTACCGAGTTTTTCAAGCATAGCGCGCAACTCTGGTGCAAAAATAACTACTGCTGCAATAACCCCATACGTGATTACTTGATTAATCAGCCAAGCAATCGTCTGCAGACCGAATAAACTAGCTATAATCTGAACAATAATGAAGAGAAAAACCCCTCGAATCAATGTCATAATTTTAGTACCTGCAATAGACTTACTAAAATTATAAATCAAATAAACAACTATACTAATATCAATTAGGTGCAACAGTGCGGTCCAAGGACTGGCTATCAAACTCGACCAATACCCTGTATCCAGTAACTGGTTTAGGTTTAACATATCATTCTCATACTTTCTAACTCATACATAGTAATGTACTCATTATACCATATTTTTTCCCCTTTTCTTTAGAAAATAGTGACCTTCCTGTTAAAAATATTACAGATTTACTGCAGGAATATATCACGTTCCAACACACTCCATTCTAGAAAATCCTCAACCTTTATGATAAAATAGTCCCATGAAAATAAATACAGCTTTGGGTATTCTAGCAGGAAAAAGTTCCCAGTTCATTTTGAAAAAACTAGGACGTGGTACTACCCTACCTGGAAAAATTGCCCTCAAATTCGATAAACATATTTTAGATAGTTTGGCTAAGGATTATGAAGTCGTTGTTGTGACAGGTACCAACGGTAAAACCTTGACCACCGCACTGACAGTCGGTATTCTTCAGGAAGCATTTGGAGAAATCACGACCAATACCAGCGGTGCCAATATGATTACAGGGATTACGGCAACATTTTTATCTGCCAAGAAAAATAAAAAGGGCAAGAAGATTGCCGTCTTGGAGATTGACGAAGCAAGTCTTGCCCGTGTGACCGACTTTATCAAACCTAGCCTGATCGTCTTTACCAATATCTTCCGTGACCAGATGGACCGCTACGGTGAGATTTATACCACCTACCAGATGATTTTGGACGGGGCTGCCAAGGCACCAGAGGCGACCATTCTCGCTAACGGTGACAGCCCGCTTTTCAACTCGACGAACGTTATCAATCCAGTAAAATACTACGGTTTTGCAACGGAAGAGCATGAGCCTCGCCTGGCCCATTACAATACAGAAGGCGTTCTCTGCCCACATTGCCACCAGATTATCCAGTACAAGCTCAATACCTACGCTAACTTGGGCAGCTATATCTGTAACAACTGTGGCTTTTGCCGACCAGAGCTGGACTATAAGTTGACAGACTTGAAAGAAATCACCAATACTTCTTCTACCTTTGCCATTGATGGTCAGGATTACAAAATCAACATCGGAGGCCTCTACAACATCTACAATGCCCTAGCAGCTGTCAGCGTAGCAGAATTTTTCGGCGTATCTCCTGAAAAAATCAAGGCAGGATTTGACAAATCAAAGGCAGTCTTCGGTCGCCAAGAAACATTTAAGTTGGGTGAGAAGGATTGTACCTTGGTCTTGATTAAAAACCCTGTCGGTGCAACCCAGGCTATTGAAATGATGAAACTGGCTCCATACGATTTCAGCCTATCTGTTCTTCTCAATGCCAACTACGCTGACGGGATTGACACCAGCTGGATTTGGGATGCTGACTTTGAACAAATCACTCAAATGGACATTCCACAAGTCTTTGCAGGCGGTGTTCGTTCGTCTGAAATTGCCCGTCGTCTCCGTGTGACTGGCTATCCAGAGGACCAGATTATTGAAACGCCGAAACTGGAAGACATCATGACCTTGATTGAGCAATCGAGTAGCCAACACGCTTATATTCTCGCCACCTATACGGCTATGCTCGAATTCCGTGACCTGCTGGCTCAACGCCAAGCCGTTGGAAAGGAGATGAAATAATGGTCTATACATCATTAAAAAGTCCTGAAAAAGACTATCACTACGATCTCCACATCGCTCATCTTTACGGTGATTTGATGAACACCTACGGGGACAATGGCAATATTCTCATGCTCAAGTATGTGGCTGAAAAGCTGGGGGCTCGTGTCCAGGTGGACATCGTTTCCCTGACAGATGAATTTGATAAGGATTTCTACGACATCGCCTTTTTCGGTGGTGGTCAGGACTATGAACAATCCATTCTTGCAAAAGATTTACCGACTAAAAAAGACAGTCTAGCAGACTTTATCGAAAACGATGGTGTCATGTTGGCTATCTGCGGTGGATTCCAGTTGCTCGGTCAATACTACATCGAAGCTGGTGGCCGCAAGATTGACGGTCTAGGTATCATGGGACACTACACCCTCAACCAGACCAATAACCGCTATATCGGTGACATCAAAATTCACAATGAGGAGTTCAACGAAACCTACTACGGTTTTGAAAACCACCAAGGCCGCACCTTCCTAGCTGACAACCAAAAACCTCTGGGCAAGGTGGTCTATGGTAATGGCAATAACAAGGAAGACGGCGGCGAAGGAATGCACTATAAAAACACCTTCGGCAGCTACTTCCACGGACCAATCCTGTCTCGCAATGCCAACCTGGCCTACCGCTTAGTCACAACTGCCCTCCGCAAAAAATACGGACAAGACATCCAACTTGCCAGCTACGCTGATATCCTCAGCAAAGAAGTCGCTGAAGAATACGGCGATGTGAAAAGCAAGGTAGAATTTGAGAAATAAAGCAAAACCGCTTCTGGTATTCAGAGGCGGTTTCATTTTTTATAAAGTTCCAATCAAGAGCAGTCCCTCAATCGTTATCTCCGTCAATTGACTCAAATCCAGCTTGGACTGGTCCACTTGGAAAAAGAGGGGCGTCATGTCTGCCAAGACTTGGGCATGAGCGGCTGTAATCGGCAGGGTCCGGCTGACCAGCACTTGCTCCACCTGCCCCACGTAAGACCTGAAATGGTCCACGATATCCTGGTTATCATAGGCTTCCTTACGGAGTTGGTCTTTGGCCAAATGGCGGAGCTCCTTGAGGTGATTGGGTCCTGGGACCAGCTTGAGAATAGCCCCACCAGTTTTCAGTACTCTGGCAAACTCATGATAATTGGCTGGGGAAAAGATGTCCAAGATGCCGTCAATGGTCTTGTCTTGAATGGGCAACTTGGTCAAGTCACCGACAAACCATTTGACAGACTTGGTGCTGTCCGACCTTGCTGCCAAGAGAATGGAATCCTTGGAAATATCAAAAGCAAGAATGTCCAAGTTCATTTTCTCGGCTAATTTGCGGGAATAAAAGCCCTCCCCACAGCCGATGTCCAAGACAGACCGTAAGCCCAGCTCTGCTATTTTCCCCTCCAAAGCCTCATAGAGATGATCGTAATAGCCCGCCTCTAAAAAGGCCTGGCGGTTTTCAAAGCTAGACTTATGGTAGTTGGCGGACTGCTTGACCTGGGGTGCCAGATTGACGTAGCCCTGCTTGGCGATGTCAAAGGTGTGGCGGTTGGGGCAACGGAGGCTGTTTAGGTCAAGACCAAGAGCCTGCCCACAATGTGGACAGGCGAAAAATTGGTCGCTATTAAGGAAACGTGGGTGTTTGGTCATGTTAGGTATTTTCTTTTCTAAAGCGGTGCAGGGCTAGTCCTGATAGGAGCGTGGCAAGGGCTCCTGTAAAAACTAGCAAGTAGCCGACTGGGAGCAGGTAGAAGTTTTCGTGTAGAATGCCATTGGAATCGACATATTCGACGGAATTGGCCTTGATGAGAAAGCAGACAAATCCTAAGACCATGAGAAAGCTTCCGACAATGGTAATAGTCAGGTGCATCTGGGTACGGCGGCCTTCGCGACCGTCCTTGACAAGTTTTTCTGTCATGTTGTTCATGTCAGTTCCTCCTAAGATAAGTTGATCTAGGGAGATTGAAAAGACAGAGGACATGAGAATCAAGAGTTCCAAGTCGGGTAGGTTTTTGTCATTTTCCCAGTTGGAAACAGCCTGCCGTGTCACATTGAGCTTGAGGGCAAACTGTTCCTGGGTCAAACCTTCCTTCTTCCGTAAGTCTTTGATTTGTTGTCCAAAGTTCATTTCGTTCTCCTCACTAGGCCCTGTCTGGCAGGTCCTAACTTTATCTTAGCTCGTCGGTCGATCTTTGCCAAGAAAGGCTGGCTTGCAAATAACATTTTTGACCGCAAGAGAATTTTGCGACAGAGTTTTTTCATCGCAAGACCTGCTTGCAGGCTTGATTTGATAGCGTTTCTGACAGACTGTCAACTCCCTGTCAACCTAGCCCATCTGCTCGGATAATGCTTCCCATTCTTCCATGAGGCTTTCTTGTTGGGCTGTCAGTTGGTCGATTTCTTTCTGGTAATCGGTCAGCTGGTCGATGTCGTTTGTTTCTAGCATGGCTTGGTTGAGCTCGCTTAGGCGGTTTTCGATGTTGTCAATTTCTGCCTCGATTTGCTCGATGCGGCGGGCCAGTTTTCGTTGCTCTTTTTGGTTTTCCTTTTGGGCTTGGTAGTCCATGGCTCCGGCTGATTGGCTGGTGCTTTCTATCTGTTCAGGCAGGGCTTCTGCTTCCAGCTCTGCCTTTTTCTCCAAATAATAATCATAGTCGCCCAAATAGAGCGTGGAGCCAGTTTCCGAGATTTCTAGCACCTTGGTGGCGACGCGGTTGATGAAATAGCGGTCGTGGCTGACAAAGAGCAGGGTGCCGTCAAAGTCGATGAGGGCATTTTCCAGGACCTCCTTGCTGTCGATGTCCAGGTGGTTGGTCGGCTCGTCGAGGATGAGGAAGTTGTTGTTTTCCATGGACAGCTTAGCGAGGAGCAGGCGGGCTTTTTCCCCACCAGACAGCATGGACACGGATTTTTTGACGTCGTCTCCTGAGAAGAGAAAGGCTCCAAGGCGGTTGCGGATCTCCACTTCAGGTGTGGTCGGAAAGGCTGACCAGAGCTCCTCCAAGACGGTGTTGGAAGGCGTCAGGGCCGACTGGATCTGGTCATAGTAGCCCACTTCCACATTGGCACCGAGCTTGGCTTCCCCTTTGATAAATGGCAGAGCTCCGATGATAGACTTGAGCAGGGTTGTTTTTCCGATACCATTGGGACCGACAATGGCAATGGCATCCAGCTTTCGTTGGTCAATGGAAATAGGCTGAGAAAGTATTTCTCCATCGTAGCCCACCGCAGCATTTTCCACTGTCAAGATGATATTTCCTGAAGTCTTGTCTGACTGGAAGGTCATGTTGGCAGACTTCTGACCAGTTGTTGGCTTGTCCAGTCGCTCCATCTTTTCCAATTGCTTGCGTCTAGCCTGAGCACGCTTGGTGGTCGAAGCACGGACGATATTTTTCTGGACAAAGTCTTCTAGTTTGGCAATTTCCTTCTGCTGCTTTTCATAGTTTTGCATCTCTGTTTGCAACTTCTGCTCTTTGAGCTCGACAAACTGAGAATAATTGCCCACATAACGGTCCAAGGAATGCTTGGTCAAATCCAGTGTCAGTGTCGCCACCTTGTCCAAGAAATAGCGGTCATGGCTGACGATAATCAAGGCTCCCTTGTAATGCACGAGGTAGTTTTCCAGCCAGGCAATCGTGTCAATGTCCAGGTGGTTGGTCGGCTCGTCGAGGACCAAGAGTTCTGGGGTTTCAAGAAGCATTTTTGCCAGAGCAAGTCGAGTGTTCTGACCACCTGATAACTCAGAGATTTTCATGTCCCACATGGTCTGGTCAAACTTAAAGCCGTTCAAAATAGCACGGATGTCTGCCTCATAATTAAAACCACCAGCCAGACGAAATTCTTCCGACAGACTATCGTAGGTCTTCATGAGCTGGTCGAGTTCATTACCAGACAAACTGCCCATTTGCTCTTCCATAGACCGCAGGCGTTTCTCCGTCATCCGCAGGTCGTCAAAGACATGGAGCATTTCATCGTAGATTGTATTTTCCGACTCAAAACGGCTATCCTGTGCCAGATAAGAAAGGGACAAATCACGCTTGGTTGAAATGTCACCGCTGGTCGCTGCTTCTTCTCCGACAAGGATTTTGAGCAGAGTAGACTTGCCTGCTCCATTTTTTCCGACAAGGGCAATCCTATCCCGTTCGTCCACTTGAATGTTGATATTGTTAAATAAAACTTCGCCCGCAAATGAGCGTTCAATCTTGTTTCCACTTAGAATAATCATAAAAATATTGTACCATAATTTAGGGTAACAGTGCGGAATCCTTTTTCTGATTTCAACAAAAAACAGCGACTTTACCGTCACTGTCCTTCTCAAAAAATATTTAGACCAAACCGCTAAGCAATTCCTTATTCTGCCAGAGCAGGTAAAGACCACCGCCGATAATAATCAGCATGATGACAAACTTAATCAAGCCCTTGACAAAGCGGATGACCAACATCAATATCATAGATACAATCAGCCATCCCCAAGCGGAAGAATTGAGTAAGGTTTGCATACTCTCTAGACTTGCACCTGTCCAGGCCTTGATAGGTGCGGGGATTTTATCAAACCAGTTGCTATCTATACCGATTTGTTCCATAATCGAATGGCTGGTAGACTGCATCCATGCAAAAATCCCAGCATTATAGAGAAAGAGCAGAGCTTGCTCAGGATAACGTTTTATTGTGTTTGTAATTATTCGAAGCATATTTTCCCTTCTATTCTGAATACAAGGCAAGGACCGCATCAATATCTGCCTGCTGAATACCATGATTAGAACCTGCCGATTCCATAACGGAGGTCTGACTATCTTCATGATCTAGACCAATAGCATGGCCCAACTCATGCTCAGCTGTGGGAGCGGGAAAGAACTCAACCATTCATAGAAGAGTTCGTTTTCCCACCCCCGCACAGTTGATTAGGTTAGATTTGGAGTGTAAAACACGAACAAATCTGCCAATCAACCACTGCGCTGAGATGTTGACACTAACTTTGAGAAGCGGTGCTGGGCTTTTTGCCCAGCCTCATCATAACCATATTGGTCGTTTGATAAATAAAAACTATTTAGACGCACCGTTACAAAGCTATAATAATTTGTCAATAAGTTAGTCGTTGAATCGGCCTCACCTGCTACCTGGGTATTTCCATCATTCATCTCAGTCGCAATAATATCAGCCTGATTTGGATCACTTGTCATCACAAAAGTGAAGGCCCCTGTCGCATTCCAATTTGCAATGGCTGTTTCATAGGCAGCTACAAATGTTGGATTCTGGGTTTCAAGGTAAACAGTCGCAGTATTGCTTTCCCATCGACCATGATCGGCTGTATTGACCGTATCAGTAGTCAGGTGTTTAATGGTATTAACACCTTCTTCAATCGTCACTTCAGACTGCCCTTTGACCATCAATTGCACTTCTTGAGCTAGAGTTTGTAACATCTGAGGCGCTGCTTCCTGTTGAAAATAGAATAACAGACCTAGACCACAAGCCAATAACACCATTGATAACCAAATCAGACCCCAAAATATCCGCCAAATCCACCGTAGAATATTTCCAATAAGTTTCATAGACTATACCTCTTTCTAGAAATAGGTTTTAGTATAGCCATAATTTCTGAAACTTTTCTTAAAAACTAGGACAGTCTTTCTTCCAATTTGAAATCAATTGGCAACCAAGCCAATACCTTCTCAATCTGCTGATTCCAGTAGTACCACTCATGTTTACCAGGTCCGAAACTTGCCTCTATATCAAATCCCAGCTCTTTTAACTCCTCAACTGCCTTTTGATGCCCCTCAAAGAGAAAATCTTCCTCACCACACCAGGCATAAAATTTGGTCTTTTTATCGGATTGTTTAGCAATTTCTAACAAATTATTTGGATTCTGTTTATCAGAAATGTCACCAAATACTCCTCGCCAATACGAAAGACTTCCCAATTCTGCTGCCGCTGGATTATCAAAATCAAAATACAATGCGCCTGAAAGCGAAGCTGCGTGTGAAAAACGATTGGTCATCATGGCAATCTTGAAGGTCCCATAACCACCCATAGACAAACCAGCGATAAAATTCTTCTCCCGCTTGTCAGACATATTTGGGAAAAATCGTTTGAGAATTTGAGGTAACTCTACTGCAATAGCATTATAATAATTCATGCCATAGGTGGTATTGGTATACCAGCCTTTATCTGTATTGACCATAACCACGATAAGATTGGTATAACGAACCAACCGTTCCACTGTAGAACGATTCAGCCAGGAATCCTGATTTCCTCCCATACCGTGCAAAAGATATAGGACAGGAATGTCGTTGTCATCAGGATTTTCCACACGATTTCGATCTGGATATAAAACCGTAACCTGTCTAGACATATCTAGAGCTTCTGAGTGGTATTCAATTTTCATTATTGCCATAAATCTTCTCCTTATGGTAAAGAGCCTGAGTTTCCCTCGGCTCTTCTTATGTATATAAATCAGCTTACTTGACTTCCATAATTACCGGTAAAATAGCTGGGCGACGTTTGGTTTGGTCAAAGAGGAATTTTGCTAAATCATCGCGAACAGCACTCTTAAGCTCTGTCCAGTCAAAGCTATCCTTTGTAAAGTAATTTTCCACCGTTGTATTCACCAATTCTGATGCCTCACGCAAGATGTCCTTGCTCTTTTTCACGTAGACAAAACCACGAGTATTGACCTTGGCTTTAGAAATGATTTTTTTCTCACGGCGGTTGACAGTGATAGCCACGATAAAGATACCGTCTTCTGAGAGGATCTTACGGTCACGAAGGACGATATTTCCAACATCGCCCATGGCATTTCCGTCAATCATGACATCACCAGCAGGAACCGCTCCGCTATGGACAAAATCCCCCTCTTCAAAAGCCATGACATCCCCACGCTTAACGATGATAATGTTTTCTGGATACATACCGATTTCAAGCGCAGCCTTAGCGTGAGCATCCAATTGACGATACTCCCCTTGAACTGGGAAAAGATATTTAGGCTTCATGATGTTGAGCATAAGCTGCAAATCACGCGCATTCCCATGCCCAGATACGCGAAGATTCTTTGTGATAGATTTTACGGTACCACCAGCCTTGTAAATCAAATTCTCCACACGGGCAACAACCGCTTCTTTTGAAATACTTGGAGTGGTAACAATATAAACTAGATCACCTTCTTTGATTTCAACGTAGCGATGTCTACCGATAGACATTTTACGCAATCCATTTAACGGCTCGCCCATACGACCAGTTTCTAAAATAATCAATTCATGGTCTTCATACTTGTTCATATCCTTTGGTTTTACCAACAGGCGTTCGCTGACCAAACGAAGTTTTTTCAATTGAATCGCTGTTCGGACAATGTTTTCCACATCATGTCCTGTCAATACGACACGACGACCAGTTGCTTCTGCTGCATCAAAAATCTGTTGAATACGTACAATATTGCTGGCAACTGCTGCCACAATAACACGCCCATCACAGTCAGCAATCGTATTGAGAATTTCCTCCCCAGCCTCATGCATGCTCGCTACTTGAACATTGCTATCTGCGTTAGCTGAGTCTGACAAGAGGGCCAACACACCTTCGTTACCGATTTCAGCCAATCGCCCAAAATCCGTACGATAAAACTTATCTGCCGCCTGGTCAAACTTAAAGTCACCTGTGTAGACAATATTTCCTTCATCCGTCTTAACGACAATTCCTAAACTCTCTGGAATAGAGTGGGTCGTCTGAAAGAAAGATACCACTGAATCCCCGAAATCAATTTCAGTGTCAGCATTGATAACATGGAAATCATTAAATTTCTTAGTAGCATTATTCCCCTTGACAAGTAGCTTAGCCAATTCGATAGTCAAGTGCGAACCAAATACTGGCACTTTCACTTTCTCCAAGAGATAAGGAAGTGCTCCGATAGCATCCGCATGCCCGTGAGATAAAAAGACCCCTGCTACACGGTGCTTATTTTCTTCCAAATAATCGAAATTAGGGACGACTACATCCACACCTAACTGTTCATTCTCAGGATACTTTGCCCCTGCATCCAAAACAAAAATATGTTCATTCACTTCGGCAATGTACAGGTTTTTTCCATTTTCCCGCACACCCCCAAGAGCCATAATTTTAATTGTACTCATCTTTACTCCTTTTGGACATCCCACAGATGTCCATTTTATTTTTCTTACCAACGGTCCTTGGGAGTTCCAAGTCGAATTACAGTCTGCTATGTCGGAGCTCTATTTGCAAATGACACACTTTGGTTCAACATTATATTCAACCATCAAAGCAACTTTTAAATAGAAATTCCTAAATAGCTATCGCTTCTATTATACATTTTTTCAAGAAAATTTACAAAAAACTCCGCTGAAAATCAACGAAGTTCTACATATACATTAGTAACCATGTCCCTTATGTTCCCACTTACCACCAACATTCCGCACTAAAATCCATTTCCAATCCGTATGGGTACTATTAGGCTCTAAGGTGGGCTCTGCCCCCTCAGCTGCTACCTTAAAAGACGAAGTTAGGATAATAGCTTCCTCTGCACCATAGTGCTCCGCCCACTCATCAAATTCCTTTTCATTATCACCACTGTAACCGATAGTCAGCAATTTACAACTGTTAAAATGGTGATCAAAGTAATCTTGAACTACAAGAATAGCCGCCTCAATCTCTTTTTCCGTATACAATTCTGATTGTTCCATCGGTTCAATCTCTGCCTGATAAGCTGCTCCTGTCCGACATCCTACCAAAAAAAGACAACACAACAGACTACAAATAGCTAAACATTTTCTCATCTTTGTTACCCCAAGTCAACAATCGTTGCTGAAAAGCCAATCTCTTCGACAAAACGTAAAACATCCTCTGTCTTTACAAAAATTGTTTTCGTATTAACATTGGGGTGGAAGGTTAGAATGGGTTCGGATAGGATTTCTTTATCAAAAAAGACTTGAATATCCTTGTCAACATTATGTAACAAGCCAAAAACAGATACCGCACCCGCAGGCAAGTGCATTTTTTCCATCAAGCTATCACTCGAGGCCATCCGAATGCGGTTGGCTCCCACCAAATCACGAAACTGGTCCATATCCAGCTGCTTCTGGTCATCCATGATCAGTAAATAAAATGCAGTCTTTTTCTTATTAGTCAGAAACATGGACTTGGTCCGTACTCCTTCTAACCCTTCAATGTAACGGTCTGCTTCCTCAGTTGTCCGAGCTGGTGGATGCTCTACAATGGTGTAGTCCATTCCCAAGTCAGCTAAGCTTTCAAAAACCAATTTATCCATGACAGCACCTCTTGATATATTTAATATATTATACTGCTTTTTAACTAAAAATTCAAAGGATAATAAAAGCCTGGATTACTCCAGACTTTAGACCTGTATTCACAAATGATGTGTTTGATATAAGATTCAGTTTTAGCCAAAACCAAACTTGGTTGGAAGTTGCGAACTATCCACACAGGTTCTTAATCAAACAACTTATAATAATCTTCCAGTTTCATCTTGGATTTTTCTTCAGCCGTTTGGTCCTGAATAATCTGACCATTTTTCATGACAATCAAGCGATTACCGTGACGCAGCGCATCTTCCATCTGGTGAGTGACCATGAGAGCCGTCATTCCCTTGGTCGCAATCAATTCGTCTGTTAACTGCATCAAGGATTGACTGGTTTTGGGGTCAAGAGCTGCGGTATGCTCATCCAAGAGCAGGAGTTCAGGCTGTTTCAAACTCGCCATCAACAAACTCAATGCCTGACGTTGACCACCTGATAAGAGACCTGCTGGCGTATCCAGATGTTTTTCCAGACCATTTCCCACTCTCGGCAAAAGCTGGGCAAATTCTTCCGTCTGTTGGGCCAATCTGCGTGGCACTAAGCCCCGTCCCTCGCCACGATACTTAGCTATCAGTAGATTTTCTGCCACCGTCATCCGTGGCGCTGTACCCATTTTAGGATCTTGGAAAACACGTGCCAGATACTTAGCACGTTTTTCGGCAGGCCAATTGGTTACGTCCTCACCAAGAATATGGACTGAACCACTAGTCAAGGGTAGGGTTCCAGCAATGACATTAAAGAGGGTTGACTTCCCAGCCCCATTTCCACCCAAAATGGTAATAAAATCACCCTGATAGATGGTCAGATTGACATTGTCCAAAATCACACGTTCTTCATCAAAACCATTTGTCACCACCTTGGTGGCATTTTTTAATTCAACAATTGCTTTCATCGTGACAGACTAGCTCCTTTCAGAAGTTTATTTTTCAACTCAGGAACCATGAGGCAAGTTGCCAGAATCATGGCCGAGAAGATACGGAGGTAGCTGGTATTGATACCAAGGGAAATGACCACCAAAATTAAGAACTGATAGAAAATCGCTCCAACAACAATGGCCAAGAACCGTTCTAACATAGTAAGGTTACCATAAATTACCTCACCGATAATCAGACTAGCCATACCGACCACAATGACACCAATACCACGCGACACATCCGCATAGCCTTCTTGTTGTGCAATCAAGGCACCTGCAAGAGCGATGATCCCATTTGAAAGAACAAGACCTAGCAACTCCATTCGACTTGTATTGATACCAAAACTGCGAGCCATATCTGGATTATCCCCTGTTGCAATAAAGGCCTGTCCAAGGCGAGTATAGAGGAAGAACATCAAGGCACCAATCACCACCGCTAGGCTACCTAGACCTAGTAAGAGACCATTGATTTGCTCAGAAAAAGGAAGGAAATCTTGTAAACGTTTGGTATTCAGTAAGCCTAGATTTGCCCTACCCATGATAAATAGAATGACAGAGTGACAGGAAGACATGACCAAGATACCAGCCAGGAGAGTGGGAATTTTCCCCTTGGTATAAAGCAAGCCTGTGACAAAGCCCGCCAAACAGCCAACAAGAACTGCTGCTAGAGTAGCCAAGATAGGATGAACTCCTTGCGTCAATAAGGTAACAGCAACCGCTCCTCCAAGCGGGAAAGAGCCCTCTGTCGTCATATCAGGAAAATTCAGAATCCGAAAGGTAACGAATATTCCCAAACCTAGTACAGCCCATAAAAGAGCCTGTGAAACTGTTGATACAATCATATTTTTCCTTTTCTCTTATCTCTTATTCGATAACCTTGCTTGCTTTACTAATCACATCATCTGACAAGGTAATTCCTAATTCTTTAGCAACTTTTTGGTTGACAACAACGGTACCCTCGTTAAAGATTTGTACAGGTGTATCCTCTGGATTGGCACCATCAAGAATTTTCGCAGCCATCTTACCAGTTGCCACACCCAAGTCATATTGGCTAAGGGTAACAGATGCGATACCTCCGCCTTCTACCATATCTTCTACGCTGGTGAAAATCGGAGTTTTGGTTTTATTTGCCACAGATACGACAGTTGAAAATGCTGAGGCAACTGTGTTGTCTACTGGTGTAAAGAGAACATCTGCTTTACTACTTGCGACCTCTACTGTCGCTGCAATTTCATTACTAGAAGCAACTGCATATTCAAGAACAGTATAGCCAGCCTCTTCTGCTGCTGCCTTAAATTCCGCTACTTGAATTTTTGAATTGTCCTCATTTGAAGAATAGAGGACACCGATAGTTTTAGCGTCTGGTGTAATTTCTTTAATGAGAGAAACTGCGTCTGCTACTGGTGTTTGGTCAGATACCCCTGTGATATTTCCACCAGGATTTTTCAAATCCGTCACCAGGTTGGCTCCGACTGGATCTGTTACAGCCCCCATGATAATGGGTAATTCTGCGGTTGCATTAGCAAGACCTTGTGCAGCAGGTGTTGCGATACCAATCAATAATTCATTGCCATTGTCCACCAATTTTTTACTCATGGTTTGAACTTGGGATTGATCACCCTCAGCATTCATAAAATCAATTTCTAAATTATCCGTTGTGGTATAACCCCCTTCTTCAAGTCCTGCTTTGATTCCCTTGTAAATTTCGTCTAGTGAATCATGCGTCACAAATTGGAGGACCCCAATTTTAACTTTCTCCGTTGATGTAGATGAATTGCTCTGCTCTTTCTGTGTCATAAACAAAGCAGCAACTACCATAACAGTAAGGGCAACAATTGTAGCAAGTAAATTTTTATTTTTCAACATATTCATTCTCCTCGTAAAATACACAATATACAATTTCTACGTCATCAATATATTATCCCACCATCGCCATCGTTTCATCATGATTACCTCGTTTTGTTAATAATTGTCAAAGTAGATTGCTTTTAGATAAGGAACGGAGGCGCAGACATAACTCAAGTTAGGCAAGCCGAACGTGACGCAATATAAAAGCAATCTACGAAGACAATGGAAAAGCCCCCGCAGGAAAAAACTTCCTGCGAGGGCGTCAATGACACGGTGCCACCTCACTTATGGGAATTGTCTAGAATCCTCCCATATCTCATCTCCTCTAACAAGGAGTTGCACTGTAAGGTGTGCCGACCGAACTATCATTGTTTTAAGTTCATTTGCGTGACTGTTTTGGCTGATTACTTCGTTAGCTCTCCTTGCTATACCGCTAGTATAAGCTGCGTCGACCTGCCTCGTACTCAGCCAAAACAGTCTACGTAAAGTATGTTATGCCAAACAATCCTTGTGAATTTAGGGCATTTTAGGACTAGGCAGTCGGGCGAAGGCAGTACTGGTGGTACGGCAAGACCGACTAACGACGTCATAAAATAGACATAAATGCACATCAGCCCATTTCATAAAACTCCGCCACCCGTTCTCAGCACCACAGGCTCCCTGAAGACTTCTGCTTTACTACTTCTTCTGATTACAGATGATTATACGGTATCAAAATCACTTTGTCAATACTTTTGATTAAATTTTCTGAAAACTTTTTAATACCTTAAGAGTCTATTTTGAGCTATTGCCCAGGATACTGCCATTGGATTGAATAACTTCTTTATACCAGTAAAATGATTTCTTTCTATATCTAGTTAGACTGCCGCTTCCATCATCATTTCTATCAACATAAATTAGTCCATATCTTTTAGATAATTGTGCGGTAGACATAGATACACAATCAATACAGCCCCAAGAAGTATAACCCATGACTTCTACGCCATCCTGTATCGCCTCCGCAACTTGTAAAAGGTGTTCTTGCATGTATTGAATTCGATAATCGTCATGAACAGTCAAACCACCAGCCTCATCCTTCACTAGCTGATCTTTAGCTCCCAAACCATTTTCAACAATGAATAAAGGAATCTGGTATCGATCATAATAACGATTTAGTGTCAATCTTAAACCAATTGGATCAATCTGCCAACCCCAATCAGAAGCTTCTAAATAAGGATTGACCAAACCACCCAAGATATTTCCTTTTCCAGATGAATATTTTGATGGATCTGCTGCCTGAGTAATACTCATATAATAACTGAAGGAGAGAAAATCAACCGTATTATTTTTTAATAACTCTTCATCACCTTCCATGAAAGTAATCTTTATGCCATTTTCTTTAAAGTACCTTTTGGCATAATTAGGATAATATCCTCTAACATGTATATCCGAAAATAAATAGTTCAAATTTTCATAGGCATGAGCCGCCCAAACATCTTCAGGATTGGGTGTCATTGGATAGGTCGGCATAGCTAAGACCATACAGCCAACCTTACAGTCCGGAATAATTTCATGAGCAATTTTGGTAACAAGACTAGAAGCTACAAGTTCATGGTGAATGGCCTGATATAAATCTTGTTTTGAAAGTTCTTCATTCGGCAAGTCAATTCCACCACTTGTAAAAGGCAGTTCTAAGACAGAATTGACCTCGTTAAATGTCAACCAGTACTTAACCTTATCTTTGTATCGTTCAAAAACTGTACGAGCAAATTTTTCAAAAAATTGAATCATTTTTCTATCCACCCAGCCATGATATTTCCTTGCAAGATACAGGGGAGTTTCATAGTGAGAAAGAGTTACAAGAGGCTCTATACCATTCTTTAGAAGTTCATCAAAAAGTTCATCATAAAACTGTAGCCCTTCTTCATTTGGAAATTCTTCATCTCCATTCGGAAATATTCTACTCCAAGCAATTGATGTTCTAAATACCTTAAATCCCAACTCTGAAAACAGGGCTATATCCTCCTTGTATCGATGGTAAAAATCAATAGCTTTTAATTTCAAATTATCTTCCGTTGGTTCTTGGGTAGCTTCACCCAGTCCACCATTGGGGAGAACATCTTGAACGGATAATCCTTTTCCTCCCTCATTATATGCACCTTCTACTTGGTTTGCAGCTACTGCTCCTCCCCATAAGAAATTGTCTGGAAAAATTGACATATACCCTCCTCGAATTATAAGACTGCTAATAAATCATCAGCATAGTTGACTTCCTCTTTTGTCGAAAGCAAGAGAACATCCAGATATTCCTGTGTATTTGTAACAACTACAGGAGTCACTATATCGTACCCTTCTGCGACAAGCATTTCTACATCCACTTCCAGCATCAATTGACCCTTTTCAACTTTTTCCCCATCTGAAACATGACTTACAAAACCTCTTCCTTTTAGCTCGACTGTTTCTAATCCAAAGTGGATAAGCAACTCTACCCCTTCATCACTTGTTAAACCGATTGCATGTTTTGTTGGAAAAAGACTGGTAACAGCCCCGTCAAATGGAGCATAGACTTTTCCATCCTTAGGGATAATTGCAACTCCTTCTCCAAGCATTTTTTTTGAAAATGTTGCATCATTTACTTTTTCTAAAGGGAGAATTTGACCTGAAAGCGGAGAGAAGACATTTTTTCTACTTGAAATGCCAGGTGCTACTTTTTCTAAATTAACTGTTGACGTTTCTTCATCGATACCTAGGAAATAGGCCAAAATAAATGTGACAATAATTGAAATTGCCGCAGCAATCATAGCGTTAGTAATGTTTGAAGCTGCTTCAGAGTAAATAAATTGTGGCAAAGCAATGAGAGAAGGTACTGCAAAAAGGTATGCTTTTACACCTGTCAAACCAACAAATAATCCTGCTAGACCACCACCAATCATTGCTGCATACAATGGTTTTTTATACTTTAGAGTAACACCATATAAAGCAGGCTCAGTGACACCAGCAAATAAAGCTGAAAATCCAGCTGCAAAGGCTATTTGTTTCGTGTTACTATTTTTACTCTTAAATGCGACTGCCATAGAAGCGGCACCTTGTGCCAAGTTAGAACCTAACATCGCTGGTAGAATCAATACATCAGGTGTCGCGATTGAAGCTGCCAAGAAAATCGGTGCAAAAGCCCAGTGCATACCGGTCATAACGATAAATGGCATGATTGCTCCAAGAACTGCTAAAGTTAACCAACCAGCTACACCATGCATTTGTTCAACCAATTGCGATAATCCTTCACCAACAATAACGCCGAGAGGTCCAACAAGAACTAAAGCTATGAAACCTGAAACAAGCAGGACCAAGGTTGGCTGTAAGAAACTTTTCGTTACAGCTGGAGTGACCTTGTTGAAAACAGCTTCAATATACTTCATTAGCCAAACCATAATAAGAATTGGAATAACTGATGAACCATAGCTAGCAGGTGTAACAGGGGCACCTAAAAAATGAAGTGGATCACCTGAAGATACCATTTGAACAAAATTAGGATGTAGCAAAATACCAGCGACCGACATGGCTAAAGCAGGTGTAACTTTGAGTTTTTGTGAAGCTGAGTAGGCCAAAAAAATCGGCATAAAGTGATATGGTGCATCTCCAAAAAAGGCTAAAAATGAAATAGATTGGGAATCCGCTTTTAAAAGCCCCAGCATCGGTAAGACAATGACTAGAACTTTTATCATACCTCCACCAAGCATAGCTGGAATAAGTGGTGTCATAGAGCCAGCGATATACTCGATGACTTGTTCTAAGACATTTGCTTTTTTAACCTGTTGAACTGAATCAGAATCAAATTTTCCTAATGCAGTAAATTCTTTATAGTAATTAGTTACATCATTACCTAAGATAATTTGATACTGTCCATTTTTCTTCATAATACCGAGTACTCCAGAAATGGATTTAACACGTTCATCGGACACGATATTCTCATCTTTCAATTCCAGTCGCAATCTAGTAACGCAATGGGTTGCACGAAGAACATTCTTTTCTCCTCCGACTGCCTCTAGGATTGCCAATGCAGTATTCTTGTACTTCATAATAGACTCCTTATGATAAATTTTTTGTTAAACGCCGAATGTGAGCAATTAAATAGACTAATTCACTTGGACTCAGTAGATAATCATATTCTAACCGAATAAAGTCCGCTACTCGAGTTCCACATTGGTACTCTCTTGGATACTTCTTTTTCATTAATTCTAAAAGATCCACATCATCTTCATCATGGTATTCATTCCCCTCTACCAAACGATGAGCAAACAATTTAACATGTGTGATGAATCGGTAGTAATCAATAGAATCTTGATTGAATTCTGTAGAATAATAGTCTTGAATAATTTGTTCAATCTTCATGATAATTCCAGTAATACGATAAGATTCTTGAAAAATATTTTCCAAATTCGCATTGACAAAATGCAAAGCGATGAAGGCTGCTTCATCAACTGGGAGTTCGACATGTAAATCTTTTTTTATGATGGATAATGCTTTTTTCCCAAGTTCAAACTCCTCTTTATAATATTTGGCAATTTCCCATCTAAGAGGGTTCGTAACGACTACTCCTTCCTTATGTCTTTCTATACTAGAATTGATATGATCTGTCAAATTGATGTAAATAATCTCATCAAAATGATTTCCAAGTGTTATCTTTCCTAAATTTATTATTTTCTCACAAACATAAACCAACTCAATAGGAACATCGATAAATAGTTCCGTAAAGCGATTCATATTATCGCTATTCTTGAGCAAAAAACTTTTTTCTATCGAAGAAGGTGGGATCGCATCTCCGACCTTCTTTCCAAATGCAATTCCTTTACCAAACAACAAGATATCAACGTTCTTATTATTTTGTGCTATGACTGCATTATGATTTAATACACGCTTTATGATCATAAATTTTCCTTTAAACTTAAAATAAAAGAACCTACTTAAAAGAAATCGACATATATCGTATCGATTCATTTAAATAGGTTCCTGCTCGCCTTAAAGCGATAACATCCTTTTATTTCAATTATTAGTTGGTACTTCTAGCTTAAAAAATTTAATAACTCTGTAACCATTTTCAATTTTAATATAAATTAAAGAATTTGTCAATAATTTATAAAAATATAAGAATACTTCTTTTAGTCCCCTTCGTTAAAAAGTCACTGATTTATGATATACTAGACTGAGTTATAGCTATTAGAAAGAGGAAAACCATGTCTTTTGACGGATTTTTTTTACATCACATGACGGCTGAGTTAAGGGCCAATTTAGAAGGTGGGCGGATTCAGAAAATCAACCAGCCCTTTGAACAAGAGATTGTCCTCAACATCCGCAGCAACCGTCAGAGCCATAAATTGCTTCTGTCCGCCCATTCGGTTTTCGGTCGGGTTCAGCTGACCCAGTCGGACTTTACCAATCCAAAAGTGCCCAATACCTTTACCATGATTCTGCGGAAATACTTGCAGGGAGCCATTATCGAGGAGATTCGTCAGTTGGACAATGACCGTATCTTAGAATTTTCGGTGTCCAACAAGGACGAGATTGGCGACCATATCCAAGCAACCTTGATTGTGGAAATCATGGGCAAGCACAGCAATATCATCTTGGTAGATAAGTCTGAACAGAAGATTATTGAGGCTATCAAGCACGTTGGTTTCTCGCAAAATTCCTACCGAACCATCTTGCCAGGCTCCACCTATATTCGTCCACCGGAGACGCATTCTCTCAATCCTTATACGGTGTCTGACGAGAAATTGTTTGAAATCTTATCGACTCAGGAACTGAGTCCAAAAAATCTCCAACAGGTCTTTCAAGGTTTGGGTCGGGATACGGCTTCTGAACTGGCCAATCATTTGCAGATAGACCGCCTGAAGAACTTCCGTGCCTTTTTTGACCAGGCAACTCAGCCTAGCCTGACAGACAAATCCTATGCTGCTCTGCCATTTGCCAATAGCCCTGAAAACCAGCCACACTTTGAGAGCCTGAGCAGTCTGCTGGACTTCTACTATCAGGATAAGGCGGAGCGGGATCGGGTGGCCCAGCAGGCCAATGAGCTGATCAAGCGGGTAGCCAGTGAGTTGGAGAAAAATCGCAAGAAACTAATCAAGCAGGAGCAGGAATTGGCGGATACGGAGACGGCGGAGTTGGTGCGGCAAAAGGGCGAGCTCCTGACCACCTATCTGCATCAAGTGCCAAATGACCAGTCGAGTGTGCGGTTAGACAACTACTATACGGGCAAGGAACTGGAGATTGAGTTGGATGTGGCTTTGACTCCTAGCCAAAATGCCCAGCGGTACTTCAAGAAGTACCAGAAACTCAAGGAGGCGGTCAAGCACCTGACCAACTTGATTGAGGAAACCAAGGCAACCATTGTCTATCTGGAGTCCGTTGACACCATGCTAGGACAGGCTAGTCTGGCAGAAATCGATGAAATCCGTGAGGAATTGATTGAAACAGGCTACCTCAAACGTCGCCACCGTGAGAAAATCCATAAGCGTCAGAAACCTGAGCGATACTTGGCGACGGACGGGAAAACCATTATTCTGGTCGGGAAAAATAACCTACAAAATGATGAGTTGACCTTTAAAATGGCCAAAAAAGGCGAACTCTGGTTCCATGCCAAAGACATTCCAGGCAGTCACGTGGTCATCACAGATAACTTGGCCCCAAGTGACGAGGTCAAGACAGACGCAGCTGAATTAGCAGCCTACTTCTCTAAGGCCAGACATTCCAATCTGGTCCAAGTCGATATGATTGAAGCCAAGAAACTTCACAAACCGACAGGTGGCAAACCTGGTTTTGTGACCTACCGAGGTCAGAAGACCCTCCGTGTCACCCCAACTGAAGATAAAATAAAATCCATGAAAATCTAGTTCATGGATTTTTCTGTATTGAAGCCTACTCCGCCTTATCAATATCTTCTCTAACTTCCTTAGCATTGAACTTAGCGAAAAGATACTGGCGGTCTTGAACAGGAAAACGTTGGTCTAGTTGATCTACTGGCCCCACTTCCACCATTCCTTCTGAGATAACATAATCCATGACATGCCCGCCAAATGTCAAATCATCCGAAATAAAATGCAAATGATAGCCAGCTACACTGACCCCGTGAAAAATTTCTGGCGTCCAAATACCAACAATAGTACCTGAAATATTCTCAGCGGTATACTCAGGCTGGCGACTTGCCACCTCCGCAAAACGGACATCAGAAGCCGATTTTGGAATCATGCGCACGTGCATATGCGAAAACGCCCCTTTGATTTTGATGGAACGAAAAAGATTTTCACCATCATAATAGGATTCAATCCGCTGGTGCAATTCATCGCTAGTCATTTCAAAGCGTTGTTTGAAAATCACTTCTGCCTCATGGAAAATGACCGCCGCATAGGGAACCTTCATATCAGCTGGAACTTCAACCACTTCTGGTTTCTCCCCTGCTCCCTTGGCCTGATAAGCCTTTCCATCCAAGACAATCAGCTCACCATCAATAGAGTCCAGTGTACCTAAACCCAAATCACCATGTTCTAACAATTCACCTACTGTCAGAGACCCACCGTAAAGACCTGCCATCAAGGCACCTAAGGTATTGTATTGAAATAATCGATTTACTTGCATAACCTACTCTTCATTCAAAAATTCTTGCATGGCTAAATCGTCTGGCACCAATTGGATATAACGACTAGCTTGCTCTTTTGCCTCATCCAAACGACCAAGTTGACGTAAAACCGCTACGTAATCAGCCAAAAATTCAGGATTCTCAGCCAATTCTCCAGCCAATTCATCGTAAAGCTCACTCGCTTCATCATCTCTTTCTAGAGCTTGATAGGCCTTGGCCATGTTCCATCGAGCCAAAACATTCTCAACCTCTTCGTCAACGAGGGCAAGAACTTCGTCATAGCGTTCCTGCTCAAGATACAGATTGGACAAGCGCAGAGCTAGTTCGTTACTATCATCTGCCACCTCTTTTGCCCGTAGAAGATAATCTTCTGCCCCTGCCTCGTCATGCAATTCATAGGCATACTGTGAAGCCTGAAGCAATAAATTGGCATCAAAGTCATTTTTAGCCAGGCCTTTTTGAGTCATAGCCAAGGCATCATCAATCTTATGCTCGGCATGAAGCGACTGAGCATAGGCATATTCATAGCCCTCAAAATCAGGATTGATGGTATCCAGCTGCTTGAAGTAGAGATTGGCCTTTTGGTATTCTTCTCGTTCAAATAGCAGAGCTGCCAATTCAAAGACCGTCTGATCATCGTATTCCAACTCAACAGCTTTTTCCAAAAATTCAATTGCCGCTTCAAATTTCCCTAAACTTGCATAGGCAATACCAATTCGCTGATAGGTAGAAACTCCCGTTAATTCGTAGATTTCACGATTATCCAGCTGGGCATAGTAGGAAATAGCCTCATTAAAAAGCTCCAGTTCCATATCCAATTCTGCTAAGCCAAAGAGGATGATGGGTTCATCTGATAAGTGACTTGCTTCTAACAATTTTTCACGCGCCACCTCCGACAAGCCTTCTGCCTGATACAGGTCCGCCTTAACCAATAAGGCTTCCACATAGACAGAACTGTCTTCCGAAATTTCCTCCAAGTATCCGAAAGATTCTTCAACCAAGCCATCTTCAAATGCTATTTGGGCAAGATTGATCAGTACTTCGGGAAATTCTTCTTTGACCTGTTCATAGATTTGTCTAGCCTGTGGGAAAAAACCAATGCCTTCTAAATAGGCTGCCAAGGACAAAAGTGTTTCGCTATCATCTTGCGCCAAGGCGCGCTTGAAATACTTATCTGCCTTGTCTAAATCCTGTTGATCCAAACAAACCAACATTTTTTCACTATTGTTCATTCACAACCTCATTTTCTTCATCTTCATACAAACTACTGTGTGCCTTGTACCATTCAAATGCCGCTTTCACTAAAACCTTAATAGATGCATATATTGGAATTCCCAGAAGAACTCCTAGGACACCGTACATCTGACCAGCTGTCAATAATACAAATAAAATGGTAATCGGATGAATACTTAGGGAGCTTCCGATAATCAATGGTGTCACAAAACGACCTTCTATAGTCTGCTCAATCATAAAGACTACTAAAACCTTTATCAGCATGATTGGACCAGCAATCAATCCTAAAATAACAGCTGGAATCATGGCCAAGAAAGAACCCAAATACGGAATTAGATTGAGGAAACCAGCCATCACCCCCAAAGTTATTGGATAGCTAAGACCAATGATTGAGAACATCACTGAGAACATCAGGGCAACAATAATCGCAACGGTCACCTGACCACGAACATAGTTTGATAATTGCCCATTCACATCTGATAGTACTGTTCCAATCGGTTCTCTCCACTTGGTTGGTAGATATTGGGTGATGTGTTTATTCAAATACTGACCATCCCGTAACAGATAAAAGAGAATAAAAGGCATAATCAAAATAGCAACAATAATCTGCGAAGCGGTTGAAATCAAATTACTTGCCCAATTCACAGCACTTGAGGAAAACTTCTGAGCATAGGCAACGACCTGATCATTGACCTTATTTAACATCTCCAGAGCTGTTGGTCTAAATTGTTCAAAGCGCTGATCCTGTAGGAGCCCAGTTACCTGTCCTTCGATTTTCTGGATATTCGAAGGAAGATTTTGCGCAAAAGATGTCACTTGCTCTTGAATACTCGGAATTGCCACCGCCAGTCCCCAGATAATGAGAAGACTGATTAAAACAAATAGAATGGAAATACCAACTGTACGAGAAATTTTATGCTTTTCCATCCAGTCAACCATCGGATTTAACAGGTAATACAAAAGACCTGTTAAAATCATCGGTAACAATACAATTTCTAAAAAGCTTCCTATTGGTCTAAATAAAAAACTAATTTTACTAAAAATAAATATGGTCAAAAAAGTCAGCAAGGTTACTAATAAAAATATCACCGCTTGGCTATTCAAAAATAAGCGGAAAAACCAAGTCAGACTAAATTTTTGATGCTTATCCTCCATCTAATACACTCCTAGTCTTTTTTTCTATTGTAACATGGAGAAAGGATTTTTGTAAAAATCAACTACAGAATTTATACGACTTTCTCAGAAAAACATGGTATAATTTTATCAATCATTTCCAAAAAGGAGAATCCTATGACTATCTATTTCGGTACCTACACAAAACGTGAATCAAAAGGAATTTATAAAGCAAATTTTGACTCTGAGACAGGACAACTTAGCAATCTAGAATTGGTCACTGAAGAACCTAACCCTACCTACCTTGCCTTTGATAAGGCCGGACATCTATACTCCGTTGGCGCTGAAAATGGTCTAGGAGGTATCGCTGCCTTTAATGCTGACTATACTCTACTCAACCATGTTGTATCAGAGGGTGCACCACTTTGCTATGTCGCTGTAGATGAAGCAAGAGATTTAGTTTATGGCTCCAATTTCCACAAAGGGCAACTACTTGTTTATAAACGTTTGGTGAATGGTTCACTAGAATTAGCTGATGTCGCTCAACACGAAGGATCTGGGCCGCACGAAAACCAAGCTTCCGCCCACGTTCACTTTTCTGATTTGACGCCCGATAAATTTTTAGTAACCTGTGATTTAGGATGTGATCAAGTGGTAACCTATAAGGTATCTGACCAAGGAAAAGTAGAGAAAATCGCAACCTATCAGGCTGCGCCAGGAAGTGGTCCACGTCACATTGTCTTCCATCCTGTCGCAAAAATCGCCTATCTCATCTGTGAACTCAATTCAACTATTGAGGTGCTTATCTATGACGGCTGGGGACAATTTGAACACCTACAAACTGTCTCTACTCTCCCAGAAGACCATACTGGTTTCAACGGTACTGCCGCTATTCGCATCACAAAGGATGGTAAATTTATTTATGGATCCAACCGCGGAAACGACTCTATCGCAGTCTACAAAACGCTTGCTGATGCCAGCTTAGAATTAGTTGAAATCATCCCAACAAATGGAAAAACTCCTCGCGATTTCACGCTTAGTCCTGATGAAAAGCATTTGATTGTTGTCCATCAAGATTCTGACAATGCAACTATATTTGAGAGAGATGCCGAAAATGGCTGTTTGACTGAGCTTTCACACGATTTCTATGTTCCTGAAGCAGTTTGCGTTACATTTTTATAAGTCGTTTCAGTTGTGAAATCCGTCCAGTTTTGGTTTAATAGTCTCATAGGAGGTGATTTCAACATGAATCCAGTAGATCTTTTTAACCAAGTAAAAGAATTGATTGCAAATAAAGACTTTGATGGTGCAAAACAATTTATCGAAGAAAACAAGGACCAATTCGGTGAATACTTGGAACAAGCAAAAGGCTTGTTATCAGGTTCTGAAGGTGTTAACGGTCTTTTAGATAAAGTTAAAGGCTTGTTCTAATACATGTAAAAACTAGGCTGAGAATGTTCAGTCTAGTTTTTTTGTTTGTTCAAAAATATTTGTTATCTCTTGCAATGAAGGAATTACCCAATCGCTCTTCAATTTTTCATTTTCACTGGCATGCTTTCCAAAACCTGTCAGTATCCGTACAGTCCACATTCCCAAAGATTTAGCAGGCAGAATATCATTATCATACCTATCCCCGACATAGACAACTCTATCTACAGGGATATTTGTTTTTTGCAAGGCAAGTGTGAAAATAGCTGTATTTGGTTTAGATAAACCAACCTCTTCAGAGAGGATGATGAGTTGAAAATAAGACTCAATTCTCCACTCTTTAAGTAGTTCTCTAATACTACTAGACTGATTGGCAATAATCCCCAATCGATAGTTTTGTGATAACTTCTCTAGAACATCTATTGTTTCAGGATACAGGCTCACACCCTCATTTGTCCATAAAGGACGTGGCTCGGTCGGTGCAAAATAGTGCTAGGTCGCACGAATGGGATCCAGCGACTTATGAGCATACTCCACCATTTTCTTTTTATAAGAATCTGATGAAACCTCTATATCCAGAGACTCTAACTTCTTCACACACTTGTCTATATAATAACCATAAGCAGCCTCTTCATCTAAAAGCGTCGAACCCAAATCAAAAAATATCCACTCTATCATCCCGCTCTCCATCTCTTTTCAAAATGAGAATACTTAAGTTGATCCGCCTTTTTAGAATATCATTTTATCAATATCAAGGCAAAGAAAATTCCCTAGGAAAACCTAGAGAGTTTTACTAATCCCTCGCTATGCTAGCTTGGGGATAAATTAGTACACTGTACTACGAAAAACAAGTCTGGAAATTTCCAGACTTGTTCTTATTATAACCTTCGCTATTCTAGCTCAGGGATAAAACAGTCTACCAGACATTGAAAAACAAGTCCGAAAATTTTCGGACTTGTTCTTACTATAACCCTCGCTATGCTAGCTCGGGAATAAAACAGTCTCCCAGACTGTTTTATTTTTTCAAGTTGTAGAATGAGTTCAAGCCTTTGTAGACTGCAACTTCACCAAGTTGATCTTCGATACGAAGCAATTGGTTGTATTTAGCGATACGGTCTGTACGTGACAATGAACCAGTCTTGATTTGGCCTGCGTTAGTTGCAACTGCGATGTCAGCGATTGTTGAATCTTCAGTTTCACCTGAACGGTGTGATACAACGGCAGTGTAGCCAGCTTCTTTAGCCATTTCGATAGCTTCAAATGTTTCAGTAAGAGTACCGATTTGGTTAACTTTGATAAGGATTGAGTTAGCAGCACCTTCTTTGATACCACGTGCAAGGTAGTCAGTGTTTGTTACGAAGAAGTCGTCACCAACCAATTGAACGCGTTTGCCAAGACGCTCAGTAAGAGCTTTCCAGCCATCCCAGTCGTTTTCATCCATACCATCTTCGATAGTGATGATTGGGTATTTGTTAACCAATTCTTCAAGGTAGTCGATTTGTTCTGCAGAAGTACGAACAGCAGCGCCTTCACCTTCGAATTTAGTGTAGTCGTAAACTTTACGCTCTTTGTCGTAGAATTCAGATGACGCACAGTCGAAACCGATCATGATGCCGTTTTCGCCAGCTTCGTAACCAGCAGCTTCGATAGCTTCGATGATTGTTTCAACACCGTCTTCAGTTCCTTCGAACTTAGGAGCGAAACCACCTTCGTCACCAACAGCTGTTACCAAACCACGAGCTTTCAAGATTTTCTTCAAAGCGTGGAATACTTCAGCACCCCAACGAAGACCTTCTTTGAATGAAGGAGCGCCAACTGGCAAGATCATGAATTCTTGGAAAGCGATTGGAGCGTCTGAGTGAGAACCACCGTTGATGATGTTCATCATTGGAGTTGGCAATACTTTAGTGTTGAATCCACCAAGGTAAGTGTAAAGTGGCACTTCAAGGTAGTCAGCAGCAGCACGCGCAACAGCGATAGAAACACCGAGGATTGCGTTTGCACCCAATTTACCTTTGTTAGGAGTACCGTCAAGAGCGATCATAGCGCGGTCGATAGCTTGTTGATCACGAACGTCAAAACCGATGATAGCGTCAGCAATCACGTTGTTCACGTTGTCAACAGCTTTTTGAGTACCAAGACCAAGGTAACGAGATTTGTCACCGTCGCGAAGCTCAACTGCTTCGTGCTCACCAGTAGAAGCTCCTGAAGGAACCATACCACGTCCGAAAGCACCTGATTCAGTATAAACTTCAACTTCAAGTGTAGGGTTACCGCGTGAGTCAAGGACTTCACGAGCGTAAACATCAGTAATAATTGACATTATATTACTCTCCTTTGAGTTTAAAATTGTTACATAGCTATCATACCCTAAAAGAAGGGATTTTTCAAGAAAAAACAGGTTATTTTACTGAAAGAAATAATGTAAACGCCTTCCTTTTCAAAGTTAACTGAGTATGTTATACTGAAACCATGAACGATTTAAATACTACCATACTACAGAAAGCCTCTGGCGAAACACGATTGAATCCAGATGAACAACGTCTATACATGGGAACCTATCGCGAACGGGTTGTCCTGCTCGTTTCCTTTGACGATTTGAGTAATGAAGTTGTCGGAAATAAGTTCGATACAATTTGCCAAAAACTAGCAAACAGCTACTCTCCTCTATTCCTCAAACTCTCGCCAGCCCTGTCTGACAAGCAACAAATTTCACTACTAAAAATTGCTCAGAACTTCGGCATTACTACCGCTATCATCGATGAAAAAATAGGACAGTCTCCCTACGCACTTGTCTTTCACACAAATCACGCTGTGGATAATGAAGAAGTTAGCTTAGAATCCATATTTCCAAATCTTATCTCAAAACCAGAAGAAAAAAAGGAAGATGCAAAACCTTCCTTCTGGAAAAAATTATTTGGTTAGACTTATTTATCGATAAAGCAGTATAAATATTAAAGCAAAAATAATACAGGTTAGACAAAGGATTCCTAGCAATCTGCCTCTTTCATTTTTTTCATTGAAAAAGAACATTGCTCCGTTTGCCTTTATTACATTCGTTTCCGTTCCTCTTTCTTTTTCGGAAAGTCTCATAACGGATACTAGCTTTGCAAGACAAATAAAAATAAATAAGATAATAGCCACATATTTCACTAATTCCATCTTTGTTGGCCTCCTAATTGAAGAATTCTTGCCACCTGCTCTGCCGTGCGGACCAGGTTTTTTTCTGCTTTCTGAAGCGTGTCCTCCAAACTTTCAACGCTTGCAATTATCGGAAAAGCGGCACAGATATTTTCAAAAGGAAACTCGGGAAGATTGTCTTTGAGGCTACCACAAATTGCAATGATGGGAATCCCAGTCGGCGTACGTCTAGCTACTCCTATCGGAGTCTTCCCTGATAAGCTTTGGGCATCCATCCGCCCTTCTCCGACCACAACCAGATCCGCTTTGGTGACGCGATGATCAAAGTCCAACTGATCCAAGACAAAGTCGATGCCTTTTTGAATGCGAGCACCTGCAAATTGAACTAGACCTGCTGCCATACCTCCTCCAGCACCCGCTCCTGCCAAATCGAGTAGCATTGGATTAACCAATTTATAAAAGGACTCCATTTTCTTGTCTACTAGTTCAAATTCAGCAGGGGCAAGACCTTTCTGACCTGCAAAAACAAATGTGGCACCCGCTGGTCCGCAAAGCGGATTCTCCACATCCGTTACCAAATCAATCCTGACCTGAGATAGATCTACCAACATATCCTCTGTGGAAAAGCTGACAATCTCCCCGATATGAGCTCCAATTGCCTCTACTTCTTTTCCAGCTCGATTATAAAATTTCACTCCTAAACCTGCCGCCATTCCGATACCACCATCATGACTGGCAGAGCCACCTACTCCTATAAATATGCGTTTAATACCATTTTGAACGAGCTCCACAATCAGCTCCCCAACCCCTTGTGTCTTAATAAAGAGAGGACTCCTTCTTTCATGCGGGATACTTGCCAGCCCTACAATCTCAGCCATTTCAAAAACCGCAAGATCATCTTTAACCGCATAGGAAACCTTAATTTTATCTCCAAATGGACCTGTCACCCAAGTCTGGGTTCCATCCAAGGATAAGGCCTGCATTAGACTCTCAACTGTCCCTTCGCCACCATCTCCTAGGGGAATTAAGTCATACCCTGCTTGTGGGTAAACTTTAGAAAATCCTTTTTTAATCGCTTCAGCAACCTTTGTAGCTGAAAGAGACTCTTTAAATGAATCCGGAGCAATGAGAATATGCATAGTACTAACCTCCTTTATATTATTAGTATATCACGCTCCTATTCAGCTTTCAATAAATCTTTTCTGTTTTTCATCGTCTGTGTTATACTGAAAGAAAGGAGATGAGTATGTATCAAACTATATTATTTGACTTAGATGGAACTCTTACTGATTCTGGACAAGGAATCTTAAACTCCGTCGCCTACGCACTAGAAAAAATGGGAATCGAAGAACCAGATACAGCCAATTTAAACCGATTCATCGGCCCGCCACTCTATGAATCTTTTTCACGATTCTACCAACTCAGCCCTGAAGATACACAAAGTGCAGTTGATGCTTTCCGTGTCTATTTTAAAGAAAAAGGAATGTTTGAAAATCAACTCTATCCTGGAATCATCCCTCTGCTTGAAGAATTGAGAACAGCTGGAAAAACACTAGTAATTGCTACCTCAAAGCCAGAAATATTTGCCAAACAGATTCTAGAACATTTTGGTATCGCTCACTACTTTGATGTCATTGCCGGTGCTAGTCTGGATAGTAGTCGCATCAGTAAGGCGGACGTCATCGGCTATGCTATAAATCAATTAGAAGCATTTCCAAACAATGCTGTGATGATTGGAGATAGGGAACATGACATTGAAGGAGCACGCAGGCACCAACTTCCCGCCATCGGTGTTCTTTACGGCTATGGGAGCAAGCAGGAATTTGAAAAGGCTGGGGCCACCATGATAGTTGAAACCGTCCAAGATTTGAAAAGGGTTTTACTGACAACAGAATAGAAGAAAAGCCAGCACTCAGCTGACTTCTCATTATTTACTATCTAAAATCTCTATTAGTTTATAGAGATTTTTTTCATTTATTTGGTAGGGTGCCTGTTCTTGGACAATCGGTTTAGCACAGAAAGCTACTCCAATTCCTGCTCGTTGAATCATTGGTAGATCATTTGCTCCATCCCCCATAGCAATCGTTTGAGATAGACTCAGCCCATTTTCTGTCGCCCATTCTTCTAAACATGCTTTTTTAGTATCTTTCGTTACAATTTCCCCCAACACTTGTCCAGTCAATACTCCATCTACTACTTCTAATCGATTAGCCCGAACATAATCTAACTCTAACTGTGCAGCTAGTCGATCGACTGTTTCATGAAACCCGCCTGAAACTACTGCTACCTTATAGCCTCGCATTTTTAATTCTGAGACTAATTCTGCTGCTCCAGGCGTAAAGTGGATTTTTCTGATAATTCGATCAAACACAGAAACAGGCAGTCCCTTTAACAACGCCACACGTTCACGTAAGGCTTCTTCAAAATCCAATTCCCCACGCATAGCACGTTCGGTAATTGCTGCAACTTTCTCTCCTAAACCAGCCTCTTCTCCAAGTAGATCTATTCCTTCTTCCAAAATTAATGTTGAATCAACATCCATAACTAATAATCCAGTTGTCATTTCCGATATTCCTTTCAAAGTATAAAAATAAAAAGCCAAATGGCTTTTTATCTAGTAGCGAATGGCTTCGCGAGTTTTTTCGTATGAACGTACAAAACGCTCTGTTACACCAGGTTCAACGGTTTCCAAAGCAAATGAAATTTCTTCAAATGCTGCTTGGTAATCAAAATCCTTTTCAAAAATTGATAATGAACGGTTAAATGCTTTTTGCACACTTTCATCGAATGAACGATAACGGTTAGAGTATTGTAGCAACTGCTCTGTTAAAGTCGCATTTTGCACAATCAAATACGCTAACTCTTCCAATTGATTCATATCATACGTTGCATTTTCCAACAAACGGTTAACAACTTCGATGTTGATTCGTTTATAGTCTAACTCGGCAATTAAGGCTTCCACATGATCGCTCGTTCTAAAGAAGTTTGTTAAAAATTCAGCTGGAATTCCTGGAAGGTTTCGTTTTTCCATATAACGCTTAAGGGTATGCAATTTATTGATATAAAGTGTAGCTTTCCTACGCGCTGTGTTCTCTGACAATTCTTGTGATTTAAGATAGTCAGCTAAAACAAGCTGATCCTCTTCGATTTCTTTCAAGCTTGCCAATGAATGGTCCAAACGCTCTTCCAGAATAGAATATGCAACTTGTGGATTTTCAATGTCTTCCACACTTTCTGTAACAACAATTTCAATCGATTCCAAACGAGCTTTAAGCTGATTGATCCGTGAAAGTTTGCTATCTGCCAGCAAGTAAGTTGTGTTTAGGCGCTGGCTTTCCTCATCCAAGAGCTGTGTATTTTGGACAACATGCTCCAAGAATTTTGGCAAGTTTTTACTAATCTTAACAGCTTCCTTATTCGCTTCGATTTCACGATTGAAGACTTTATACAAATGATCAATTTTTGCTTGAATTCCCTCATTTTCAGCTTCTGCCGCATCCAAATCAAAGGAAACAATCAAAGCAGTATTTTCACGAATTGAAACACGAATATTTTGGAACTGTGACTCGATGTTAGCTTCTGTGAACAAATAATTCTGCTCAACCAGTTTACGATAACCCGACTCCAAATCTTCCAATTGCTCTGGGAAATCTTTTGTAACTCGTTCAATCAAACTTGGAATGCGATCCATGATTTGATTGAGAGCAATCATATGCTCTTCAGTCTTATCAAGGATTTCAGAAGCTTCAATCGGGTCACCTGAGGAATTGAGCATCACAAATTCAGAAAACTCAACTTCAATATTTTTCAATTGTTTCTCAAGTTCTGGTAGTGTCTCACCGTAGCTATCTGGATTTTCACGAACAGCTTCCTGTAAACTATCGAACAAGTTTAACGCATGTTTTACGCGACCAGAGTTTTTCTCTTCTTGCTCCTTCAACTCCATCAAACCATGACGGATAGAGGCGATGTCTTCTTCAATTAAATCAATTTGGCTTTCGATACTGTCGATAGCATTCTTTGCACTCACAAAGCGAAAAGCATTGTTATAGCCTTCTGCCTCAAAGATATGATTTTCAATATCGGCAAATGAATTGAGCGACAAATCAACCCATTTTTGATTCCATTCACGGAATGACACCTGACTTTGACCAATCAAATGAAGTGCTTTGACAGCTTCAACTTCTTCATTAACTGGAAGGTTAAATAGCTCTTCCTTACGTTCTTCCAATGCAACCAAAAGGTTGTCATTTCGTTTACGAACAATCAGGCAAGCTACATAGGCAATGATTAAAATAATAACAATCGAAACGATTAAGATGATTGTTCCTGTAGGCATGTAAATCTCCTTAGCTCATAGTAATTACTAGAAAATATCGCTTAATTATACCATAAATCTCTAGTATATGCACTTGTTTTTTTAGTTTTTAGACATCCAATGTTGAATAAACAGCATTTTCCTCGATAAACTCTCGACGAGGTTCAACCTTATCCCCCATTAGCATGTCAAAAATCTTATCGGCTTCTGCCGCATCATCAACTGAAACGCGTGCCATGAGACGATTTTCAGGATTCATCGTAGTTTCCCACAACTGATGATCATCCATTTCTCCCAAACCTTTGTAACGTTGGATCGTTGGCTTGGACCGTCCCGTACTATGTCTTTCTAAGGCATCTTGCAATTCTTGCTCTTGATTAACCCCAGGTTGAATATATTCTTTTATCTCACTTCCAACCTTGATACCGTAAATAGGTGGTTGAGCGATATATACGTATCCCGCTTCTACAACAGGACGCATGTAGCGGTAAAATAATGTCAGAAGGAGTGTCCGAATATGGGCACCATCGACATCGGCATCTGTCATAATGACTAATTTTTGATAACGTGCCTTGCTAACATCGAAATCCGCACCAAAACCAGTTCCCATAGCTGTAAATAGACTACGGATTTCTTCGTTGGCCAAAATCTTGTCCATGCTGGCTTTTTCTACGTTCAAAATCTTACCACGAATCGGTAAAATAGCCTGAAATTCACGGTCGCGACCGGATTTAGCTGAACCACCGGCTGAGTCCCCCTCAACGATGAAAAGCTCTGTCTTCGTTGCATCATTTGAGGAACAGTCTGCTAACTTACCTGGGAGGTTTGAAATCTCAAGACCTGATTTCTTACGAGTTACCTCACGCGCACGCTTAGCAGCAATACGAGCCTTGCTTGCCAAAATCCCTTTTTCAACAATCCGTCTAGCAATCTGTGGATTTTCCAAAAGAAATTCTGCAAAGGCATCAGAGAAAAGGCGGTTGGTAATTTTGACCACTTCACTATTCCCAAGTTTTGTCTTAGTTTGTCCCTCAAATTGAGGACCTGGGTGCTTAACAGAAATGACCGCTGTCAAACCTTCACGCACATCTTCACCAGTCAAATTATCCTCATTTTCTTTGAGAATTTTATTTTTCTTGGCGTAGTCGTTGATAACACGTGTCAGAGCTGTACGGAATCCTTGCTCATGGGTACCACCTTCATGTGTGTGAATATTGTTGGCAAAACTAACTACGTTTTCATGATAACTCGTCGTATATTGCATGGCAACCTCAACGGTAATATCATCCATTTCACCTTCTGTATAGATAGGGGTCTCAAAAATGACATCCTTGTTCTCATTAAGATACTCAACGTAGGAAGCAATACCACCTTCATAGTGATATTCCTTTGTTTGCTCCACTCCCTCACGTTTGTCCGTAATAGAGAGATTTAAACCACGATTTAGGAAGGCCAATTCTTGGATCCGCTTATTTAATTTTGCAAAGTCGAACTCAGTCGTCTCAGTAAAAATTTCTGGATCAGGTGTAAAGTGTACAGTTGTACCAGAACGGTCTGTTTCTCCAACAACCTCCAAATCTGCAACGACTTCACCTCGTTTATACTCTTGGAAATAGACCTGACCATTTTTGTAGACATGGACGTCTAGCTGAGTAGATAGGGCGTTTACGACTGATGAACCTACGCCGTGCAATCCACCTGAGACCTTATAACCGCCTCCGCCAAATTTACCACCTGCATGGAGCACTGTAAAGACAGTTTCTACCGCTGGACGACCAGTTTTTTCCTGAATATCTACCGGAATCCCACGTCCATTATCAATAACCGTGATGGAGTTATCTGGCTCAATATAAACTTCAATTTTATCCGCAAAACCAGCCAGCGCCTCATCGATTGAGTTATCGACAATTTCCCAAACCAAGTGATGGAGACCTTCTTTAGATGTTGAGCCGATATACATCCCTGGACGCATTCGAACAGCTTCAAGACCTTCCAAGACTTGAATCTGACTGGCATCATATTCTTGAGCCTTCTCTTGTAAATCTTTGATTTCTTCTGTCATTTCTTTTCCTTATTTTCTATTTGTTGCTCCTTAAAAATAGAAAAGCCAATCCATCTGGATAAAAGCGAAACATATTTTTAGAGCAAAAATCATTCTAACGAATACCCTTTATTATACCATATTTTCTAATATTTTGATAGAAAAAAGAAGAGGAAACATTAGCTCCATCTTCTTCATTACTTTAACTATGATAAACCATTGTTTGAGCTAGGCTTTCCCCATCTCCACCAAATAAATCAACCAATTTATAGGCGAAATCCAAACTTGTTCCAGCACCTCGGCTAGTGATAATTGGACCATCAACGACCACATCCTCTTCCAGATGAATACCTGACGGAATGTCTTTTTCTTTCCCTGGGAAACATGTATAGTGACGACTATCTAACAAACCAGCCTTATCCAGAACAATTGGAGCCGCACAGATTGCTGCTACTGATTTTCCTGATGCAACCGCTCTTTGCAATTCCGTAATCAGTGACTCTGAATCTCTAAGGTGAACAGAACCTGGCATTCCTCCTGGTAAAACAATCAGATCAAAGGAAGACATGTCCCCATCAAAGACTTGGTCAGTTTGAACACGAATACCGTGCGATCCCTCCACTTCATGACTATCTAAACCAACAATCTGACAGTCAAAATGAGCTCGACGGAATACATCTACAGGGGCCAATGCTTCGATTTCTTCAAAACCATCGGCTAAAACAACCGCAACTCTTGTCATATAAACCAACTTTCTAACGTTTTATCGTAATTTTTCTATAGCGACGTGATCGATTTGTTTCCTTCTCATCAGCTAGTCGTGACTGATACCCCATTGACAGCACTAGACCAACACCAATCAGATTTGAAACCATGGACGAGCCACCTTGGGAGATAAACGGCAAAGGAATACCTGTTAAAGGTAACAAACCCGTTGCAGCGCCAACATTTTCAAACACATGGAACAAGAGCATCATGATATAGCCAGTTGATATGTAGGTGTAGTATCGATTGTTTGACTTCAACGTTACCCGCAGCATTCGATAAATGAGCAACAAGTATAGTCCAATCAATACCGTCCCACCAATAAAACCAAAGTCCTCTCCAATCACCGTAAAAATCATATCACTTTCTCGAACAGGGATAAGAAGATTTGTTTTATTGAAACCTAGTCCTTTTAGGCCACCACTTCCGATAGCTATCAAACTTTGAGCTTGCTGGTAGGTCGTTGATTGGGCATTTTTAAAGGGATCAAGCCAGGCTGCAATACGATTGATTTTATAAGTATCCATCCCCAAATTGTGGAGGAATGTTGTTCCACCAGGAGAAATAAAAATCAGCATAAATCCACCAACCAAAACGATCCCCGTTAAGGCAGTCGGTAATAGAATTTTCCAAGAAACTCCTGATAATAGAAGCATTCCGCTAAAGATTGCTACAAATACTAAGGAGGTTCCTAAATCTTTCTGTAAGGCCAACAAAATCAGGACAGGGATAGTAAACAGTGTCATATAACCAATCAACATAAAATCCTCACGAATTTTTCGATTTGGATAATATTTATGAAAGGTGACAATCACCCTTGACAACATAATGATGTAGGCTATTTTCATAAATTCGGATGGTTGAAAGAGAGTCATTCCACCAATCGTTACCCAGTTTTTTGCTCCCGTTGACGCTACTAAGTCTGGACTGTAGAAAAACAAAGGCAATACCATAAGTCCTAGCCCTAGTACGTACAAGTAAGGTGTGATTTGCCACAGAAACTTAGTGGAAAAGAACATGACCAAAAAAGCTGCTACTGTTCCAATTCCTATCCAAGCAATTTGTTGACCAACCATCTGTACAACATTATCCGGATAATCTTGACTAACCGCAATGTAGAGAGAAATAATCCCCACAACTAATAAAAAAAAGACCGGTAAAATAAGTGAGTAGTCTACTCGACTATCGATTGTTCCCCTGTTTTTCATCAATTTCCTCATACTTTCACTTCAAATTCTTACTCGTTCCATTATAGCAGAAATCATCTCTCATTGAAACTAAAAATCTAGTTACATCAGCGGGGATACGATTTATACTCAACGAAAATCAAAAGTAGCCTAGGAAACGAAGTCGAAGATAGAACTGGAGTTCATCAAGGCAAGTTGACAACGGATAACTTTGATTTTCGAAGAGTATTACTAGTGCACAAATCATAAAATACGTATATCTTCATACCTTCGAACAGGCTGAAATATGACGCTTTACCTTCACACACCCCATAAGTTTGCTCAATTCATGAGCATGTAAACCAATGGCAATCATTTTGGTAATCACGTACGAAAAAAGCACTCTTTTATTTCTAGAGTCAAAGAAAAAGAGACTGGGCAAAAACTAGCCAGTAAATAAAAAACACAGATAGATTCAAGCTGATTCTGATGAAATTCAGCCGAACTGTCTGTGTTTTTCTTTTTGTTTCTATTATCATGGACTAATTTCTTCGCCA
>NZ_JAOTGC010000012.1:0-63845 GCF_044427445.1 Streptococcus sp. 2020WUSS084 | reverse complement strand
AAGAAAACGACTCCGAAAGAAGTCGCTTTTATCGAAAATTGGATTAACAACTACCCTAAAAAATGCTTGGACTACAAGTCGCCAAGTGAATTTCTTTTGGGTGGCTAACTTCAACTTGAAATTTGGGAGATTTTTATTTCCTAACTTCTCAAAGTGAGTTTGCTAAAATGTTCAAAAAATGCAAAAAATACAAAAAATACTTGACAGCATATATATATAATGGTTATAGGACGAGTTCCAATTATTCAATATGAAGGAGAACTGTATGAAAACAGTTGGAAAGTTTTTTGCGAAAAAGTTGGCTAGCCTCTTGGTTTTGTTACTGGTTGTTGGTCTAGGAGTCTTCTGGTTTAGAAATAGTATCTTTGCTTGGTTCCAAGGAACCCATACGGCTCAATATAAGTTTGTTATCAAAAAGTTTGAAGCAGAAAGCAAACTGGTTGTAGCAGGTGCCGAAGTGGATATGACAGTTCCACAGTCCTTTGATAATAACAAACTTAAAGAATGGCCAGACTGGACAGAACCGATTACCAAGCTCTTTGTAGGCCGTGAAATGTCTGTTGATATTCCTGTTCAGACGGAGTTCAAGCTGGTCTTGGAGGGCATTGGTCAGTCAGATGTTCAGATTCAAAACAATACCTTAACCTTCAAGAAACCTGTGCTTGTTGAAGTTGATTCGCAGCAACATGGAGAAATCAAAATCAGCAATAATAGCAATGGTATCGTAGATAAGGCGGTCGATGTCTTCACTTCTGGACAAAAGGCTCAGGAATTTCTAAATGATAAATCCCAAGAAGCTATTTACAAGACAAGTGAGGAAGTATTGAATGACGCAAAACGCCAAGAAAAAGTGGCGGCCTTTGCGGAAACAGCCTTAGAAAACCTCCTCAATCTGAATTCAGAAGAAAAACTTGAAGTTGAGATTGAAGTGGCCGACTTGAATTTCCAAATTGTGGATAAGAAATAGTTCTTTTAAACAAGGTCATGTCAGTAGACATGGCTTTTTATCTGCTCTGCCATTTCCAAAAAAGCCCAAAATATGATAAAATAAAGGGCAATATTTAGAGAAATGAGAAAGTCCATGAAACTACAAAAACCTAAAGGAACACAGGATTTACTACCGCAGGATTCTGCCAAATGGCAGTATGTGGAAAACTTTACCCGCAGCATTTTTAAACAGTACAATTATGCTGAGATTCGCACACCGATCTTCGAGCATTATGAGGTGATCAGTCGTTCGGTTGGAGATACGACAGACATTGTGACCAAGGAGATGTACGATTTCTATGATAAGGGAGAGCGTCATATCACCCTCCGTCCAGAAGGGACGGCACCGGTTGTTCGTTCTTATGTAGAAAACAAGCTCTTTGCTCCAGAAGTGCAAAAGCCAGCTAAGTTCTATTACATGGGTCCAATGTTCCGCTATGAGCGTCCGCAGGCAGGTCGTCTCCGTCAGTTCCACCAGATTGGTGTGGAGTGCTTTGGTTCCAATAACCCAGCGACAGACGTGGAAACCATTGCTATGGCCTATCACTTCTTTGAAGAGTTGGGAATCAAGGACATCCGCCTCCACCTCAACAGTCTGGGCAATCCAGAGAGCCGTGCCGCTTATCGCCAGGCCTTGATTGACTATCTGACGCCGCTCAAGGACCAGCTTTCCAAGGATAGCCAGCGCCGTCTAGAAGAAAATCCTTTGCGTGTGTTGGATTCCAAGGAAAAAGAAGACAAGGTCGCAGTGGAAAATGCACCGTCCATCTTGGACTATCTAGATGAAGAAAGTACTGCTCACTTTGAAGCGGTTAAGACTATGTTGGACAGCTTAGGCATTGCTTATGTGATTGACACCAACATGGTGCGTGGTTTGGACTACTATAACCATACTATTTTCGAGTTTATGACCGAGGTAGGTGGCAACGACCTGACCATCTGTGCCGGCGGTCGTTATGATGGTTTGGTGACCTACTTTGACGGACCTGAAACACCAGCTTTTGGCTTTGGCATGGGGATTGAGCGCCTCATCCTAGTCCTTGAAAAGCAAGGTATCGAGCTCCCTCTCGATACCCAGCTAGATGTTTACATAGCTGTTTTGGGTCAGGAGGCCAATGGCGGAGCGCTTGAGTTGGTTCAAGCCATCCGCAAGCAAGGGTTCCGTGCAGAGCGAGACTACCTTGACCGCAAGCTCAAAGCCCAGTTTAAGTCAGCAGATGTCTTTGGCGCTAAGGTCATCATTGCCCTGGGTGGCAGCGAAATCGAATCTGGACAGGTTGTGGTTAAAAATAACCAGACAAGAAGTCAAATTGAAACAAGCTTGGAAGCACTCAAAACAGATTTTGCAAGCATTTTAGAAGAATTGGAGAAGCAGTAGTCTAGGCTGCTTCTTTTTATTTTAGAAAGCAAAAAAAGAAGCGATTGGATAATCACTTCTTGAAAATAGTGGAGAATGAATTAGTGTGAGTGGCAGAAGTCTAAGACCATACGACCTTGGATAGTGCCAGCAACCATTTCATTGAAGACTGCTTCGGCATCTTCGACAGGACGTTTTTGAACGACTGGAACAACTAGTCCCATAGCACCGAAGTGGAAGGCTTCTTCTAGGTCTTTACGAGTACCAACTAGTGAGCCGACCACTTTGATACCGTCTAGCACAGTCTTCACGATACTGAGGTCCATGTATTCAGATGGAAGTCCTACAGCTACTACATATCCACCAGCACGAACACTGTCAATAGCTTGGTTGAAGGCTACTTTGGAAACAGCTGTTACAACAGTAGAGTGTACGCCGCCACCAGTAATTTCTTTAATATAACCAGGAACATCTTCTACTTCAAGGCCGTTGATCGTCACATCTGCACCAACTTCTTTGGCGAGTTCCAATTTATCATTATTGATGTCTACGGCGATAACATGAGCGTTGAAGACTTTTTTAGCGTATTGTACAGCAAGGTTTCCGAGTCCACCAGCACCATAGATAGCAATCCATTGACCTGGTTCCAAGTGAGCTTCTTTAATCGCTTTGTAGCAGGTAACGCCAGCACAAGTGATAGAACTTGCTTGAGCTGGATCAAGACCTTCTGGAACTTTTACTGCATAGTCCGCTGTTACAATACATTGCTCAGCCATACCACCGTCAACAGAGTAGCCGGCATTTTTTACGGTACGGCAGAGAGTTTCGCGACCGGTTGTACAATATTCACACATACCACAGCCTTGGAAGAACCAAGCAACGCTGACACGATCACCAACTTTTAGGCTGGTAACACTAGGTGCGATTTCCGTAACAATACCGATTCCTTCGTGACCAAGCACGCGACCAGGAACCTTACCAAAATCACCATTGGCAACGTGGAGGTCAGTGTGACAAACACCACAGTACTCAATTTGGACCAAAGCCTCACCAGCTTCGAGTGGACGAAGTTCCTTATCGACAACGACAACACCAGTAGATTCTGGATTTACAACGACTGCTTTCATAAGCAGACCTCCTGTTTTAATATTTTATGTACATTTTTGGATGTGTTAATATAGTTGTTTTATATTGTTAAGAATATCACAATGTAGACAAAAATGCAAGAGTAGAAAAGAAGGGACAAATGAATATGAAATTGAAAATTATCACGTAATTACTACAATATTTTCAAAAAAATCTATTTACTTGGAAGCGTTTTCTTGATAAACTAGTATCGTAAATGTTAGAGAAAGAATAAATGATAAAGATTTGTCTTACTTTATGTATTTTTTGACCAAACAAAGCAGAAACAAATCTGAACGTTTACTGAAAACAAGAAAAAGTAAGCGCTTTCTATAACAAAACAGAAAAAATGTGAAAAAATTAACAATTTCTCTTTACAAATAAAATAAAAAATAGTAGAATAACATTGTGAAAAAGTTAACAAATAGTTAGCGAGTATATTTGGAGGAACACAATGGCTGATAAAAAAGTAGTATCACCAGAAGAAAAGTTGGTAGAAGCGCGCAAGCACGTCGATGAGCTTGTTCAAAAAGGTTTGGTTGCTCTTGATGAGTTCCGTAAACTTGGTCAAGAAGAAGTAGACTATATTGTAGCGAAAGCTTCGGTTGCAGCCCTTGATAAACACGGTGAATTGGCAATGCACGCCTTTGAAGAAACCAAGCGTGGTGTATTCGAAGACAAGGCTACTAAGAACTTGTTTGCCTGTGAGCACGTTGTCAATAACATGCGCCACACGAAAACTGTTGGTGTTATCGAAGAAGATGAAGTGACAGGTTTGACTTTGATTGCTGAGCCGGTCGGTGTTGTTTGTGGTATCACACCAACAACAAACCCAACTTCTACAGCAATCTTTAAATCATTGATTGCCTTGAAGACACGTAATCCAATTGTCTTTGCCTTCCACCCATCTGCACAAGAATCTTCTGCTCATGCAGCTCGTGTTGTCTATGAAGCAGCTGTGGCAGCTGGTGCCCCTGAAAACTGTATCCAGTGGGTAACAAAACCATCTATGGAAGCAACGTCTGAGTTGATGAAACATGATGGTATTGCAACAATCCTTGCAACTGGTGGTAACGCAATGGTGCGTGCAGCTTACTCTTGTGGTAAACCTGCCCTTGGTGTAGGTGCAGGTAACGTTCCAGCCTATATTGAAAAATCTGCAAACATCCGTCAGGCAGCACATGACATCGTTATGTCTAAGTCATTTGACAACGGTATGGTCTGTGCGTCAGAACAAGCAGTTATCATTGATAAAGAAGTTTACGATGAGTTTGTAGCAGAATTCAAGTCTTACAAAACTTACTTCGTTAATAAGAAAGAAAAAGCTCTTCTTGAAGAATACTGCTTCGGTGTGAAAGCTAACAGCAAAAACTGTGCAGAAGGCAAATTGAATGCGGACATCGTTGGTCGCCCAGCTGCATGGATTGCTGAGCAGGCTGGCTTCTCAGTACCAGAAGGTACAAACATCTTGGCAGCTGAGGTTGCTGAAATCGGTGAAAAAGAGCCATTGACTCGTGAGAAATTGTCACCTGTTATTGCCGTCTTGAAAGTTGATGGTCGTGCAGAAGGTCTTGAAGCAGCTCGCCAAATGGTTGAATTCCACGGTCTCGGTCACTCTGCAGCTATTCATACGGAAGACGCAGAATTGGCGAAAGAGTTTGGTACAATCGTACGTGCTATCCGTGTTATTTGGAACTCTCCATCTACTTTCGGTGGTATCGGTGATGTTTACAACGCATTCTTGCCATCATTGACACTTGGTTGTGGTTCTTACGGACGCAACTCAATCAGTGATAACGTAAGTGCTATGAACTTGCTCAACATCAAGAAAGTAGGAAGACGTAGAAATAATATGCAATGGTTTAAAGTTCCTTCTAAAACATACTTCGAACGTGATTCTATCCAATATCTCCAAAAATGTCGTGACGTTGAACGTGTCATGATTGTTACAGACCGTGCCATGGTAGAACTTGGATTCCTAGATCGTATCATCGAACAATTGGACCTTCGTCGTAATAAAGTTGTTTACCAAATCTTCTCAGACGTTGAGCCAGATCCAGACATCACAACAGTTTATAAAGGTACAGAATTGATGCGTACCTTCAAACCAGATACAATCATCGCACTCGGTGGTGGTTCACCAATGGATGCTGCCAAAGTTATGTGGCTCTTCTACGAACAACCAACAGTTGATTTCCATGACCTAGTTCAAAAATTCATGGATATCCGTAAACGTGCCTTCAAGTTCCCAGAACTTGGTAAGAAATCTAAGTTTATCGCGATTCCAACTACATCAGGTACAGGTTCAGAAGTAACACCGTTCGCCGTAATCTCTGATAAAGCAAACAACCGTAAATACCCAATTGCTGACTACTCACTGACACCAACTGTGGCAATCGTTGACCCAGCACTCGTATTGACAGTACCTGCACACGTTACAGCAGATACTGGTATGGACGTATTGACTCACGCTACAGAAGCATACGTTTCAACAGTAGCAAACGACTTTACAGATGGTTTAGCACTTCAAGCTATCAAACTAGTATTTGAAAACCTTGAAAGCTCAGTGAAGAATGCTGACTTTGTATCACGTGAGAAAATGCACAACGCATCAACTATGGCAGGTATGGCCTTCGCCAACGCATTCCTAGGTATTTCTCACTCAATGGCTCATAAGATTGGTGGACGTTTCCATACTGTTCACGGTCGTACAAACGCTATCTTGCTTCCATACGTTATCCGCTACAACGGTACTCGTCCAGCTAAAACAGCTACATGGCCTAAGTACAACTACTATAAAGCAGATGAAAAATACCAAGACATCGCTCGTCTTCTAGGCTTGCCATGTTCAACACCAGAAGAAGCTGTTGCTGCATACGCACAAGCAGTTTACGACCTCGGTGAACGTATCGGTATCCAAATGAACTTGAAAGCACAAGGTATCGACGAGAAAGAACTTAAAGAACACTCTCGCGAATTGGCTCTTCTTGCCTACGAAGATCAATGTACACCAGCTAACCCACGTCTAGCAATGGTTGACCACATGCAAGAAATCATCGAAGACGCCTACTACGGTTATAAAGAACGTCCAGGTCGTTTGAAATAATCCTATTCCGTCGTCTTTCGTCGTTAGATTTCCTTGGTGAACTTCAGTTCTACCTTCGTCAATCTGCCTAGAAAGACTTAGGACTAGAATTATTTCGGTCGTTCGCCTTGTCTCGTTTAGAAAATCATCCCTTGGTGATTTAGCTTCGCCTTCGCCACCTAGACTCTCTTAGGAAAAACTGATTTCAAAATGAACATGCAAGTGTTTGTTAACAAATCATTTCTTAATAATTATTGTATAAACAATTGGACTAGCCTCCAAAACTTTCTCAACACCAGCTTACGTGAGTAGGTTGGTGTTTTTGTGCATGAATAGTTGATTAATAAATGTTGATAAGGTAAAGGTCATTGCGAAATCTGACTTTACTAGTCTATATTGGTAATTTATGCGTTTGAAGTTGTGTTGTATGTTGGGGGAGAAAATATCCATAGGGACAGGGTTCTCTAGCAATTGAAAAAATGGTATACTAATACTAGTTTTTAGTAAATTGAGGTAATGATGATGTCAGAGCAAGCACAAAGACAGGAACTTCACCGGAAAATATGGGCGATTGCAGATAAGGTACGAGGAGCAGTAGATGGTTGGGATTTCAAACAGTACGTCTTGGGAATTCTGTTCTACCGTTTTATCAGTGAGAATTTTAAAAATTACATCGAGGGTGGAGATCCAGATGTAGATTATGCTAATTTTCCAGAGGGGCAGATTACAGATGTCATCAAGGATGATGCAGTCAAAACCAAGGGATATTTTATCTATCCGTCGCAGTTATTTTCAAATGTGGTGAAACAGGCTAGAGGTAACGAAAATCTCAACACGGAGTTGAGGAAGATTTTTGATGCCATTGAGGATAGTGCGGTTGGCTATGATAGTGAGCATGATATCAAGGGCCTCTTTGATGATGTTGACACGCGGAGTAACCGCCTGGGAAATACCGTTGCAGAAAGAAATCAGCGTTTGGTGGATATTTTAGAAGAGATTGCCAATCTTGATTTTGGGGATTTCGAGGACAACAAAATCGACCTTTTTGGTGATGCTTATGAGTTCTTGATTTCAAACTATGCCTCAAATGCTGGTAAGTCAGGCGGGGAATTTTTCACCCCTCAAAGTGTGTCCAAGTTGCTGGCTAAGATTGTCATGCTGGGGAAAGATGAGAAGAATAAGATTAACAAAATCTACGACCCTGCGTGTGGTTCAGGCTCTCTCTTGCTTCAGGCCAAGAAGCAGTTTACCGAGCACATTATTGAAGATGGGTTTTATGGGCAGGAAATCAATATGACTACCTATAACCTGGCTCGGATGAATATGTTTCTTCACAACATTAACTATGATAAATTTAGCATTGAGCGTGGCAATACCCTGCTGGACCCCAAACATGGCAACGACAAGCCTTTTGATGCCATCGTGTCCAACCCACCGTATTCTATCAAGTGGATTGGCAGCGATGATCCAACCTTAATCAATGATGATCGCTTTGCACCAGCTGGGATCTTGGCTCCCAAGTCCAAGGCTGACTTTGCCTTCATCATGCACAGTCTTTCCTATCTTTCGTCAAAAGGCAGAGCAGCCATCGTGACCTTCCCTGGTATTTTTTATCGCGGAGGTGCGGAGCAAAAAATCCGGAAGTATTTGGTAGACGGAAACTTTGTGGAGGCTGTTATTCAGCTACCAGACAATCTCTTTTTTGGAACCTCTATTGCCACCTGTATTCTTGTTTTGGCTAAAAATAAGAATACGACAGATACACTCTTTATCGATGCCAGTCGGGAATTTAAAAAAGAAACCAATAATAACATCTTAACCGAAGACAATATCCAGAATATTTTAGATGGATTTGACAAGGGAGAAGATAAGGAATACTTTGTTTCAGTTGCATCACATGAGAAGATTGTCGAAAATGATTACAACCTGTCTGTTTCGACCTATGTAGAAAAGGAAGATACGCGAGAGAAGATTGACATCGTTCAGTTGAACAAAGATATCGCTGAAACTGTGAAAAATATTGACCGTCTGCGTGCTGAGATTGACAAGATTGTGGAGGAGTTGAGTCATGACCAATGATATCATCATCTACACAACAGATGACGGCAATGCATCAATCGAACTTCATCTGGACAATGGAACAGTCTGGCTGACCCAGTTGGAGTTAGCGGAACTTTTTCAGACTTCCAAGCAGAATATCAGCAAGCATATTAAGGCTATTTTTGAGGACGGAGAACTTGATGAAAAAGTGGTTGTCAACTACCAGTTGACAACCACTCAACACGGGGCAATGGCAGGCAAAACCCAGAGCCGAAAAACTGCTTACTACAATCTGGATATGATACTGGCTATCGGCTACCGAGTACGGTCACCTCGTGGGGTACAATTTCGGAACTACGCTTCAACGGTTTTAAAAGAGTACTTGATCAAAGGCTTTGCTATGGACGACGACCGTTTGAAAAATTTGGGTGGGGGAGCTTATTTCAAGGAACTCCTTGACCGCATTCGAGACATTCGTTCAAGCGAAAAAGTGTTTTATCGTCAGATTTTAGACTTGTTTGCGACCTCAAGTGACTATAATGCAAGAAGTAGTGAAGCCCAGCAATTTTTTGCAACGGTGCAGAATAAGTTGCATTACGCCATTCATCACCATACCGCAAGTGAACTGATTTACACTAGAGTAGATAGTGAGAAGGAATTTATGGGCTTGACGACCTTCAAGGGTGACTTGCCAACTTTGTCGGAGGCTACAGTTGCCAAAAATTATCTGACCGAGCAAGAGTTGCAAGGTCTCAATCAGTTGGTATCGGGGTATTTGGATTTTGCTGAGAGGCAGGCCCAACGTCAGATTGTCATGACCATGGCAGACTGGATTCAGCACGTAGATCGGATATTACAGGCAACGGGTGAGGACCTCTTGACCCATGCAGGAACTATATCCCGCGAGCAGATGACGGAAAAAGTCAGTCAAGAGTACCGAAAATATAAAGCCAAGACCCTCAGTCAAGTTGAAAAAGACTACCTAGCCCACATCAAACACCTAGAAAAAACAGCTCAAGAGGGGGAGAAAAAATGACCAAAATAGAAGAAATGATAGCTGAACTCTGCCATAATGGTATAGAGTGGAAAGAGTTGGGGGAAGTGTGTGAAATCCAGCGAGGGGTGAGAATTACAAAAAATCAACTCTTACCAAGTGGGTATCCAGTAGTCAGTGGCGGGACAGGCTACATGGGATATACTGATAATTACAACAGAGAAGCAGGTACCATCACTATAGCCCAGTATGGTACAGCAGGTTATGTTAATATGCAAAAAGAAAAGTTTTGGGCAAATGATGTATGTTTTTCAGTCTACCCGAAGGATATTCTGGTAAATAAATACTTATATTATGTGCTATCTAATAAACAAGAGTATCTGTACTCGATTTCAAATCGAACAGCAGTCCCATATTCAATATCGAAAGATAAAATATTGAAAATAAAAATTCCCATCCCCTCACTAGAAATTCAGGAAGAAATTGTGAAAATACTTGACAAATTCACGGAATATGTTACAGAATTGACCGCAGAATTGACCGCAGAATTGACCCTCCGACAGAAGCAATATAATTATTTTAGAGATTATTTGTTGAATTTTGATAGTAATAATTCGGGGGGGGGCGAACAATAAAGTTTATCAGGTGGAATGGAAGACGCTTAAGGATGTTGCAAAATTGAAAAATGGAAAAGATTGGAAAAGTCTTTCTGTTGGTGATGTTCCGGTCTATGGTAGTGGTGGTGCGATGGGAGAGTTTGTCTCAGAATATGCGTATGACAAACCGACTGTCTTAATTCCTAGAAAGGGGTCTATATCTAATTTATTTTATCTCGAAAAGCCTTTTTGGAATGTTGATACGATTTATTATACTGAAATTGATGAAAGCCAGGTTGTGCCAAGATATTTATATTATTACCTAACTACCATTGATTTGGAGAGTATGGCAACAAATCCAACAAGACTAAGTTTGACCCAAGCTATTCTGAATAAAATCCCCATCCCCGTTCCTTCTTTCCCTATCCAACAACGCATCGTTCAGGTTCTTGATAACTTTGATGCGGTTTGTAACGACCTTAATATCGGGCTGCCCAAGGAGATTGAGCTACGCCAAAAACAGTATGAATATTTTAGAGAAAAACTCTTGACATTCACCGCCGAAGGCGTGTATCCTGGACAGTGGACAGTGGACAGTGAGCGGGGAGCGTCCGACCTAATTCGCCTCTTGCAGTGGGTCTTTGGAACTATACGGATAGAGTTGGGGGCTGTGGCGAGATACGGCAACCAAAAAATATCAACTGGCGACTTATCTTCTAAGAGTTATATTGGTGTAGACAATCTTTTGCAAAATAGAGCAGGAAAACTGGATGCAACTTATCTTCCTGAAAATGTAAAAGTTAATATTTACGAAGAAGGAAATATTCTGATTGGTAATATTAGACCATATTTGAAGAAGATTTGGTTTGCGACAAATTCAGGTGGAGCAAGTCCAGATGTTTTGGTTATCCAAAATCAAGTGAAAGATTGTCTGGTAAACCGTTATATTTACCATATTTTGGCTAATGATAGATTTTTTGAATTTGATATGCAGAATGCTAAAGGATCGAAAATGCCTCGTGGAGATAAGGGAGCCGTTTTGCACTATCAATTTATTTTGCCGACATTCTCCGAACAATCCCACATCGTTTCTATTCTCGACAAGTTCGATGAGTTGACGACCTCAATTTCTCACGGTTTGCCAAAGGAAATTGAACTGCGTCAGAAGCAGTATGAGTATTTTAGAGATAAATTATTGACATTTTAAATTAGGGAAATAGTATGGGAAAAAGACTAGAAGAAATTGCAGAGGAATTGAGACAATCTCCTAAAACAGTCCAGTTGATATATGCTTTTAATGGGACTGGAAAAACTCGGTTATCAAAAGCATTTAAAAATATAGTTCAAGGTGATGATAGTCCTACAAGAGATAAAATTATTTATTATAGTGCTTTTACCGAAGACTTATTTTACTGGGACAATGATTTAGAAAATAACAAAGATTATAAATTAAAGGTACAACCGAACTCATTCTTGACTTGGATTATAGAAGAGCAAGGCCAGGATCAAAATATTATTAAAAATTTTCAGCATCACACAGATGATAAATTAAACCCTAGTTTTGATTTGGTGAATAATCAAGTTATTTTTATATTTCAAAGGGGAAATGAAGAGATACGTGAGCAAGTCAAACTTTCTAAAGGTGAGGAAAGCAACTTTATTTGGTCTATCTTTTACACATTACTAGAGTTGGTTATTAGTGAGAGAAAAATTGCTGAAGCGGAAGAGCGAAGCACTAGAGATTTTGATAATCTTGAATACATTTTTATAGACGACCCAGTCTCCTCGTTAGATGAAAATCATTTAATAGAAGTAGCATCGAATCTTGCAGGATTAATAAAAGAGAGCAATGATGAAAGGTTAGGTCTGAAATTTATTATTACAACTCATAATCCGCTGTTTTATAATGTCCTACATAATGAATTTGGAAATGCGGGTAAGTACAGATTGGAAAAGCTGGAAGATGGTACATATCAACTGCACACTCAGCGTAAGGACTCTCCTTTTGCCTACCATTTATTTCTTTGTGAACAAATTTCTAAAGCGATTGCTGAGGATAGTATTCAAAAATTTCATTTCAATTTTCTTCGCAACTTATATGAAAAAACTTCAACATTTCTGGGATATAAAGACTGGAAGGAATTATTTCCAGAAGAAGCTACTGATGATGTGCGACAAGCCTATAAGAAGCGTATTTTAGACTTTTCTAGTCACTCTAAGCACTCAGCGGAAGAAACGACAGAATTAAATTCTACCCACAAGCAAATGTTGGTATACTTATTTCATGATTTTATTGACCGATATCATTTCTATAAAGAGGAGTAACTATGTCCGAATTCATTCAAACAGACCCAATTATCGAATCCAACAATTTCATCGTTTTGGACAAGTATGTGAAGTCAGTACAGCCAGGTCATTATCAGACAGAAGCTGATTTGGAGAAGGAGCTGATTGCGGATTTGCAGCAGCAAGGTTATGAGTATCTGAACTACCTGACCACTCCTGAAGCATTGCTAGGGAATCTTCGGACGCAGATGGAAATGCTCAATCGTGTCAGTTTTACGGATGCGGAGTGGCAACGGTTTTTGGATGAGTATTTGAATAAACCAAGCGAGAGCTTGATTGATCGGACGCGTAAGCTTCATGATGATCACGTCTATGACTTTATTTTTGATGACGGGCATATTCAAAATATTTACCTGTGGGATAAGAAAAACATCAGTCGAAACAAATTGCAGATCATTAACCAGATGAAGCAGACCGGTACGAGTGCCAATCGGTACGATGTGACCCTCTTGGTCAATGGTTTGCCCTTGGTTCAGATTGAGTTGAAAAAACGCGGAGTTGCCATTCGGGAGGCTTTTAACCAGGTCCATCGCTACAGCAAGGAAAGTTTTAACGAAGAAAATTCCCTCTTCAAGTACCTGCAACTCTTTATTATTTCAAATGGGACAGATACCCGCTACTTTGCCAATACGACCAAGCGGAATAAGAATTCCTTTGATTTCACTATGAATTGGGCCTTGAAGAATAATAATCCGATCAAGGATTTGAAGGACTTCACAGCAACTTTCTTAAGCAAGCAGACCTTGTTAAATGTCTTGATCAATTATTCCGTTTTTGATACCAGTGATACCTTGTTAATCATGCGTCCTTATCAGATTGCGGCGACTGAGAGGATTATCTGGAAAATTCGCTCTGCTATTGCTTCAAAAATCAAGAGTGGACCGGAAACAGGTGGCTATATCTGGCATACGACTGGATCTGGAAAGACCTTGACTAGTTTTAAAGCGGCACGCTTGGCGACGGAGATGGCCGAAGTGGACAAGGTCTTTTTCGTGGTGGACCGCAAGGACTTGGATTATCAGACCATGAAGGAGTACCAGCGGTTCTCTCCAGATTCGGTCAATGGCTCCAACAGTACTGCAGGGCTCAAGCGAAACATTGAAAAAGATGACAATAAAATTGTGGTGACCACCATTCAAAAGCTCAATCATTTCATGACAAGTGAGCAGGAGCACGAAATCTATGACAAGCAAGTGGTTTTCATTTTTGATGAGTGTCACCGCTCGCAGTTTGGGGAGGCCCAAAAACGCCTGAAGCAAAAATTCAAGAAATATTGTCAATTTGGCTTTACAGGGACACCGATTAAGGTGGAGAATGCTTTAGGTGCAGAAACCACTCAATCTGTCTTTGGAAAAGAACTCCATTCTTACGTTATTACTGATGCCATACGGGATCAGAAGGTCTTGAAATTCATGGTGGATTACAATGATGTCCGCCCACAATTCAAGGCCTATGAAACAGAGCAGGATTTGGAAAAGTTGAGTGCTGCTGAGCCCAAGAAAGCTCTTTTACACCCAACTCGCATCTCAGAAATTTCCAGCTATATCTTGGAGCATTTCAATCAAAAAACACATCGCCAGTCAGGAAAAGGCTTTAATGCTATGTTTGCCGTTTCGAGTGTTGAAGCTGCCAAAGCCTATTACCAGGAATTGCAGGAGCAGCAAGCAGGGCGAGAAAAGCCACTAAAAATTGCGACGATTTTCTCTTTTGCGGCTAACGAGGCCCAGGCTGCGATTGGGGAAATTGATGATGAGAATTTTACTCCGAATGACTTACCAGACCTCAGCAGTAAGGAATTTTTAAGTCGTTGCGTGCATGATTACAATCAGCTGTTTCAAACCAATTACACAATCAACGGCAATGATTTCCAGAATTATTACCGTGACTTAGCCAAGCGAGTGAAGACGGGTGAGGTCGATTTATTGATTGTAGTGGGAATGTTCTTGACAGGTTTTGATGCCCCTACTTTGAATACCTTATTTGTAGATAAAAATCTCCGCTATCATGGTCTTATCCAAGCTTTTTCACGAACCAATCGGATTTATGATGCGACCAAGTCTTTTGGCAATATCGTAACATTTCGAGATTTGGAGAAGGCGACGACAGATGCTATCAAGCTCTTTGGAAAAACGGAAACAGCAGAGGTCTTGTTGGAACGCTCCTATAAAGATTACTTGGAGGGTTATGTCGATGCTGGTGAACAAGAAGCAGGCTATTTGGCTGTTGCTCAGGAGCTCCTGGAGCGTTTTCCAGATCCAAGAGAGATTGTCAAAGAAAGTGATAAGAAAGCCTTTGTAGATTTGTTTGGGAAGTTTTTGAAGCTGGATAATATTCTCCAGAACTACGATGACTTTGTGCGTTTACAGGCTGTTCAGATGCTTGATTTTGAAAATCCTGAGGAAGTAGCTGCTTTTCAAGCCAAATACCAGATGGATATTGAAACGATGGAAAAGCTGGCTCAGCTCCCTATACCGACAGTTCGGGAAATTCAGGACTATCGTTCTGCCTACAATGATATCAGAGATTGGTATACACGAGAACGCCAGAATCAGCAAGACAGCAAATCAACAGTAGACTGGGATTCGGTGGTCTTTGAGGTCGAGTTGTTGAAATCACAAGAGATCAATCTAGATTATATCTTGGAATTGATTTTTGAAACCAATAAAACAGTATCGGACAAGGACGCTTTGGTAGAAGAAATCATACGGACAATTCGTGCCAGTCTTGGTAATCGAGCCAAGGAAGACTTGATTGTGAAGTTTATTCGTCGAAGTGATTTGGATAGTTTTGTGGATAAGACGGACATTATCGAAAAATTCTTCCTCTTTGCTCGGAAGGAACAGAAAAAAGAAGTTGCCGAGCTTATTCAGCAAGAAGGCTTGAATGAAGAGAGTGCCAAGCGGTATATTCAACTTTCTTTGAGGAGGGAATATGCCAGTGAAAATGGGAATGCTCTCAACGAAACCTTGCCAAAGATGAGCCCCCTAAATCCTCAGTATCATACGAAGAAGCAGACTGTTTTCCAAAAAATCAGTGCCTTGGTTGAAAAATTTAAGGGGATTGGTGGAAGTATCGACTAAGAAAACCGGACATCTGTTCGGTTTTTTGGCTTATCTTTCACAATTTTCTGTCAATTTATGGTAGAATAGAAAAAATAGATTTTTTATGAGGGATACCATGACATTAGTATATCAATCAACACGCGATGCTAAAAATACTGTATCGGCTAGTCAGGCGATTTTACAGGGCTTGGCGACCGACGGTGGTTTGTTCACACCGATTTCTATTCCTGCAGTTGACTTGGATTTTTCTGTTTTGAAAGACGCTTCTTATCAAGAAGTTGCCAAGCTGATTTTGTCGGCTTTCTTGGATGATTTCACGGCAGACGAGCTGGATTACTGTATCAACAATGCCTACGACAGCAAGTTTGACACGCCAGTTATTGCCCCAGTTGTCAAGCTAAAAGGTCAGTACAACTTGGAGCTCTTCCGAGGCTCAACCATTGCCTTTAAGGATATGGCTCTGTCCATCCTGCCTTACTTGATGACGACTGCGGCTAAAAAGCATGGTTTGGAAAATGAGATTGTCATCTTGACCGCGACATCAGGCGACACGGGCAAGGCAGCCATGGCTGGTTTTGCAGACGTTCCTGGTACGCAAATCATTGTTTTCTACCCACGTGACGGGGTGTCTAAGGTCCAAGAATTGCAGATGACCACGCAGACAGGGGCTAATACTCACGTGGTGGCTATTGATGGAAACTTTGACGATGCCCAAACCAACGTCAAGCACATGTTCAACGATGAGGCTCTTCGTGCCAAGTTGGCGGCTAAGAAACTCCAATTTTCATCAGCTAACTCCATGAACATCGGCCGCTTGGTGCCACAGATTGTTTACTATGTCTATGCCTACGCTCAGTTGGTTAAGACTGGTGAGATTGCGGCGGGTGACAAGGTCAACTTCACCGTTCCGACAGGTAACTTCGGTAACATCTTGGCGGCTTACTACGCTAAGCAGATCGGTCTGCCAGTTGGCAAGCTCATCTGTGCGTCCAACGACAACAATGTCTTGACCGACTTCTTCTCGACAGGCGTTTACGACAAGAACCGTACCTTCCGCGTGACCACCAGTCCGTCCATGGACATCTTGGTGTCCTCTAACTTGGAACGGTTGATTTTCCACCTCTTTGGCAATGACGCTGCAAAAACAGCTGAATTGATGGAAGCTTTGAACACAGCTGGTCAGTATGACATTCAAGGAGCTGACGCGGACATCTTATCTCTCTTTGCTGCCGCCTTTGCGACGGAAGAAGAAACCGCTGCGGAAATCAAGCGTGTCCATGAGGAGTCAGACTACATTGAAGATCCACATACGGCTGTTGCCTCAGCTGTCTATAAACAGTATGTGGAGCAAACAGGGGACCAAACTCCGACAGTGATTGCTTCTACAGCAAGTCCGTACAAGTTCCCAGTGGTTGCGGTTGAAGCTGTGACAGGCCAGTCAGGCTTGACTGACTTTGAAGCCCTTGCCAAACTGCATGAGATTTCAGGTGTAGCCCTGCCACCAGCTGTGGACGGCTTGGAAACGGCACCTGTCCGCCACAATACCGTTGTTGCAGCTGCAGATATGCAGGTTGAAGTAGAACGTTATTTGGGTGTGTAATAAAAAATGACTGATGACAAACTGCTTATTTTGAGCAGTTTGTTTTTTATTATCATTAAAATTAAAATTTACAGATAATTTAAAGAATGATATACTATAATGGAATATGTTTTAGAGAGGTAAACAATGGCACAAGAAGAAAAAATTTCTCGTGAAAAGAAAAAAGCCCTCTTGAAGCGGCTCAAAGAACGTATCAAGCCCAAGATGAAGCTGGTCTATTTGGCAGCCTTTCTATCCTGGGTACAATTTTTGATGCGGATTATTTCCTTCTATCTGATTGCTAAGGGCTTTGTGACCTACTATGAGGGTGGTCAGGTTGATTTAGTAAGGTTTGTCCTTATCTTGCTGGGGCTCAATGCTTTTGGATATGGTGTGGCCTTGATCGCCAAGCGTTTGCAGGGCTTGGGCTCCCAGTTTGCTCGGGATTCGCTCAAGCAGTCCTTCTTTGAGGCCCTCTTGGCCAAGGACGGTCAGTTTGCATCAAAAGCGACAGCGGCAGATGTCTTTAACATCGCTTCGCAAGGGATTGACAGTCTGGATACCTACTATTCCTACTACATGGCTTCTTCCTTGCGGACCCAGTTCAACTGTGCGACTGTTCTCTTGCTGGTCTTTCTGATTTTCCCGCTAGGTGCAGTCATTTTCATCCTGGCCCTGCCTCTGATTCCCATTTCCATTATCGCGATGCAGAAGCGGTCCAAGCGGATCATGAATCGCTACTGGGGCTCCTACATGGATGTGGGCAATCTTTTCTTGGACGACCTCAAGGGGCTCAATACCCTCTATTCCTACCAGGCGGACGCGGCTTATGAAAAGACCTTCAATGAGCAGGCGGAGGACTTCCGCGATGCGACCATGGAGTTGCTCAGTTTCCAGCTGCAAGCGGTGGGCTACATGGATGCGGTCATGTATCTGGGGATTGGTCTGTCTGGTTTTGTGGCGGTCAATAGCCTAGCGGCAGGCAATCTCTCCCTCTTTAGTATGCTTTTCTTTGTCCTCATTGCGACGGAGTTTTTTGCACCCATACGGGAGCAGGGCTACGGTATGCACTTGGTCATGATGAATACCAAGATGGCGGATCGCATTTTTTGGTTTCCTGGACAGCATGACAGCGGAGCAGGAAATCAATGCAGCCCATGTGCCTGCTTTTGACAGTCTGAAACTGGAAAATCTGGCCTTTGCCTACGGAGAAAAGCCAGTCCTAGAAGATATTTCCATGACCATGATGGCTGGCAAGGTTTATGCCTTGGCCGGTGAGTCAGGGCAGGGGAAAACGACCTTGGCCCAGTTGCTCTTGCGACGTTTGCGGGCGAATAAGGGAGTGATATACTTGGGTGAGCAGGAGATTTCAGGTGTCAGTCAGGTATCTCTGAATGAGCAGGTCCTCTATGTGTCGGGCCAGTCAACCTTGCTCAACCAGTCGATCTATGAGAATTTACGTATGGCTGGTGATTGGACCAAGGAAGACATCTTGGCTTGGGCAGATCAGCGTGGAGTCTTGCAGTTTGTTAAGCATCTGCCAGACGGTCTAGACACGATTGTGGGCGATGACGGTGCTTTCTTGTCACCTGGTCAACGTCAGCAGGTCATCTGTGCCCGTGCGGTTTTGGCCAAACGCTCGCTCTATATCTTTGACGAGGTGACGTCTAGCGTCGATCAGGACAATGAAGGCTTGATTTACGACTTGATAAACCTGGTGGCGAAAGATGCCATTGTCATCATTATTACCCATAAGATGAAGCAGGTGGAACAGGCAGATGATATTCTCTTCTTGTCTGCGGAGGGGGCTGTGACAGGCAGTCATGCTACACTTTATCAGACTAGCTCGGCCTATCGTCAGCTGGTCGACCAACAAAGAGAATTGGAGGAAGCCGTTTATGGATAAGAAAGAAATGCCGATACGGGTGCTGATTCCGAGACTCTTGGGCTCGATGAAACACCTCTTGCCACGGATTGCGGTGGCGGTCTGCTTTGCAGTCTTGGGACAGGTGGTGACCATTGCGATTCCAGTAACCCTGGTCTACCTGGCTTTTGATGCCCTTGCTGGCAATCCCGCTCCGCTATGGACTTTGGGAACCCTCATTCTCCTAGCTCTTTTACGTGGTGCCTTCCGCTATGGTGAGCATTACTTTGGTCATTATGTGGCCTTTCATACGCTGGCGGCCTATCGTCGTTTGATTTTCGCAAAATTGAGGGCCCTGGTTCCTGGGAAATTGGACCGGCAGGACAGCGGTAGCCTGCTTAAGATGATTGGTGAGGACATTGAGGCCTTGGAGGTTTTCTTTGCCCATACCATTGCCCCGATTTGTACAGGGATTTTAGTGGCTCTTGGTTTGACAGTCTATTTTGGTCTATCCAGCTGGGGCTTGGCCCTTCTGGCTTTGGTGACCTATGCCCTTTTGGCAATTGCTATTCCAAATCGGTTTGCCAAGCAGCTGCAGCCCTTGCTCAAAGAGCAAAATGCTAGCCGTAAGGGCTATGTTTCCTACTTTATTGAAAGTCTCAAGAGCATGAAGGACCTGATGCAGTTCCAGCAGACAGATGCTCGTTTTGCCACTCTGACGCAGAAAAGTCAGGAGGTCAACGGTCAGGAGCGAAAGGTTGCCCAGACCAACTTTATGCAGTATGCCGTTTCCTTTTTGGTGGTGGGTCTGTCTATCATGGGCTTTGCCTGGCTGACCTTCGACTTGGTCGGCAGTCAAAACTTGGAACTAGCGACAGGAGTGGCTCTTCTGGTTTCCTTTACCAGTTCCTTTGCTCCCTTCTTGGAGCTCAGCCGTCTGCCTCTTGGTTTCAAGCGGGCTATGAATGCTGGTCGGAACATCTATGCTCTTTTGGATGAAAAAGAAGCAGAGCGAACAGGTGACTTGGTAGAGGTCAGCGTGACGGATATTGCTATTGAGCAAGTGGACTTCGACTATGATGACCGAGAAACAGGGCTCTATCGCAATCTGTCTGTCCAGTTTGAACAGGGTGGCATCATTGGTCTGGTCGGTGAGTCCGGTGCAGGAAAATCCACCTTGATGAAACTAATCATGCGGTGGTATGACTGGCAGCAAGGCCAAATCCGCCTGTCTGGCTTGGATAGTCGGCAGGTAGATAAGGCTCATTTGCAGGGGGCTTTTGCCTATGTACCACAGGTGCCACAAATCTTCCGCCAGACCATTCGGGAAAATCTTGTCTTGGGTCGTACGGATATATCGGATGAAACCATCATGGACTTGGCAGAAAAATGCCACATGAAAGAACGGATTTTGGCAGCACTGCAGGGCTTGGATACGCTTGTGGAGGCCAGTGATTTTTCAGCAGGAGAGGGGCAACGCTTGGAACTCATGCGAGCCCTGCTCAAAAATGCGGATTGCTATATCTTTGATGAGCCAACTAGTAACCTAGATTCGCTCAATGAAGCCCGCTTTATCCAGCTGGTTAAGGAACACTGCCAGGGCATGGTCTTCTTGATTTCTCATAGAAGCTCGACCATGGCTTGTGCGGATACCATTTTCCGCTTGGAAGACGGACAATTAGTAAAGGAAAAATAAATGAAGAAATTACAAGTAAAAGATCTGATGGTAACAGGGGCTTTTGCTGCCCTCTACTTTGTTTGTGTTGGTCTAGGAACCTTGTTGAGCTTGGTTTTTGATCGTTCGGGTAATATGATGTATGCACCTGCTGGAGCAGCCCTTTTGGCAGGACCTGTTTATATGTTATTGGTAGCCAAGGTTGGTAAATTTGGTTCAATTAGTCTGGTTGGAGCAGTCATGGCCTGTTTCTTTTTCCTATCAGGCTATATGACAGCGGCCTTTCTCCCAAGTTTGACCTTTGGTTTTTTGGCAGAAATGGTAGCGAAGTCAGGTCGCTACAAACAAAAATGGACCAATCTTCTTAGCTATGTCATTTTCTCTTTTGGAAACTTGGGACCTATTATTCTTATGTGGTTCATGCGAGATGCCTATGAGGCCAATCTTTTGGCACGTGGAAAATCAGCAGAATATATAGCCCGTGTCATGTTAGATTTCACGCCAGCCAATGTCCTCTGGTTATCAACGACCATTATCTTAACAGCTCTTATCAGTGGTTTGTTTGGTCAATATATGCTTAAGCGCTATTTTAAACAATCAGGTTATCTTTCATGAAATTAGATGCTCGTACAAAAATTATTCTCGTCATCTTCACTAGTTTTACCTATGGGATGAGGCTTACAATATTAGAAAATGCAGTGCTGGTCTTAGGCCTTAGCCTGCTTTTCTGGTTTTCTGGAAAGCGGAAAATGGCTATAATGAGTCCGATAGCCTTTTCTATTTTTTGTCTGTTATCCTATATTACATTTTTACCAGCATGGCTGACGCATTTGTTGCTTGTATTGACCTATACATGGCCTCCGCTTTTGGCAGGACATCTATTACTGATGACGACAAGTGGTTACGAACTCATTCATGGCTTGCGGAAATGGCACCTGCCAGAGGTATTTCTTTTGACGTTGGGAGTAATGTTTCGTTTCCTACCTGCCATTAAACAGGATGCTCGTACGATTTGTGCCTCTTTGAAGGTTAGAGGAATTTTTTTAAGGAAGAGAGATGTGGTTTGCAAGCCACTCCAGTACATGGAGTTTTTCTTGGTTCCCTTGATGATGTCTCTCTTGCGAACAGCTCAGGAATTGACAGTAGCTAGTCTGACAAAAGGTTTGGCTGTATCTACAAAATCACCTGCATATATTCGGTCGTCTTGGACCGTGCTAGATTGGAGTCTTTGTTTATGTTGTCTCGGTTTTCTGATTCTCGTCCGGCTGTGACGGTAAAAAATGTAGCATTAACTTATTCAGGAGCAGATAAACCAGCCTTGCAGATAGAGAATTTGACCATTCCAGAAGGCCAGTGTGTTGTTTTATGTGGGGAGAGTGGCTCTGGGAAGTCTAGTTTTCTCAAGGTGTTAAATGGTTTGACGCCAGAATATTATCCTGCTCAGCTTTCGGGACAAATTTTCTTAGGGGACTTGGATTTACAAAAATCTAGTCTGGAAGAAATATCCCGGCACATTGCTTCAGTCTTTCAGCATCCGTCTACTCAATTTTTTCATAGTCAGGTCTTGCAGGAATTGGTTTTCCCTTGTGAAAATCAGGGTTTGTCAAGAGAAGAAATCGAGAATCGCCTGGCTTGGGTTATGGAATTATTTGGTTTGGCTTCTCTTAGCCAGCGAATGATTTCCAGTCTATCAGGTGGGCAGCAACAACGTCTAGCCTTGGCCGTTGCAGCTATGCAAGGGACAGATGTCTTGGTTTTAGATGAGCCGACTGCCAACCTAGATCAGGAAGGGATTGCGATTGTAGAGGACATCTTGAAAACTTTAAAAAGCCGAGGCAAGACCATTATTATTGCCGAGCATAGACTGTCTTATCTCAGTCAGTTGGCAGATCGCTATTTATATTTTCAAGATGGGCAAGTGGTGACGGATTATCTAGCAGATGAGTTTTTAAGTCGGACAGAAGAATGCCGTCAGGATATGGGACTGCGTTGTTATGACTCGGAGCCTTATGGGCGGGCAATAGCAGAGCTGGCAGACCAGTTTGTTAATGATAAAGAGGGTTTACTTGTTGAAAATTTATCGGTAAGTCAGAAAGAGAATACTCTCTACGAGATTGAAAAAACTCTGCTTGGCATCAGGACAGGTGGTGGGTCTGGTTGGAGCGAATGGTTCTGGAAAAACAAGCCTTGCTCGTTATCTGGTCGGTTTAGCGGAAGATAAGAAGAGTAGGATTTCTTGGCAAGGTCAAACCTTATCTAGTCGCCAGAGATTGGAAAAAACAGCCTTTGTTATGCAGGATGTTCGACTCCAACTATTTGCGGAAAGTGTTGAGCGAGAACTTACTCTTGGAAGGAAAAATAGAGCTGTCGATGAACATTTGGTGGCTCGTTTTGGTCTATCGGATTTGTTGGAGAGACATCCGGTCAGTTTATCGGGCGGTGAACAACAGCGCGTGATGATAGTGGCTAGCTTACTGGCAGATAAGGAAATTTTCATTTTTGATGAACCGACGAGCGGCTTGGATTTGAGACGAATGCAGCAAGTTGCTTCCGCTTTAGTAGACTTAAAAATGAAGAATAAGTTGGTTTTGTTAATTTCTCACGATGAAGAGCTATTGAATCTGGTTTGTGATAAAATAGTAGATATTAAACAGTTGAAATAGAGATTATGAACAAACAAACCTATAAAGAAATTTTAACCATTGCCTTTCCAGCCATGGGGGAAAACCTTCTCCAGATGTTAATGGGGGTAGTAGACTCTTATCTAGTAGCCAGTATTGGCATCGTAGCCTTGTCTGGAGTTTCCCTTGCTAATAATATTTTAGCCGTCTATCAGGCGGTTTTTATTGCCCTAGCAGCAGCGGTGTCTTCTCGTTTGGCTCAGGCTTTGGGTGAAGGGGGTTCAGAAGGCATTGGAGGAACTGCTAGTGAAAGTGTCAAGTTTACAGTTTTTACCGGTCTCCTTTTAGGAATTTTTTCAGTTCTGGCAGGTCCAATAGTACTTACTAGCTTGGGGGCAGAGTCAGAAGTGGTACAGGCTGGAGGTCTTTATTTGATATTGGTTGGTGGGGGAGCACCTTTTTTGGGACTTATGACAAGTTTGAGTGCAATCTTACGAACCTTGGGGGAACCACGTTTTCCTATGTATATCAGCCTGCTCTCAAATGTTCTAAATGCACTATTTTCAGCATTTGCAGTCTTTGTGCTTCATGCAGGTGTAGCTGGAGTTGCGATTGGCACGGTCTTATCGCGGTTGATTGGTTGTAGCCTGCTTTGGTCTCGCTTACCAATTTCTTTAAAACCATGGACCTGGTCCTTTGATAAAGAACTGCTTAGACTTGCCCTGCCAGCAACTGGTGAACGGTTGATGATGCGGGTGGGAGATGTGGTAGTCGTAGCTTTGATTACCAGCTTAGGAACAGCGACGGTAGCTGGAAATGCGATTGGAGAAACCCTGACGCAGTTTAACTATATGCCAGCTTTAGGGATTGCTACCGCTACAATCATCCTTACAGCAAAACACAGACAGGATAAGGCTATGGTTCGACATATTTTTCGAACAAGCTTTGGCCTTTCTTTGCTGTTTATGTTTTTGGTGGCTAGTATAACTTATTTTGCGGGGCCTTTCCTAATCGACCTTTATACTAAGGATATTCAAGCAGCACAAGCTAGTCAAACAGTATTATTTTATGCCATGTTGGGAGTTCCCTTTACAGCAGGCACTCTTATTATGACAGCTCTTTGGCAAGGTTTGGGAAATGCTAGATTACCCTTTTATGCCACAACTATCGGTATGTGGCTAGTGCGGATTGGCATAGCTTATTTACTTGTAACATTTTTTAAAATCGGTTTGTCAGCCATTTGGATTGCAACGATTTTAGATAATGCCTTCCGAGCAGGGGTGCTATTTTTTCAGTATAGGTATTCAAAACAAGAATCAATTTAAGATAAGGCTAAGAAAATTTTCAGTTTCTTTTAAGTTTGTAGCTATATACTATATTCAAGCTAGAAATAGCGAATTTCTTTTTCATATAATCTCCAGAGAACAGTCGACCGCGGTCGGCTGTTTTCGTGTTAAGTTTTAAGAAAATAAGTATGAGAAATTGCTTTAGAAAAATCTAAGAAATCTTTCAGTTTCGTTTAAGTTAGTAGCTATATACTATATTCAAGCTAGAAATAGCGAACAACTTTCTTTTTCATATAATCTCCTAGAGAACAGTCGACCGCGGTCGGCTGTTTTCGTGTGTTCTATTCTTATGTAAAAATGGTATAATAGTAGTGATTGTATAAGGAGAAAAGTATGTCGGTAGTAGGAAAAGCGAATGGAAAAATCATTTTGATGGGAGAGCATGCGGTGGTCTATGGGCAACCAGCAATTGCTATGCCTTTTTCTGCTGTTGAAATTATTGCTCAGGTAACTGCTCAAGGGGAAGCGCTGACTGTTGCTTGTGACTTCTATAAAGGCTTAGTGCACAAGATGCCAAAAATCTGGGAAAGCCTCAAGCATGCCATCCGCTTCTCGCTCTATCGTATTGGAGCACCGACAGACCCAGCTATTCATATCGAGATTAGTTCCACCATTCCTGCCGAGCGAGGTATGGGCTCCAGTGCTGCGGTGGCAGTAGCCGTTGCCCGCGCCCTCTTTGCCTACTATGAAAAAGAGCTGATAGACAGTGAGCTCTGGGACATTGTACAGTCTTCGGAAAAAATTGCCCACGGCAATCCCTCGGGCGTTGATGCGGCAACCACCAGTGGTAAGTCTCCCGTCTTTTTTATCAAGCACCAGCCCATCGAGCCCTTGGTGCTGAAACTCCACGCCCACTTGGTGGTGGCTGATACAGGCGTGACGGGAAATACCCTAGAAGCCATTTCAGACGTGGCTGATTTGTTGGAGAAAAAGCCAGAGGCTATCAAGCTAGTAGAAGAACTAGGCAACTTGACCCGACAGGCCAAGGAAGATTTAGCCACAGACCAGGCAGAGCTTCTAGGCAGCAGAATGAACCAAGCCCATGCCCTCCTGCAAGAATTAGGCGTGTCTGATCCTAGCCTAGATAAGCTAGTCAGCCTTGCCCAAGAAAATGGAGCCCTCGGAGCCAAATTAACCGGTGGTGGTCGTGGCGGTTGCATGATTGCCCTGGCAAGAACAGCCCAGGATGCCCAAAAACTTGCACACATCCTTTACCAAGCAGGTGCCCGCCAAACCTGGATACAGTACTTAGGAGAAACCAATGACTAAACAGACAGGCATTGCCCGTGCCCATACCAATATTGCCTTGATTAAATACTGGGGAAAACGAGATAAGGAATTATTCCTACCCATGAATTCCAGTTTATCCCTGACCCTTGACGCATTTTATACGGATACCAAGGTTGTTTTTGACCCAGAATTGACTGCCGATGAGTTCTATCTCAACGGAATGTTACAAAAAGAAAAAGAAATTTTAAAAATTTCTCGATTTTTGGATTTGTTTTGCGAATATATAGGTGAAAGGGCATTTGCCCGAGTGGAAAGTCTAAATTTTGTTCCGACTGCAGCTGGTTTGGCCAGCTCAGCATCAGCCTTCGCAGCCCTTGCACTTGCAACCGCAACTGCCTTGGATTTAGATTTATCACCAGCCACCCTATCAACCCTTGCTCGCAGGGGGTCTGGCTCTAGCACCCGTAGCCTATTCGGTGGATTTGTAGAGTGGGACATGGGAACTGGTTCGGAAGATTCTATGGCTCACCCCATTGACGATGCGGATTGGGATATCGGAATGGTCGTCTTGGCGGTCAATACCGGACCGAAAAAGATTGCCAGTCGAGAGGGGATGGACCATACGGTCGCGACTTCGCCTTTCTACTCAGCCTGGGTAGAAACCGCTAAGCAAGACTTGGTGGACATCAAGGCAGCTATTGCCAGCCGTGATTTTGAAAAACTTGGTCAAATCACAGAACACAATGGCATGAAAATGCATGCAACAACGCTCTCTGCCAATCCACCCTTTACCTACTGGTCAGCCGATAGCCTGGTGGCTCAAGAGGCAGTCCGTCAGGTTCGTGAAGCAACTGGCTTATCAGCCTACATGACCATGGATGCGGGACCAAATGTCAAGATCCTCTGCCGAGCAAGTCAGATGGATGAGCTAGTAGCTGAATTGTCCAAAGTCTTCCCAAGAGAGAAAATCATCACCAGCAAGCCTGGTCCTGCTGCCTACGTCCTCAGTGAGAAGGATTGGCAGACTTCGCAAGCAGCGTTTGAAAAGGGAATCTAGCATGAAAGTGCAAGTAAAGATACCAGGAAAACTCTTTCTAGCAGGGGAATATGCAGTTGTTGAGGCCGGTTATCCTGCTGTGATTGCGGCGGTTGACCAGTACCTGACTGTCACCATTGAAACAAGTGACCAAGGCAGTCTTCATTCTAGTCAAAAGGCAGACCTCTATCTGACCTGGGAGCGTAAGGAAAATGAGATTTTCATCCAAGATGGCCATCCCTATGCCCTGATTGAGACAGCCATGCAGGTGACAGAAGCCTATCTGAGGGCCAAGGGCTATGCTTGTCATGGAACCTATAGCCTATCTGTTCAGTCCGACCTAGATGACCAAGCCTCTGGTGCCAAGTATGGTCTGGGTTCCTCTGGTGCTGTAACGGTTGCGACAGTCAAGGCCCTGTTGACCTACTACGGTCATCAAGCGGATGCCCTTTTGACCTACAAGCTGGCAGCTCTGACCCAGACCAAGCTAGGTATGACGGGCTCCTTTGGGGATTTGGCGGCTTCCAGTTTCGGTGGCTTGATCGCCTATCATTCCCTGGACCGTTCCTGGCTTTTAGGGAAAATGGCAGAGCTGTCTCTGCTGGATCTGGTGGAAAGTGATTGGCAAGGTTTGTCTATCAGCCCTATTCAGTTACCTGAAGGCTTAGACCTCTTGGTGGGATGGACAGGATCGGCGGCTTCGACGGACAGGCTAGTTTCCCAGATGGAAGACCAAAAAAGTCAGGCTGAAAAAGAGCAAATTCATAGCCAGTTTCTAGCCGACTCCAAGACCTGTGTAGAACAGTTGATAGTAGCCTGTCAGACAAATGATTCAGTATCAGCTAGACAGGCTATTACTCAAAACCGCAAGCTCTTACAGGACTTTGCGAGAGGAATGGGTTTGGTCATTGAAACCCCTCAACTGAGTCAACTCTGTGACCTGGCTCAGACTTATGGAGCGGTGGCCAAGTCATCTGGTGCGGGTGGTGGTGACTGCGGCATTTGCTTGGTAGACAGTAGGGAACAAAAAGCAGCGATTGAGAAGGCTTGGCAAGAAGCCGGCATTCTTCCACTCCAACTAAAGATCACAAGTAGAGAATAAGGAGAACCCTATGTTTTATCTAGGAGAATTTGGTTTAGACCGCAAGGATCAACACGTTGGCTTGGCCAACCAGCAATACAGTGCCACACCGGCCAAGGACTTCACAGAAACCTTGTTTGTCCATCATTCCCTACCTCAGACCAAGGTGGATGAGGTGGATATTTCGACCAGTGTAGCTGGTTTGGACTTTGCCTTTCCTTTCTTTGTCAATGCTATGACCGGTGGAAGCAAGAAGACCCGCGAAATCAACCGTCTGTTGGGGATTATGGGGCATTTTGGGAAGATTGCTCTGGCTTCGGGTTCGGTTAGTGCGGCGATCAAGGATCCGTCTGTTGCTGAAACCTTCTCTGTTATGCGTCGGGAAAATCCTTATGGCATTATTTTTGCCAATCTAGGTGCCCATCATAGTGTTGAGAACGCCAAACGGGCGGTGGATTTGTTGGAGGCCAATGCCATCCAAATCCACGTCAATGCACCCCAGGAGATTGTCATGCCTGAGGGAGATCGTGATTTCACTATGTGGTTGAAGAATATTGAAACTTTGGTGCGGGAGCTGGAAGTGCCTGTCATTGTCAAGGAAGTTGGTTTTGGCATGAGCCGTGAAACAGTAGCCCAGCTGGCTTCTGTCGGTGTGCAAACTATTGATGTGTCTGGTACTGGGGGGACGGATTTCGCCAAGATTGAAAATGCCCGTCGGACTTTCAATGATTATGCCTATTTAGAAGGTTGGGGCCAGTCTACCGTGACTTCCTTGGTGGAGGCTATGTCTGTTCCTGAAGATATCCGTCCAAGTTTGATTGCTTCTGGTGGCATTAAAACGCCGCTAGATATTGTCAAATCATTGGCACTCGGTGCAGACCTTGTTGGAATGTCCAATCATTTCCTCCAGTATGTCAAGGATGGTAAGGGGCATCGTTTTGACGATGGCTTGCAGGCTATTAAAACCTTCCAATGGCAGATGGCTGAAATCATGACCATGCTGGGTGCTAAGAATATTGCAGACCTTCGCAAGAAAGATGTGGTCTTGGCTCCAAATGTCCAGAACTGGTGCGAGGCGCGTGGGATTGATTGGAAAGCCTATGCCCGTCGGTCGCAACAGCTGAAGTAATAATATTCGAAACAGGTAGAAAATGGAAAGATTTCTACCTTTTTTTGTATAATTATGATAAAATAAATGAAAATTTAGAAGAGGTATGTATATGAAGGCTATTGTTACAGTTGTCGGTAAGGACAAGTCAGGAATTGTTGCGGGTGTTGCGACTAAGATTGCGGAGTTGGGTTTGAATATTGATGATATTTCCCAGACAGTTTTGGATGAATATTTTACCATGATGGCAGTGGTATCATCAGATGAGAAGAAAGATTTCACTCAGTTGCGTTCGGAGTTGGATGCCTTTGGTCAGTCCATGAACGTGAAAATCAACATTCAAAGTGCAGCCATTTTTGATGCTATGCACAACTTGTAAGGAGAGGTTTCATGGATATTAGACAGGTTAGAGAAACCATTGAGATGATTGAGGAGCAGCACTTCGATATTCGGACCATTACCATGGGAATTTCCCTCTTGGACTGTATTGACTCGGATATAGATAAGGCTGCGCAGAAAGTGTATAACAAAATTGTCACCAAGGCCAAGAACTTGGTAGCGGTCGGCGATGAGATTGCGGCAGAGCTAGGTATTCCTATCGTTAACAAACGGGTGTCGGTGACGCCTATTGCCTTGATTGGTGCGGCGACAGATGCCACGGATTATCTGCCCTTGGCTCATGCCTTGGACAAGGCGGCTCATGAGATCGGTATCGATTTTATCGGCGGTTTTTCAGCTCTCGTTCAAAAGGGCTACCAAAAAGGAGATGAAATCCTCATCAACTCTATACCGCAGGCATTGGCCCAAACGACAAAAGTCTGCTCGTCAGTCAATATCGGCTCGACCAAGACGGGTATCAATATGACTGCTGTGCGGGACATGGGGCGGATCATCAAGGAGACGGCGGAAGCTTCTGATATGGGTGCGGCTAAACTTGTAGTCTTTGCCAATGCGGTTGAGGACAATCCTTTCATGGCGGGTGCCTTCCATGGTGTCGGTGAGGCGGATGTGGTCATCAACGTCGGCGTATCTGGGCCTGGTGTGGTCAAGCGTGCCCTTGAAAAAGTGCGTGGTGAGAGCTTTGATGTGGTGGCGGAGACCGTCAAGAAGACCGCCTTCAAGATTACCCGTATCGGTCAGTTGGTCGGCAATATGGTCAGTGAACGCCTGGGGGTCAAGTTCGGTATCGTGGACCTGTCCCTTGCTCCAACGCCAGCGGTTGGCGATTCAGTGGCACGGGTTTTGGAGGAAATGGGCTTAGAAACCGTTGGTACGCACGGAACGACTGCTGCCCTTGCTCTGCTCAATGACGCAGTCAAAAAGGGTGGGGTAATGGCTTGTAACCAGGTCGGCGGTTTGTCTGGTGCTTTTATCCCTGTATCTGAGGATGAGGGCATGATTGCGGCGGTGCAAAATGGCTCCCTTAACCTTGAAAAATTGGAAGCTATGACGGCCATCTGTTCTGTTGGTTTGGATATGATTGCTATTCCAGAAACAACGCCAGCTGAAACCATTGCTGCCATGATTGCGGATGAGGCAGCTATTGGCGTTATCAACCAGAAAACCACTGCGGTTCGTATTATTCCTCTTGGAAAAGAAGGGGACATGATCGAATTTGGTGGACTACTTGGAACAGCTCCTGTCATGAAGGTCAATCAGGCTTCGTCTGTGGACTTTATCAATCGTGGTGGACAAATTCCAGCACCGATTCATAGCTTTAAGAACTAAAAAACGTAGACCGATTGCCACAAGTAGTCGGTTTTTTGTTATACTAATAGTAAGAAATGACAAGGAGAAAAAGGAATGGCAGATGTAAGATTATATATTTCTCGTCACGGGAAAACCATGTTCAATACCATTGGGCGCGTGCAGGGCTGGTGTGATACGCCGCTGACCAAGGCTGGTGAGGAAGGAATTCGTGAACTGGGCTTGGGGCTAAAGGATGCGGGCCTTGATTTTAAGGTTGCGGTATCCAGTGATCTAGGACGGACTGTCCAGACCATTACCATTGCTCAGCGTGAGTTGGGGATTTTGGGAAAAATTCCTTATTACCAAGACAAGCGTATCCGTGAATGGTGTTTTGGTAGTTTTGAGGGCATGTATGATGCCGAACTTTTCCAAGGTGTCCTACCTCGTTTGAAAGGGACAGTTGATGCGACGGGTATGTCCTTTGCGGAAATCGCAGCAGGTATCCAAGAAGCAGACACCGCTGGCTGGGCAGAATCTTGGGAGGTCTTGAGCAATCGTATCTTAACAGGTTTTGAATCCATCGCCCAAGACTTGGAAAAACAAGGTGGAGGCAACGCCCTTGTGGTCAGCCACGGTATGACCATTGCAACCCTGGCTCATTTGTTAGAGCCAGAACGTGGGGCTAATATTTTCCTTGATAACGGTTCGATCACCGTCCTCAAATATGAAAATGGTAAGCTCTTGATTGAGTCGGTTGGGGATATGTCCTACCGCCAACGCGGAGCAGAATTGATTGCCCAAGGGGAATAAATGTGAAATGAAAACATGTATGTCATACGTTTTTTCTGATGTGTGACATACATGTTTTTTATATATGAAATCTAAGTTACATCATTTTAACTCTTTCCTGCTGAAAATAAAGTAACTCAGATAGAGATATAGTATAGCAGATATGAAGCTAACACCCATGGATAGCTGTGTAATATGTTCCCCCTGTTGAAGCGAAAGAAATAGAAAATAATCTGTTGGTAATGTCATATGGAGTAGGTTACTAGTAATAAGGTTGGTGACATTGTCAAAAAGAAGGCTAATTAAACTAAAGGCAAGATAGGCTTGATTGACTTTATTGGACTTGACAAATATCAGGATGGATAACAGAGAGATACAGATAAATAAAGGTGTTTGAGCAATGAAACTGTGTATTATCACTGCAACATCAACAGGGGCACCCAGAAGTAAGCCAATACTGCTACTCAATAAATAGGCTAGAAGGATATAAGCGAGATCTAGCACAAGGGTTGCTAAGACTTTATAGAAAAATACTCCTTTTCTTATTTGTTGCTTGATAATAATATGATTGATGGTACGGTAAGTAAAATCTTCTCCAAAGAATAGGTTTGTCGGGACGATAAAAAATAGTGTGATAAATTGAGAAAGCAATTGAATAAGAGAGCTAGTGAAGTCTTCGTTGCCATGCAACAAAAAAGCGGATAAAAAGGACAGTAAAGCCAATATTCCCAATGAAATCGTTAATCTCTGTTCTTTTTGAATCTTAAATAAATCAGCTTTAAAGTAATGTATCATGCTCTTCTCCTTCTTGAAGCAATGTCAGATAATAATCTTCAAATGACATTTGTTGTTTAAAAATTTCTTTGACCTCAATCTCATGGTTTATCAAGAGATGAATGAGGCTCATAACATTCGTATTTGATGGCAGACTGATATAATCCTTATCTATTTTGTAAGCGATGCCCTGCTCTTCAAGGATAGTAAAGGTCTTAGGATGGTTGTTCGTTTGTAGATAGAGCTGTTCTTCTAGGGTTTGTTCAAGCTCTTGCTTTGAGAATTCTTTGACGATAAGACCCTTATGCATGATAATGTAGCGATCAACCACCATCTCAAGCTCTGATAGGATATGACTGGAGATAAGGATGGTCATCCCATATTGATTTCGAAGATTTAAAATAATGCTTCTCATCTCTTTGATTCCAACAGGGTCAAGACCATTAATCGGTTCGTCTAGGATTAAAAAATCAGGGTCATCTAGGATAGCTAAGGCAATGGCTAAACGTTGACGCATTCCCAGTGAAAAATCTTTGGATTTTTTCTTAGGATCAACATCCTCTAAACCGACAATTGCTAATGTCTCTAAGATTTTTTCGTCCGCTTGCTTGAGATTTAATTGCAGAGCCATGTAACGAAGATTATCGATCGCAGATAAATTAGGTTGTAGAGCAGGGGATTCAATTAAAGCTCCAATACGACAATATTTTGAGCTAGTAATGGTACCTGAAGTTTGGGAAATGAGACCCGATAACATTCTGAGAAGCGTTGTCTTCCCAGCACCATTTTCACCGACTAAACCACAGATTTCTCCTTTATTAATCGTTAAAGAAACCTGATGAACTGCCTTTTGTTTTCCATATTGCTTTGATAATTGTTGGATAGATAAGAGGGTTCTGTTGCAAAGTTTTAAATCTACTATCAAATAAGGTAGAATAATAGAAAAAGATAGCAGGAGGAATGACGATGAATCATTTTAAAGGAAAGCAATTTCAGCAGGATGTGATTATTGTAGCCGTGGGCTACTATCTTCGTTATAACCTTAGCTATCGTGAAGTTCAAGAAATCTTATATGATCGTGGCATTAACGTTTCTCATACCACGATTTATCGTTGGGTGCAAGAATATGGCAAACGACTCTATCAAATTTGGAAAAAGAAAAATAAAAAATCCTTTTATTCATGGAAAATGGATGAAACGTACATCAAAATTAAAGGAAAATGGCATTATTTGTATCGAGCCATCGATGCAGATGGTTTAACCTTGGATATTTGGTTACGTAAAAAACGGGACACACAAGCAGCCTATGCTTTTCTTAAGCGGTTAGTGAAGCAGTTTGATGAACCGAAGGTTGTAGTCACAGATAAAGCCCCCTCTATTACAAGTGCCTTTAAGAAACTAAAAGAATACGGCTTTTATCAAGGGACAGAACATCGTACCATTAAATACCTGAATAATTTGATTGAACAAGACCATCGTCCAGTAAAGAGACGCAATAAATTCTATCGAAGTTTACGCACTGCCTCTACCACGATTAAAGGTATGGAAGCCATCCGAGGATTATATAAGAAAACCCGAAAAGAAGGCACTCTCTTCGGGTTTTCGGTCTGTACTGAAATCAAGGTATTATTGGGAATCCCAGCTTAAATCATAGATACCGTAAGGGATTTTATTCTTTATTTAAAACTTTGCAACAGAACCAGTTAAAACGTGTCTATGTTCCCATGACAGAAACAGCCTTCTATATTCTCTTTCATTTACAGAAAGAACGACATGGTTACGATATTACACAGAAGACTAAGGAAGTCACGGCAGGGCAAGTCGTGATTAGCCCTGGAACCATGTACGGCACCCTGTCGAAAATGGAAAAGGACGGCTTGATTCGGTTTGTCAGGGAAGAAGATAAGCGGAAGTTTTATCGGATAACAGAAACAGGTCGAGAAATCCTAGACATAGAATTGGCTCGGATTGAACGGCTCTATCGAAATAGCAAGGGAGAAAATGATGGAGACTAGGACAGAGTTCAAGGTATTTTTTATCACAGATTTCAGTCAGCAAGCAGACTATCTCAGTGAGATGCATCAGCAAGGGTGGAAACTAGTTAAGATTAGCTGGCTCTTGTTTTATCATTTTGAAAAATGCCTGCCAGAAGGGGTTGTGTATCAGGTTGATTTCAAGAAAGCAAAAAATAAAGATAGAGAAAACTATCTGCATATGTACGAGGAATATGGATGGGAGTTTGTCGTATCCTGCCAAAATTTCAATATTTTTAGGAAACCTGCGAAGATGGGAGAGCTTGAATTATATGGTGATAGAGAAAATAAAGTGGAGTTTGTGAAAACAATCTTCCAAAGACGCTATTTGCCATCTTTGGGACTGTACGGCATTCTACTGGGAACAAGTTTGCGTTCGCGTCCAGGTTTTATCTTAGGTATTTCTATCATTTATATTCCGCTTTTATTATTACTAGGCATCCGTTTTTATCGTATGGTAAAAGAGTAACTAGGTCCTCAGACTGATTTTTAGCACTCTAAGCAAAAGAGTGCTAATTTTTTGGTTTTTTCTCTTGACAATCCATTTTTTCGGCGTATAATGGGAGTATATAGGTTAGCACTCGACATCATAGAGTGCTAACGCTCTTCGAAAATCAACACTAACCGTTGTCAGCTTGCCTTTGTGAACCACAGTTCTACATTCGGCCTCGCTTCCTAGGCTACTGTCGATTTTCATTGAGCGTAACTAAAACAGTGTTCATGAAAGGAGCGGAGATGATTACCCAACGTCAAAATGATATTTTGAATCTGATTGTTGAATTGTTTACGCGCCATCATGAGCCAGTTGGTTCTAAGGCCTTGCAGGAGATGATTGCTTCTAGTTCAGCGACCATTCGTAATGATATGGCTAAGCTGGAGCAGTTGGGCTTGCTGGAAAAGGCCCACACATCAAGCGGACGGATGCCCAGTCGGGCTGGTTTTCAATACTTTGTCAACCACTCGCTTAACTTGGAACACATCAATGAAGAAGATGTTTATCAGGTAGTCAAGGCCTTCGATTTTGAAGCCTTCAAGCTGGAAGACATCTTGGAGCGAGCCAGTACAGTCCTAGCTGACTTGACAGGCTACACTTCGGTCATTTTAGATGTGGAGCCGACCAGTCAGCAGTTGACTTCCTTTGACATCGTGCAGCTCAGTAGCCACGATGCCTTGGCAGTTTTAACCCTGGACCAGTCCAAACCTGTTACCGTCCAGTTTGCCATTCCCAAGAACTTTTTGACCAGGGACTTGGAGGTGCTCAAACGCTTGGTGGATGAACGCTTCGTTGGACAGACGGTTTTGGCAATCCACTACAAGCTGCGGACGGAGATTCCCCAGGTGGTGCAGCGTTACTTTACCACGACGGACAATGTCTTGGATCTCATGGACTATATTTTTTCCAATCTCTTCCAAGAATCGGTCTTTATCAGTGGAAAAGTCGCTTCGCTGACCTATGGCAATCTCGCTACCTACCAACTCTTGGATAGTCCTCAGCTATTAGCCCCAGAATTGCGGCAGGGCTTGGCGCCAGACCAGCAGACCAGCATTGCAGTGGCGGAACATAGAGAACCTGCTCTTGCAGATGTGACGGTCATTCATCATCGCTTTCCAATCCCCTATCGGGGCATGGCCCAGATGAGTTTGCTTGGTCCTGTTGACATGAACTACCGCAGGCAGATGAGTTTGATCAACATCATTAGCCGCGTCCTATTTATGAAATTAACCGATTATTACCGATACTTAAGTAGTAATCATTATGAGGTCAATTAAGATGTGAGGGCGTGAAGGAAACGATTGAAAAATAGGAGATTGACGCGGTGTCATCAGACACAAGGAAATCTATCTTTTTTCTGAGTTTCTAGCTCGAACTCAATTTATTATTTGTCAAAGTAATAATAGAAAATGAAGAGGTGAACAACTTGTCAGAAGAAATCAAAAACGAAGAAATCGTAGAAGAGGTTGAAACAACAGAAGAAGTTGTGGAAACGCCTGAAAAGTCAGAATTGGACTTGGCAAATGAGCGTGCAGAGGAATTTGAAAACAAGTACCTTCGTGCCCATGCTGAAATGCAAAATATCCAACGCCGTGCCAACGAGGAACGCCAAACCATTCAACGTTACCGTTCGCAAGACTTGGCTAAGAAAATCTTGCCGAGCTTGGATAACTTGGAGCGTGCCCTTCAAGTCGAAGGTTTGACAGAAGATGTCAAAAAAGGCTTGGAAATGGTACAGGAAAGCTTGATTCAAGCTCTCAAAGAAGAAGGGGTAGAAGAAGTCGCAACAGATGTCTTTGACCCAAATCTCCACATGGCCATTCAAACCGTTCCAGCCACAGATGACTGTCCAGCAGAACACATCGCACAAGTCTTCCAAAAAGGCTACAAGTTGCATGAACGTCTGTTGAGACCGGCTATGGTAGTCGTATCTGAATAGTCGCTCTGCTATTTTCCAAAATAATAAAAAACTTGACCGAAAAGTCGTTAAACTATGAAATTGTAAACAAAGACAAGCCCTAGGTTTGTAGGCTGGCGAACATCGTGAGCCCATTTGATACTCTCCGCCGTGGCGCTAGATACGCAAAGTTTGAGACAATTGGCTCAAACTTTAGTCAAAGAGACCGCAAAAGCGGGCTCTGACGGCGACGCCACTTAAGGAGAGTATCACAAAAAGAAATAATAAAAAGAGGTATTTATAATGAGCAAAATTATCGGTATTGACTTAGGTACAACAAACTCAGCAGTTGCAGTTCTTGAAGGAACTGAATCAAAAATCATCGCAAACCCAGAAGGAAACCGCACAACACCGTCTGTTGTGTCTTTCAAAAATGGTGAAATCATCGTTGGTGACGCGGCAAAACGCCAAGCGGTAACTAACCCAGATACAATCATTTCTATCAAATCAAAAATGGGAACTTCTGAAAAAGTTTCAGCAAACGGTAAAGAATACACACCACAAGAAATCTCAGCTATGATTCTTCAATACTTGAAAGGCTACGCTGAAGAATACCTTGGTGAAAAAGTAACCAAAGCCGTTATCACTGTTCCTGCTTACTTCAACGATGCCCAACGTCAAGCAACAAAAGATGCTGGTAAAATCGCAGGTCTGGAAGTAGAACGTATCGTCAACGAGCCAACTGCAGCAGCCCTTGCTTACGGTTTGGATAAGACTGACAAAGACGAGAAAATCTTGGTATTCGACCTTGGTGGTGGTACTTTCGACGTATCTATCCTTGAACTTGGTGATGGTGTCTTTGACGTACTTGCAACAGCAGGTGACAACAAGCTCGGTGGTGACGACTTTGACCAAAAGATTATCGACCACATGGTAGCAGAATTCAAGAAAGAAAACGGCATCGACTTGTCAGCTGATAAGATGGCTCTTCAACGTTTGAAAGACGCGGCTGAAAAAGCGAAAAAAGACCTTTCAGGTGTAACGTCAACTCAAATCAGCTTGCCGTTCATCACTGCAGGTGCAGCAGGTCCGCTTCACTTGGAAATGACATTGACACGTGCCAAATTCGACGAATTGACTTACGACCTTGTAGAACGTACAAAAGTTCCTGTTCGTCAAGCTCTTTCAGATGCAGGACTTAGCTTGTCAGAAATTGACGAAGTCATCCTTGTTGGTGGTTCAACTCGTATCCCAGCCGTTGTAGAAGCTGTAAAAGCTGAAACTGGTAAAGAGCCAAACAAATCTGTAAACCCTGACGAAGTGGTTGCTATGGGCGCGGCAATACAAGGTGGTGTCATCACTGGTGATGTCAAAGACGTTGTTCTTCTTGATGTAACGCCATTGTCACTTGGTATCGAAACAATGGGTGGTGTATTTACAAAACTCATCGACCGCAACACTACCATCCCAACTTCTAAATCACAAGTCTTCTCAACTGCAGCAGACAACCAGCCAGCCGTTGACATCCATGTGCTTCAAGGTGAGCGTCCAATGGCAGCGGATAACAAGACTCTTGGTCGCTTCCAGTTGACAGATATTCCTGCAGCACCTCGTGGTATTCCACAAATCGAAGTAACATTTGACATTGACAAGAACGGTATCGTTTCTGTAAAAGCCAAAGACCTTGGTACGCAAAAAGAGCAAACTATTGTTATCCAATCTAACTCAGGTTTGACAGATGAAGAAATCGACCGCATGATGAAAGATGCAGAAGCAAACGCTGAAGCAGATAAGAAACGTAAGGAAGAAGTGGACCTTCGCAACGACGTTGACCAAGCCATCTTTGCGACTGAGAAAACGCTGAAAGAAACTGAAGGCAAAGGCTTCGACGCAGAACGCGACCAAGCCCAAGCAGCTCTTGACGAGTTGAAAGCAGCTCAAGAAGCAAACAACTTGGACGACATGAAGGCTAAACTTGAAAACCTCAACGAAAAAGCCCAAGCCCTTGCAGTGAAACTCTACGAGCAAGCCGCAGCAGCACAACAAGCAGCCACAGGGCAAGAAGGTGCCCAAACAGCTGGCAACGCAGGCGATGATGTGGTAGACGGCGAGTTTACTGAAAAGTAAAATAGTCCTGTGGACTATTTTAGCCCGAGCTAGGAGGATTTAGATGAAGGTTGATGAACTAATTTCTCAATTAGAGAAACAAGGTCTAGAAATTCATATTCAGCGAAACAAAGAACAGACTTCCTTATATTATTTATGTAATAAACTTGGTAATAAATTCTTAGAAATTCATTACAATAAAGCTGATGAAGTTACAAGAGTGAAGTTTCACAGTAATACCATCGTTCCAACGGAAGTTCTTAGTGAAATAGAATCATCTGGTGATGATGACAATTCGATTACAAAACAAATTAAATTCAACAGTGATACAAACAATGCTAATGATGTCATCTTAGTAGCACTTGCTAGCTATAATAAAGTGAGAGATTTGTATAGCTCAAAAAACTAAATTAAAATCCATTCTAAAGCATAGTCCAATCACAGAGGTTGCAACCCAGCCTCTGTTTTTGGGTAAATACCCACCCAACTCTTACAGAAAGGAAAGTGTTCGTAATCGAACACGGGCTACTTTCAACATTCTAAAGAAAGGAATACAAGTTCGGTTATTCGAACACAGGCTAAAAACCTAGTGAAAAAGATAAACTTCCTAGTGTGTTAGACACACTGCGTCAGTTTCCTATTTTCATACGGTTTTCTTAACGCCTTTTGTATCATAAACTATGAACAATACAGAATATTACGATCGTCTGGGCGTTTCTAAGAGCGCTTCGCAAGACGAGATAAAAAAAGCTTATCGTAAGCTTTCAAAAAAATACCATCCAGACATCAACAAGGAACCGGGTGCGGAAGATAAGTACAAGGAAGTTCAAGAGGCCTATGAAACTCTGAGTGATCCACAAAAACGTTCTGCCTATGATCAATACGGTCCAGCTGGAGCTAACGGTGGCTTCGGTGGCGGAGCAGGTGGTTTTGGTGGTTTTGACGGAGCTGGTTTTGGTGGCTTTGAGGACATCTTCTCTAGTTTCTTCGGTGGAGGCGGTGCTAGTCGCAATCCAAATGCTCCGCGTCAGGGTGATGACCTTCAATATCGTGTTAATCTCAAGTTTGAAGAGGCTATTTTTGGAGTGGATAAAGAGGTTAGCTACCATCGTGAGGCAACCTGTCGGACTTGTACGGGAACAGGAGCTAAACCAGGAACCAGTCCAGTCACCTGTGGTCGTTGCCATGGTTCAGGGGTTATCAATGTAGACACCCAAACACCGTTGGGAACTATGCGTCGCCAGATGACATGTGATGTCTGTCATGGTCGCGGAAAACAAATCAAAGACCCATGTACAACCTGTCATGGAACTGGTCATGAAAAACAAGCCCATACGGTAACAGTCAAGGTGCCAGCTGGTGTGGAAACTGGTCAACGTATTCGCTTGGCAGGTCAAGGTGAAGCTGGTTTCAATGGAGGTCCATACGGAGATCTCTACGTTGTCATTCAGGTCCAACCTTCAGACAAGTTTGAACGTGAAGGGACCACTATTCACTATAAACTGAACCTCAACTTTGTCCAAGCAGCACTTGGAGATACAGTTCATGTGCCAACAGTTCACGGTGATGTGGATATGGTCATTCCTGAAGGTACCCAGACTGGTAAGACCTTCCGACTCAAAGGAAAAGGTGCACCAAGTGTTCGTGGTGGAGCTATTGGTGATCAATATGTCACAGTAAATATCGTCACTCCGACAGGTTTGAATGACCGCCAAAAAGCAGCTCTTAAAGAATTCGCGGCAGCAGGAAACATTGATGTCAAACCCCATAAAAAAGGATTTTTTGACAAGGTAAAAGATGCCTTTGAGGATTTATAATTCTAAGATGAGACTGGAAACTCCAGTCTCCTTTCTTTTTCAGAAAAAACTCTGGGCATTTTCTCCGACGCATCACAGGCTCTGTGTTAAAATAAGATATAGTAATTTGAAAGAGAACGCTTACGAATGAAATCTTGGGTTGAGAATGTGACCATAAAGAAATACGAAGATCGGTCTGGCTTGACGGGTTTGAAACAGGGGCCACTGGTGTGGACTGAGGTCTTTTTGCGCGAGGTCAATCGTCAGTCCAATACAGGGATTTTACATTTTTGGCCCATGGACCAAACGGTCATTCTGGGGATGATGGACAGTCAGGTTGCCCAGCTGGACAAGGGCTTAGCCAGTATTGGTCAGGAAGGCTACAGTCCTATTATTCGGAGTTTGGGCGGTCTAGCTGTGGTAGCAGATGAAGGGATTTTAAATGTCACTCTGATTTTGCCAAATCCTGCTGGTCACAAGGTTGATTTGCGGGAGTCTTATCAGGTCATGGTGGATTTGATTGCCCAGGCACTTTCAGATTTTCCCTTCGAGGTGGTCAGTGGTGAGGTGGCAACTTCCTACTGTCCTGGGACCTACGACCTTAGTATCAAGGGGCGGAAGTTTGCTGGATTGGCCCAGCGGATTTACCAAGAGGCTATTGCCATTTCTGCCTATATCAGTGTGTCAGGCAATCAAGTCAAACGTGGGCAAGTAGTGGCGGATTTTTATGCGGCAAGTTTTGCTCCGCAAGAAGTATCGGACAGATTTCCGCAAGTAAATCCGGATTCGATGGCCAATCTGTCAGACTTGGTCTGTCAGGCTTTGACGGTGGAGGATATGAAAACACGAATCGAGCGTGTGTTGATTGAAAACGGGTCTTTTCTGACCACCTTTTATCCTTCGTCGGACAATATGGTTGATTTTATGGCGCTCGGAAAGACCATCAAGCAGTCTATGGAAAAATATGGTATCTAGGAGATTCTTATGACATGGAAAGATGCGACAGCCATGGCTCAGGCTGTCAATCAAAAACAGGTTTCTGCCAAGGAATTGGTGCAAGAAACCATTGACAGGATTGAAAAGCTCAATCCCACCCTCAATGCGGTTGTCAGCAAGCAGTATGAAGAGGCCTTGAAAGAAGCTGAAAAAGAAGACTACCTTGGCAAGCCATTTGCTGGAGTTCCTTTCTTGTTGAAGGATCTGGGGCAAAATGAAAAGGGGCAGCCATCTTCTGCAGGTTCTCGCCTACTTGCTGGTCGACCAGCAGGTCATACCGACACCTATGTCCAACGCTTGAAGGACTTGGGTTTCATCATTGTCGGTCGAACCAACACGCCAGAATTCGGCTTCAAAAATATCTCAGATGCCAGCCTGCATGGTCCTGTCAATCTTCCCTTGGACCCCAGTCGCAATGCTGGTGGATCAAGTGGCGGAGCAGCTGCAGCACTGGCTTCAGGCATGGTCTCTATTGCTGCGGCATCGGATGGTGGTGGGTCTATTCGTATCCCAGCCTCTTTCAATGGCTTGATCGGGCTCAAAACCAGTCGTGGTCGAATTCCAGTTGGACCCAAGTCCTATCGTGGCTGGCAGGGGGCATCTGTCAATTTTGCCCTGACCAAGTCTGTCCGCGATACCCAGCGTCTGCTCTACCATTTCCAGGACTATCAGCTGGAAGCCCCCTTTCCCCTTGCCAAGCTGAGCGAAGAGGAGGTGTTTGGAAAATTGTCTCGCCCCCTTAAAATCGCCTACTATACCAAGTCTCCAGTAGGGAGCAAGGTCAGTCCTGAAGCGGTAGAAGCAGTTCAAAAAACCTGTCATCACTTGGCTGACTTAGGGCATGAAGTAGTGGAATTATCAGAATATCCTCTGGATGGAGTGGCCCTGATGAAATCCTTCTACCTGATGAACAGCGTGGACACTGCCCAGATGTTTGACGACATCGAAGCAGCTTTTGGGCGCCAGATGACCTTGGATGACATGGAAGTCATGTCCTGGGCTATTTACCAAAGCGGGCAAACCATTCCAGCCAAATTGCACTCCAAGGCCCTCTTGGACTGGGACCAGTTTGGAGCCAGCATGGCGTATTTCCATGAGGATTACGACTTGCTTCTGACGCCAACGGTGGCTGATGTAGCGCCCAAGCATGGGCAATTTGACCTATCAGCAGATTTGCTGGACCGCCTCAAGCAGACCCAGAATTATTCCATGGAAGAGCAGCAGGCCCTGATCTGGCAAATGTTCGAGGACAGCCTAGCCCTAACTCCCTTTACGCAGCAGGCAAACATCACCGGACAGCCAGCTATTAGCCTGCCAACTTATAAGACTCCACAAGACCTGCCAATCGGCATCCAATTGACGGCAGCCAAGGGACGAGAGGATCTACTCTTGCAGTTGGCAGACCAGTTAGAACAAGCTGGACTTCTTCATTTATAATTTCTCTATTTTTCGGTTCAATTATTTGCCAAAACGTTTTCAAAATGTTAACCTGTAAAAGTTGGTGGGTTAACACCGAAAAAGTAAAAAAGGAAGCTATGGCTTCCAAAGGAGATTGTTTTATGTTGAAAAAAGTTTTGGCCTCAGCTCTCTTGGTTTCTACTTTGACCTTGGCAGCATGTTCTAGCTCAAGTTCGAATACTAGCAGTTCTTCTGCTGAACAGACTCAATGGGAAAAAGTACAAGAAGCTGGTGTCTTGAAGGTTGCAACACCAGGGACCCTTTTCCCAACTTCTTACTACAACGATGCTAAAGAATTGGTCGGTTATGAAATTGATATGATCAATGAAATTGGTAAACGTTTGAAATTGGAAATCGAATACCAAGAAATCGGTGTGGCAGAAGCCTTTACAGCTGTGGACAGTGGAAAAGTTGATATTTCTGTTAACAACTTTGACATGACAGAAGCACGTAAGGAAAAGTACAACTTCTCTGTCCCTTACAAGTATTCAGTTGGCGGCTACATCGTTCGTGAAGATGGTTCATCAGGAATCGAAGCAGCTGACTTGAGTGACTGGACTGGCAAGAAAGCTGGTGGTGGCGCAGGCACCCAGTACATGAAAATTGCTGAAAAGCAAGGTGCAGAGCCAGTTATCTATGATAACGTAACCAACGATGTTTATTTGCGTGATGTATCAACAGGTCGTACAGACTTCATTCCAAACGACTACTACACACAAGTCATGGCCATCAAATGGGCAAATGCTAACTTCCCAGACATCAAGGTAAAAATGGGTGATGCAAAATACAATCCAACTGAACAAGGTATTGTTATGAGCAAGGCTGACACAAGCTTGAAAGAAAAAATTGACGAAGCTCTTGAAGCGATGAAAGCTGACGGAACTTTGAAGGCAATTTCTGAGAAATACTATGCAGGACAAGATTTGACAGTTCCTGTTGAAAATGCAGACCAATTGCCAGTTATCGAAGTTGAATAAGACCTCGTAACAAATTAAATGCATCTTGTATAGACTTTGTCAGTCACAGACTGGCAAGGTCTATCTGGTTTTTAGGAAAGAGGAGAAGATATGGATATTAACTGGCAGGCAGTTTTTAATGCAGATATTGCAAGAGAGGCTATTCCGCAGATTTTGGAGGGACTTCCCTACACTTTATCCCTATCCCTAATTGGTTTTGCCTTGGGGACTTTCTGTGGATTTTTTGTAGCCCTCATGCGGATGTCTAAGTTTGGACCCTTGCGTTGGTTGGCTATGGCCCATATTTCTCTCATGCGTGGAATTCCCCTTATGGTTCTTCTTTTCTTCATTTATTTTGGTTTGCCGTTTATGGGGCTACAACTAGATGCCATCTCCGCATCTATTATCGCCTTTACCTCCATGTCTAGTGCCTACATTTCTGAAATTATTCGTGCATCTCTTTCGGCCATTGATAAGGGACAATGGGAGGCAGCGCGTTCCCTGGGCTTGCGGACCAATGTGATTTACAGAAAAATCATCATCCCCCAAGCCTTTCGGATTGCCCTTCCACCGCTGAGCAATGTCCTCTTAGACATGGTCAAAAGTACCTCTCTGACAGCCATGATTACGGTACCAGAGATTTTCAACAAGGCCAAGATAGTCGGTGGAGCCAAGTCGGATTATATGACGGTTTATATCTGTGTAGCCCTTATTTATTGGGTTATCTGTACCCTTTATGCTGTCGGACAGGTGCATTTGGAAAAACGCTTGGCGACCTACTAAAAAAGAAAAAGCCCTAGGCTTTTTCTTTTTTTAGTTGTCTTCATGGACATATTCCAAAATATCTCCTGGTTGGCAGTCTAGGATTCGGCAGATGCTCATCAGGGTATTAAAACGAATGCCTTTTGCCTTGCCTGTCTTGAGAATGGATAGGTTGGCTTCGGTAATGCCGACTTGCTCCGCCAAGTCCTTGGAAGTCATTTGTCGGTCTTTGAGGACCTTGTCTAGGTTTACGCGAATCATTTCCATATCAGATAAACTCGCTATTCTCGGTTTCAAGTTGTTGCCCCTTTTGTACTAAGGTCCAGACAAAATAAGTCAGGAAGATAAAGAGAGCATTGAGGATGAAATCTGACCAACGCAGATTGAGGAAGTTGGTTGGTCCAGTAGCGTTTGTCAGGGCAATCAAGCTGGTTAGGTAAAATTGCCCAGCAGTCAGGACGAGCAAACTGATGAAGAGTTTCTGATACAGTTCCAGACTCGCTGAAGCGAAATAATCTTCTTCCAGAAATATCTTGCATAGCTTTTGAATCAAGTAGGCAATGTGACTGAGTGCCGCCAAGACGATTAAGATCAATCCACTTGTTAAAAGAATGAGCCAAACACCAATCTGGTCAGTGGGTTTGTTAAAGGTGTATTCCCAAAAACGTGTTACAAAAGAATCCCCGCTAAAACCTGCCAATGTAAAGAAGGTATAAAGGGCAATCAAAAAATAGAAGAAAAAGCGAACACATGCAGCAACCAATTCTGCTGTTTTGAGTAGATTTTTTTTCATAGCAAACCTCCAATTATTATTGTTTTATGATAATATTATCTTCAAAATTATCATAAAACAATAATTTCTGAAATGCAAGCGTTTTTTTAAAAAAATAAAAGCAAAACCACCAAGCAACTGGCGGTTTGAAGCTATTTAAAATACAACAATCTCAACCCATTCAAAATCACCAAAATCGTTGATCCTTCGTGGCCCACCACGCCGAGCGGTAGGTTGATAGACTGGAAGAGGTTAGAAATGATAAGAAGGGCAATAACAGACAGGGCAAAGATGATATTTTGCTTGATGATGCTCCGCATTTTCTTCGACAGGCGAATGGAGAAGGGAATCCGTGTCAGGTCTTCCATGAGCACGATGTCGGCAGACTCCATAGCGATATCCGTTCCGCTTCCCATAGCGTAGCTGACGTTGGCTTGGGCCAGGGCAGGAGCATCGTTGATACCGTCGCCCACCATCCCGACAGACGCAAACTCGGTTTGCAATTCTTGGATAACAGCAGCCTTATCCGTCGGCAGACAGTTGGCAATCACACGGTCAATACCGACCTGACTCGCCACATAACGAGCCGTCTTTTCTTGGTCGCCCGTCAGGAGAATTGGCGTCACGCCCATTTCTTTCAACTGAGCAATCAGCTGCTTGCTCTCTGGCTTCAAACTATCTTCCACCATGAAAATCGCCGTCAGCACATCATTTTGGCTGACATAGACCAGGGTTTTCCCAGTGCTTTCTGCCTCATCGATCTGTGCCAGCAAGTCAGCAGACAAGGGACTCACCAAACTATCCACCACAAAGCCCGCCTTACCGATTTTCCAGCTGTCGCCCTCATAGCCTGCCACCAAGCCTTTTCCGGTCAAGTCTTCTAGGCTTTGGAGGGCAATAGCAGAGCTGTCAGCCGTATAGGTCATGAGAGCCTGGGCGATCGGATGGCTCGATTGTTTTTCAACTGCCTGAACAACCTGCTTGATAAGTTCTTCATCGCCAAGATAGGTCGCTCCCACAACTTCAGGTTTGCCAATGGTTAAGGTACCAGTCTTGTCAAAGACGATGGCCTCTAAGTTGGCGATGTTATCCGCAATGTCGCCTCCTTTGATAATCATGCCTTTGCGTGCCGCACGGCTGATGGTAGAAAGTGTCGCCGGTGAAGAAGAAGCCACAAGCGCACATGGAGAAGCAATGGTCAAGAGAATCATGCCACGGTAGAAGGCAGTCAACCAGTTCCAACCCAGAGCAAAATGAGCAAAGAGAATGAAGAGCGGCACCACCACCAAGACAACTTTGACATAGGTATCCTCCATGTTTTCAATGAAAGTCGCTGTTTTTGATTTGGATTCTTGGGCATTTTCAACCATTTGGACGATTTTATCGAAGAGGGCATCGCCTTTTTCAGCTGTAACTTGAACGGTCACAGTTGGACCTTGGTTAATAGTACCACCAATAACAGCCGCACCAGCCATTTTCTCCGCAGGGAGTGGCTCGCCTGTAATCATGGATTCGTCAAAGATGGATTGCGGACTGATGAGGGTGGCATCCAGTGGGACCGTGTCACCCTTGCGAACTTGCAGGAGGTCGCCGATGCGGATGGCTGCGGTGTCTAAGACAGTGATGTCACCATTTTCCTCGATTTTGCGAGCCGTTGGAGGGGTCATGTTCATCAGAGCTGCGATGGCATTCTTGCTTTTTTCCATGGCTAATTCTTCCAGAGTAGAAGAAAGGGAGAAGATGAAGATGAGTAGGGCCCCCTCCATCCAGTAGCCGATCAGGCCAGAGCCGATAGCAGCCAAGATCATGAGAAGGTCAACAGATAGGTGCTTATCGAAAATGAGCTCAGAAATGCCTTCCTTGGCAGACTGGTAGCCACCGATGACAAAGGCTGAAATGAAGAAGATAGGTGCCCATCCCTGTCCAGTCTGGAGTAAAAGGATACCCATTAGAATGAGCACCAAGCAGAGAGCGGTTGTGATGATGTGGCTGTGTTGTTTGAGGTTGGATATGAGTGTCATAGTTTGCTGTTTCCTTATTTATAATCGTTATTATTTAATCAAGTTAATTATAACGATTATAAAAAAGAAAGTCAAGTTTTTTGGAATTATTCTAAATAAGATTGTTCTGATAATTCAAAGGGAAATAAAAAAAGCGACAGGAAGCCGCTTTGATATTCGTCTTTTATCCCTGACAATCAGGACAAATGCCGTAGATGGATAGCACCTCTTTTGTAATTTTGTAACCAGTTTGGGTATGAGCTTCCTTCTTCAAGCTCGGGATTTCTACATCCATGAAATCAGTGATTTTTCCACAGACTTCACAAATAACATTGAGGTGCTCGTGCCCCATGAAGTCGTAATAAGTAGTATTATCATTGGTCCGTTTCAATTCAGTCACAAACCCTTCTTCCAATAGAAGTTTGAGGTTGTTGTAAACAGTCGCCAGGCTCATGTTGGGGTAGCTAGGTAGTAGATCTTGATAAATCATCTCAGCACTAGGATGGTTATCGCTTTCGATAATGTAGGCAACGACTGCTTTTCTAGTTTCGGTAATGCGTACACCCTTTTCTTTTAGATGTTGGATGACGTGTTCAAAAGCAGTTTGGTTTTCTGCATTGAGGTGAGAATGGAGTTCCATAGTTTCCTCCTTTCGTTACTATTTTATAAAAATTCTAAGATACAATATTCAGTTTCATTATAGTGTATTTGGAAGGTTGTGTCAATTTTGAGACAGGAAATCTGTCATAGGACAGTTTGATGTCTCATGACTTGTTTACATACTTTTCCTGTGCTACAATCAAAACATGACAAGATATAAGGCAATTATTTCCTACGACGGACATGATTTTTCTGGTTTTCAACGCCAGCCCCATGCTCGTACGGTTCAGGAAGAGATCGAAAAAACGTTAGTAAGATTGAATAGTGGTCAGCCAGTAACCGTTCATGGTGCAGGTCGGACAGATGCAGGGGTACACGCCTACGGTCAGGTTATACACTTTGACTTGGCTGGCAGTCGAGATGTGGAGAAGCTCCGCTTTGCCCTGGATACCCAAACCCCTGAGGATATTGATGTGGTCCAGGTGGAGCAGGTGGCGGATGATTTTCATTGCCGCTATGCCAAGCACAGCAAGACCTATGAGTTTCTGGTGGATATTGGGCGGCCTAAGAATCCCATGATGCGACACTATGCGACCTTTTATCCCTATGATTTGGACTTGAGCTTGATAGAAGAAGCTATTCAGGACTTGGTGGGGACCCATGATTTTACAGGCTTTACAGCTTCGGGGACCTCGGTCGAGGACAAGGTGCGGACCATCACGACGGCGACAATGGAGTACGACCAGCGGCGGCAGTTCTTGATTTTTACTTTTTCGGGCAATGGTTTTTTGTACAAGCAGGTGCGGAATATGGTCGGGACCTTACTGAAAATTGGTAATGGTCGCATGCCTGTTGGGCAGATCAAGCGGATTTTGGCAGAAAAGGATCGTGGTTTGGCGGGACCGACTGCGGCAGGCAACGGCCTCTATCTAAAGGAGATTATCTATGAAGACTAAGTATATTTTGGCGCTTTCTGGCAATGATATTTTCAGCGGTGGCGGTCTCCATGCGGATCTGACGACCTACGCTGTCCACAAGCTGCATGGCTTTGTGGCGGTGACCTGCTTGACAGCTATGACGGAAAAAGGTTTTGAGGTCATTCCGACAGATGCGGCGGTCTTTGCCCAGCAGCTGGCTAGTTTGAAGGATGTGCCCTTTTCTGCGATTAAGATTGGCTTGCTTCCCACGGTGGACATAGCAGAGCAGGCTTTGGCGTTTATCAAGGCTCACCCGGAGATTCCTGTGGTCTTGGATCCGGTCTTGGTCTGCAAGGAAACGCACGATACCGAGGTCAGCCAGTTGCGAGATGAACTCTTGAAATTCCTTCCCTATGTCAGCATTATCACACCAAATCTGGCAGAAGCTCAGCTATTGCTCCAAAAGGATATCGAAACGGTGGAAGAGATGAAGCAGGCGGCAGTGACCTTGTATGACTTGGGAGCCAAGGCGGTGGTCATCAAGGGAGGTAATCGTCTGGATGGCTCAGAGGCGATCGATGTTTTCTACGACGGTCAGGAAGTGGTGGTGCTCCAGTCGCCTCTGCTGTCAGAAAACAATGTGGGGGCAGGCTGTACCTTTGCGTCCAGCATTGCCAGTCAGCTTTTGCTGGGAAGAGAACCTTTCGAGGCAGTCAGACTGTCCAAGGACTTCGTCCATGCGGCGATTGAAAAATCAGATGATTACGGGGTGATTCAATATGAGAAATAAGAAAACACAGGAATTAGTATTATTAGCTATCTTAACAGCCTTGAGCTTGGTATTAGCCTTTATTCATGTGCCAACTGCAACTGGTTTTGTCACGCTCTTGGATGTTGGGGTATATTTTACAGCCTTTTACTTGGGCAAGAAAGAGGGAGCCATTGTCGGCGGATTGTCAGGGCTTCTGATTGATTTCTTGTTGGGCTATCCCCAGTGGGCTTTCTTTAGTTTGCTCTTCCACGGGGCTCAAGGTTATTTTGCGGGTTGGACAGGTAAGAAACGGATTCTCGGTTTAGTCTTGGCGACCCTCTCTATGGTGGGGGGCTATTACCTAGCATCTCGGATTTATTTTAATGACCTCAAAGCCATTGAAAGTGTTCTAAGCAATACCTTGCAAAACACAGTTGGTTTGGTAGTTGGTTACATCTTGGCTCAGGCAATAGAAAGAATTGGTGCAGTAAATCATGTCATTAAGGGAAATTAAAGACCAAACTCAGCAAGTTGTGCAAGAAGTCCTAGAACTCAGCAATCTTCAAAAGGGACAGATTTTTGTCCTAGGATTGTCCTCTAGTGAGGTCATTGGTGGGCATATTGGCAAAAATTCCAGTCTGGAAGTTGGTGAGGTGGTTGTTGAAACCATCTTGGAGATCCTGGAGCCAAAAGGTATCTATCTAGCTGTCCAAGGCTGTGAACACCTCAATCGTGCCTTGGTGGTGGAGCGGGAATTGGCAATCCAGAAGGATTTGGAAATAGTCAATGTCCTGCCAACCCTTCATGCAGGTGGTTCTGGTCAGTTGGCGGCCTTCAAGTATATGAAGGACCCGGTGGAAGTCGAGTTTATCACCGCTCAGGCTGGTGTAGACATCGGCGACACAGCTATCGGTATGCATATCAAGCACGTCCAAGTGCCAATTAGACCAAGCTTGCGTGAGATCGGCCAGGCCCATGTCACCGCCCTTGCCAGCCGTCCAAAATTGATCGGTGGTGCTCGTGCGGCTTATCAAGAAGATCAGATACGGAAAAATTAATCACAGCCAAGCGGTTGTGATTTTTTTGAAAACAAAATCCTTGCCAAGTGGATTTCTTTTTGCTAAACTTGTTCTTGTGGTTGATACAAGTTCAAAAGGAGGATTTCCATGGATACCAAATTTTCAGTAGCTTTGCATATCTTGACCATGATTAGCGAGAGTAGTGACGTCATGACGTCGCAGGCCTTGGCAACCAGCGTCGGTACCAATGCCAGTTATATCCGCAAGGTCATCGCTCTCTTGAAGAATGCAGGCATCATCCAGTCCCAGCAGGGCAAGGCTGGCTATGAGTTGAGCAAGAGTCCGGCGGACATCAGCCTTCTGGACATCTACTATGCTACCCAGGAAGTCACGCATATCCAGCTCTTTCAACAGCACCAACATGCTAATCAAGCCTGCCCAGTTGGTCGGCACATTGCAGGAGCTGTCCAGCCAATCTTTGCGACCATTGAGCAGGATTTGCAGGATAGATTATCCCAAGAAAGCTTGGCCCAGGTTATTGCCAACTTGTATCAAAAGGCAAAAAAATCCAACTGACTTTCACAAGTCAGTTTCTATTTAGCACAACTTAGACTTGTATTAGATACAAGTCTATGAATAAAAGGAGTAAACCATGAAAGCAGCACAACACACATCTTATAACAAAAACAATATCGTACTTAACCTAACTGACATTGCTAAACCACAAATTAAACCCAACCAAGTCCTTATCAAAGTGACTGCAGCAGGTGTCAATCCTCTGGACAACATGATTTCTCGTGGTGAAGTCAAATTGATTGTGCCTTACAAATTGCCGCAAACAGCTGGCAATGAGGTCGTTGGTTTGGTCGAGGAAGTCGGATCCAGCGTGACAAATTTTGCAGTTGGTGACCGTGTCTTTGGTCGTCTTCCTCTCGACAATATCGGTGCCTTTGCCGAGTATGTAGCGGTTGAGGCTACAGCCCTTGCCAAAGTTCCTGCCTATCTGACGGATGTGGAAGCGGCGGCTGTTCCCCTGACTGCCTTGACCATTATGCAGGCACTGGACCTCATGGGTGCAGAGGCTGGCAAGACCATTTTCATCTCAGGCGGGACAGGTGGTGTCGGCGGGATGGCCATTCCCATTGCCAAAGCCAAGGGCTTGACCGTCATTACCAACGGTGATGGGGCAAATGCAGAGCGGGTATTGGCGTTGGGTGCTGACCAGTTTATCGACTACAAGACAGAAGATTACACCAAAACCCTCTCCCAAATCGACTATGTACTGGACACGCTTGGCGGTGCAGAAACAGAAAAACAAATGTCGATTATGAAAAAAGGTGGCCAGCTGGTTTCCCTCCGTGCTATGCCAAATGGCGAATTTGCCAAACGCATGAATCTGCCAAAATGGAAGCAAGTCCTGCTTGGTTTGGTTGGTCGCAAGTTTGATAAAATGGCGGAAAGCTACGGCGTACACTATCATTTCATCTTCGTAGAAAGCAATGGCCAACAGCTACAAGAAGTGGCAGATATTTTCAGCAAGCTCGAAATCAAACCGTCTATCGACACCGTTTACCCATTTGAAGAAGTCAATGTAGCCTTGGACAAGGTCGCCAACGGTCGCTCACGTGGAAAAACCGTCCTCAGTTTTGAATAGTAGGAGTACTTATGTCTTATATCACAACTAAAAATCAGTACATTACTGTCGCTGGCAATCAGATTGCCTACCGTGAACTAGGCAATGGCAAGTCCAAACTGCCCTTGGTCATGTTGGTCCATTTGGCCGCAACCTTGGACAACTGGGACCCAAAATTGCTGGATTTACTGGCTGAAAAAGAGCACATCATCGTCCTTGACCTGCCTGGCGTCGGAGCCAGTCAAGGCAAGGTAGCTTCTACGATTTCAGGAATGGCAGAGCAGACTATTGCTATTATCAAGGATTTGGGGTATACGAAAATCAACCTGCTCGGTCTTTCTATGGGTGGTTTTATCGCCCAAGAAATCGTCCGTCTTGACAGTCCCTTGGTCAACCGCTTGATTCTTGCAGGAACAGGTCCTCGCGGTGGTATTGAAGTCGATAAGGTAACAGGAAAAACCTTCCGCTACATGCTGAAGGCTGGCTTTGAGCGTGTGGATCCCAAACGCTACATCTTCTACAATCACGATGAAGCGGGGCGCCTGGAAGCCGAAAAAGTTTTGGGTCGTATGGGAGAAAGAAAAGCCGAGTATGCAGACAAGGAGATGAATGTCCCAGGATTTTTGACCCAGTTGAAGGCCATCAAACGTTGGGGGAGAGATCCTCAAGAAGATATGGCCTTTATCACGCAACCAACGCTGATCGTCAACGGTGACAAGGATATGCAAGTTCCGACTGAGAACTCTTATATCATGCATGAGAAAATCAAAAACAGCCAACTGATTATCTATCCAAATGCGGGTCACGGATCTATCTTCCAAAATGCAGAGGTATTTTCAACAGCCTTGATAGACTTTTTGGAGGAATAGTACCCGCTAATCTTGACGATACAAGGCCTGCAAAGTCCCCAAAATCACCCCAGCCTGCTCTTGAAAGAGTTGATTGAGTTACTTGTCTTCCTTATCTTTTGTCTGTATAATAATCTAAAACGAAAGGAAATCAGATGAACACAAAGAATTTTTACTGGGTACGAGAGCCAGAAAACTACCAGGTTTTAGATAAGGAAATCAGAATCACAACCCAAGCTCATACGGACTTGTGGCAGAAAACCTATTACCATTTTGTTAATGACAATGCTCCCCTGCTCTTGATGGATACGGAGGAAGAGTATTTCTCCTTTACGGTTAAGACAGATTTTTCCAAAAGTCATACCCGCTTTGACCAGTGTGGTGTTGTGGTCTATCAGGATTCGGAAAACTGGATTAAGGGCTCGATTGAGTATGAAAATGAGGAGTTTCAGCACTTGGGCAGTGTCGTGACCAATCACGGCTTTTCAGACTGGGCAACTCAGGAGATACCTGCTTCTGTCAAGTCAATCTATTACCGTTTGAGCCGACGGGGTAGCGATTTCTGCATCGAAAACTCTAAAGACGGTGTCCATTTTGAGCAGATGCGGATTTGCCACTTACATGAAGGCAGTGGTAAAATCCATTTTGGAATCTATGCCTGCTCGCCAGAAGATTCCTCTTTTGAAGCCGTCTTTTCGGAAATGAGTTTGACTGACTGCAAGTGGCTGGCCCACGACGGACAACAACCAGATTAGAAGATTAGCTTCCAGCTCTGCCATTTCCCGAAAGTCCATTATAAAATCGTTGAAATCCTTGTCATTTGTGGTATAATGAAGAGTATGCAATAAAATTTTAAGGAGAATGACAGAATGTCTGTATCATTTGAAGCAAAAGAAACAAACCGCGGCGTTTTGACTTTCACAATCGGTCAAGATGCAATCAAACCAGAATTGGACCGCGTTTTCAACAAAGTTAAGAAAGATATCAATCTTCCAGGTTTCCGTAAAGGTCACTTGCCACGTGCTGTATTTAACCAAAAATTTGGTGAAGAAGCCCTTTACCAAGATGTTGTGAATGCACTTTTACCTGCAGCTTATGAAGCAGCAGTTGCTGAAGCTGGTCTTGAAGTTGTTGCACAACCAAAAATCGACGTTGTATCTATGGAAAAAGGCCAAGACTGGACAATCACTGCTGAAGTTGTGACAAAACCTGAAGTAAAATTGGGTGACTACAAAAACTTGACAGTTTCAGTAGAAGCAACTAAAGAAGTATCTGACGAAGAAGTAGATGCAAAAATCGAACGCGAACGCAACAACTTGGCTGAATTGGTCATCAAAGAAGGTCCAGCAGCTGAAGGCGACACAGTTGTCATCGACTTTGTAGGTTCAATCGACGGCGTTGAATTTGACGGCGGTAAAGGTGAGAACTTCTCACTTGGACTTGGTTCAGGTCAATTCATCCCAGGTTTCGAAGCACAATTGGTAGGCCATGCAGCTGGTGAAGAAGTAAACGTTGAAGTGACTTTCCCAGAAGACTACCAAGCAGCTGACCTTGCAGGCAAACCAGCCCTCTTCGTGACAAAAATCCACGAAGTAAAAGCAAAAGAAGTTCCAGCTTTGGATGACGAATTGGCAAAAGACATCGACGAAGAAGTAGAAACACTTGATGAGTTGAAAGCTAAATACCGCAAAGAATTGGAAGCAGCAAAAGAAGTTGCCTTTGACGATGCAGTTGAATCAGCAGCTCTTGAATTGGCTGTAGAAAACGCTGAAATCGTTGAATTGCCAGAAGAAATGATCCACGAAGAAGTTCACCGTGCAATCAATGAGTTCTTGGGTGGTATGCAACAACAAGGTATCTCACCAGATATGTACTTCCAAATCACTGGTACAACTCGTGAAGATCTTCATAAACAATACGAAGCAGATGCTGAAAAACGTACTAAGACAAACTTGGTTGTTGAAGCAGTAGCGAAAGCAGAAGGTTTCGAAGCAACTGAAGAAGAAATCAACAAAGAAATCGAAGACTTGGCAGCAACTTACAAGATGGAAGCGGCACAAGTTCGTAGCTTGCTTTCACCAGAAATGCTTAAACACGACATCGCTGTGAAGAAAGCTGTAGAAGTAATTACAAGCACTGCAACTGTAAAATAATTATTTGGAAAACTCGACTCTAGTCGGGTTTTTTTGTTTAATCATCTTTTTAATGCGATGTGCTGAGATGTTGACACGAACTCTGAGAAGCGAAGCCGGACTTTTTGCCTAACCTTGTTGTAATCGTTTTCTTTTGTTTGTTTTTGCTTTGAGAAGGGTCAAGTAATGGTTTGTAATATGTAACATTTGACAAATTTCAATTTTTCAGTTATCGTTAAAAGGTTGTTTTAGTGAAATTTACAATAAAAGTAAGTACAAAAGGGGGATGATGTTTCTGTTTTGAAAAGAACAATTTGAAGAGACTTATGAATATTGTTTTCACGACCAGCGACAAAAAATATCTATATTTATATTAAGGAGAAAATAATGAGACACAATGGAAAAAATCAAATGTTTCCAGATAAGCGTCAACGTTTTTCAATTCGTAAGTTTAAAACAGGAGTAGCATCCGTTGTCTTTGTTGCACTATTCTTGGGTAACATGGCTACAGTTGCTGCAGAGCAGGTTCCGACAAATACAGATTCATCTGCTAAAGAGGTAATGGAAAGTGATGTTGCTTTGCCAACGGATGAGACATTGGATAAAGTGACAACAACTGATGAAGAAGTAGCACCTATTGAAGAGGGAGTGGATGCCTCGTTAGCGCCACTAGAGAGCGCTGAGGCACCTCAAGAATTTAGAGCAGCTGTAGGAACTGAGCGTTCAGCGGCGACAAATACTAAAGGAGTAGTTGTAACACCAGGACAAGGTATCAAAACAATTAGTGAAATTCCGACAGATGGTTTTACGACAACTGAGCCTGAAGTAAAGTCAATGAACCCTAACTTTACTGGCACGGTAAACCACAATTCTAAAAATTACACGTTTGCTGTTATTAAAACAGATAAGTACAATGATTGGACTGCAGGCCCTCTTTATGTGAATAAAGATGGTGAAGTTGTGACAAGATCGTCTGGTGGAGCGAAGCTCATCCATCAGATAGCCTTTAGTACAGATAGAGACGGTAAGGGAGATGTATATGTAGATATGTACGGTGGCGACGGTAATTTACTAATGTCGGACGCCTTGGTTCCTGAGCTTCAAGAGAATGAGCTTAAATATGTTTATAAAAATTGGCTAGGTAGAACTACTACGTACACTATACAACATAAAGAAGTTATCACAAATAATGGAAATCTTCCAATCGTATCTGTATCTACTTCAAATGCAACAGATGGTTGGTTTGATGAGCTATATACCAACTACGAAAAGGCACTGGGATATACCAACGGTCGTTATATGGGCTATGGCTGGTTCGTTCCTAGATTGATTGACAAGAAGACAGAATATGTTGTCAAAGATTCTAACAAAGTGTTAGCGACTGTGACACAAACAGAAATGTCAGGGTACAAATTTACAACTGCAGCACCAGAAACAATTACAGCAGATGGTGTGACCTATAAGTTGATCAAAGATAGTGGTACCAATACAAGTGGTTTCATCAATCCTCTAGTAAGTAAGGGTGATGCGCTTGCTGTAGGTACCGATAAAGGTTATTTCATCAGATATCTGATGAATGATGATAATGGAAAAGCGATTGACTGGGAACTTCTGGATCCTGACAATAACGTTGCAAAAGATATTAATGGCAAGCCTGCTAAAGGTGTCTTGAGAGATGGGCAAACAGCGAATGTAACAGTTGATGTTGCATCAACTAATACTCGGACAACTTTCTACATTAATAATCCATATTTCCCAGGTGGGAGAACAGTCTACTATTATGAAGTTGTTCCAACTTCGGAAGTTCCTAAAGGTAGTGTCACGGTAAAACACGTTACAACAACTGGTGAGGTTCTGAAGGAAGAGACCTCAGTTAAAACTAATGAGCCAGTTGGTACCCCATATGAGACCAAACCAGAAGACAAGATTGTGACGGATAATGGTCGTACCTTCAAGTACAAAGAGGTTGACAAAACTTCTGCGCAACCAAAAGGTGAGGTCAAAGAGGGGACTCAAAAAGTAACCTTCGTCTACGAAGAAGTCAAAGGCAATGTCACAGTAGAGCATGTAACGACAGATGGTAAGGTTCTTAAAGCAGAAACTCCAGTCTTTAACGAAAACCAGTCAACCGGCACAGCTTATGAAACGAAGAATGAAACTGAATTGAAAGACGAAGCGGGTAATGTTTATGTCTTCAAGGAACACAAAGCAGATTCAGCCCCAGTTTCAGGTAAAGTTACTGAGACAGCACAAAAAGTTGTTTACGTTTACGAGTTGAAACCAGTCACTCCGACTCCAAGCCCAACACCAGACGCACCAAAAGGTAATGTTACAGTCGAACACGTTACAACAACTGGTGAAGTTCTGAAGAAAGAAACCCCAGTTAAGACAGATGAACCAGTTGGTACCCCATATGAGACCAAACCAGAAGACAAGATTGTGACAGATAACGGTCGTACCTTCAAGTACAAAGAGGTTGATAAAACTTCTGCGCAACCAAAAGGTGAAGTCAAAGAGGGTACTCAAAAAGTAACCTTCGTTTACGAAGAAGTCAAAGGCAATGTCACAGTCGAGCATGTAACGACAGATGGCAAGGTTCTTAAAGCAGGAACTCCAGTCTTTAGCGAAAACCAGTCAACTGGCACAGCTTATGAGACGAAGAATGAAACTGAATTGAAAGACGAAGCAGGTAATGTTTATGTCTTCAAGGAACACAAAGCAGATTCAGCTCCAGTTTCAGGCAAGGTTACTGAGACAGCACAAAAAGTTGTTTACATTTATGAGTTGAAACCAGTCACTCCGACTCCAACACCAGAAGTTTCAAAACCAAAATCTACTACACCTGCTACACCAACGCAAGATAGCAGCATCCCAACATCAGTAGTTTCTACAAATAAAGCGCAATTGCCGAATACCGGTGAAGATAACTCAGTAGCTTTTGCAACACTAGGTACAGCTATGTTGGTGGCTACATTTGCACTCAACGGAAAACGTCGTCAAGACGAGAACTAATAAAGCGTTTTGCAATGTATCTTTAAAAGAGGGGATCATTTTTTACCATCAAGCTCTTTGAGTGGCAAGTAGAATGGGTAAGCTTTTTGAAGCCTCCTGTCAACCGTAGAGGGCGACTTATAGATTGATTCAAAAGTCTAGGGAAAAATTAGTCCTTACATATTAAAAAACGAGCAATTCCAATTTGGAGTTGCTCGTTTTCCATTCCATAAAACTTATTTTTGGTGGTTTAATTGCAATGTTTAAAAAAGGTCATACTCAACAAAAATCAAAAATAGCAAGTCCGAGCTACTTATAACATGTGAAACCTTAATTTATAAGTTTGAGTTGAGGATTGTGGATTTCAAGTAGCTGTTTTCTTCTAAAAAAATAACAAAATCGAAACGCTCCATATCCACTTTGAGTAGTAGGTGGCTATTTTTGATTTCAAATGAGTATCAAAGGAAAGAGAATTCCGATATTAGGGATGTGTCGAGGGTCAAATTATTAATTATAGTCTTTTAGTTTACTTTTAGTACGAGGCAATGAGCTGCAGGCATAACTGAAGTTAGGCAAGGCTTACGTCGAAGTAATAAAAGAAAAACTAAATGATGATATTTATAATTTCACACAGAGGTAGTCTCTGGTAAGGGTTATCTTACATATTGTCTATAACTAAACATTGGCAAGTCATCATCTTGATTTACCAATTCATTCGCTTGAGCTTAAAGAAGACTTTGTGCTTTTATTGTGTGAGAATGTGTCATCTCTTCAAAGTTTTGCTTGATGTAGTACAAGGTATTTCAAAAGAAAAAGTTGTATGAATTGGCAGTTTTAGAACAAGATAAAAGTAAGTTGTTAGGGATGACACAGTATTAACTTGAATGAAGTTCGGTGAAAGTTTTTAGATGTCGCTGGAGGTGAGGTTTATAGCTAGGGATACAAATCACGTTTTCGCGGATAGCTGTGACTTTCTCAAAAAAATGCTTGACCAGTTAACGTTCTTGTTATATAATTAACTGGTTAAAGAAGGAGGTAATTATGTTTAAGAAAATAGTAGGGACCTGTCTTTTGGCCTTATTCGGTTTTGTTTTAGCGGCTTGCTCGGCTCAGAAGGAAGCGAGTCAAGTGCAGCCAGGAATGAAAATAGTCACCTCATTTTACCCGATTTATTCACTGGTTAAGGAAGTGTCAGGGAGCAAAAATGATGTTCGAATGATTGGTTCAAGACAGGGTATACACTCTTATGAACCATCAGCTGCAGACATAAAGGCTATATATGATGCAGATGTTTTTATCTATCATTCGCGAATTTTGGAATCCTGGGCAGGACGTTTGGAACCTAATTTGCAAGGTTCATCTGTCAAGGTTTTGGAGGCTTCGACTAATTTACCGCTGACAAAGGTTCCAGGGTTAGAAGACATGGAAGCTGGTCAAGGGATTGATGAAGCTAGTTTATATGACCCCCACACATGGCTGGATCCAGTTTTGGTTGGTCAGGAAGCTGTTGCGATCGGTGAACTTTTAGCAGAAAGTGATCCTAAGAATGCGGATTATTATCGTCAAAATGCCGCAACTTTGGAGGAAAAGGCGCAAAAGTTGGCAGACAAGTATAGCCCAATCTTTTCAAAAGCCACTTCAAAAACATTTGTCACTCAACACACAGCCTTCTCTTACACTGCGCAACGCTTCGGGTTGAAGCAGTTGGGAATCGCAGGAGTTTCAGAGGAGGAACCAAGCCCTAGACAGTTGGCGGAAATTAAAGAATTTGTTGACACCTACAATGTACAAACAATTTTTACAGAGAAAGGTGTCTCAGATAAGCTTGCTAAGTCATTGGCGAGTTCGACAGGTGTGGACTTAAAAGTGTTGGATCCTCTTGAAGCAGATCCAGAAAATAATTTAACCTATCTAGAAAATCTAGAGCAAGTTTTAGAAACATTAGCTCAAGAGTTAAAATAAAAGGCCGAATTCTATCGACCGAAAGGAGAAAAAATGAAGAAAAAAGCAGTTGTTGGCTCTGTAGCTGCCCTTGTTTTAGGGATGAGTCTCTGTAGCTATCAGCTTGGACGTTTCCAAGCGATGGAAGAGCAAAAAAATCGTGTGTCCTACATTGAAGATAGTCAAAGTGCACAAAGCACGGTCTCGGAACAATTAACACCTGATCAAATTTCTGCCAAGGAAAATATTGATGCCGAGCAGATAGTTGTTAAAATTACTGATCAAGGCTATGTGACATCACACGGCGACCATTTCCACTACTATAATGGTAAAGTCCCTTTTGATGCGATTTTTAGTGAAGAATTGGTCATGAAGGACCCGAACTATGTTTTACAAGACAGTCACATCATCAATGAAGTCCAGGATGGCTACGTCATAAAAGTCGACGGGAAATACTATCTCTATCTAAAAGACCCTAGCAAACGTAAAAATGTTCGTAGCAAAGAAGAAGTGGAGCGGCAAAAAGGAATCTCTTCTGCTGACAGTAAGAATCAGGCAGCAGGAAATAGTAAAGACGGCCGCTACAGAACAGACGATGGCTATGTCTTTAATCCGACAGATGTTATTGAAGACACGGGAGATGGTTTTATCGTTCCGCACGGCGACCATTTCCACTTTATTCCTAAAAAAGATTTATCAGCTGCCGAATTGAAGGCTGCTCAAGATTACTGGAATCAAAAAGGAAGTGTGAGCTCGGCTAGTGGTAGTCAATATGGCGATAGAAACAATAGAGCTCAACAGACAACAATTAGTGCGGGGCAAGGTCAGGATTTGGCTAGTTTATTGGCTCAATTGGATGCAACGCCACTATCTCAACGCCATGTAGAAGCAGATGGATTGGTATTTGACCCAAGAACGATTACGAAGAAAACCGCAGCAGGTGTCATCGTTCCACACGGCGACCATTATCACTTTATCCCATACAGCCAGATGTCTCCTCTAGAAGAGAAGATTTCTCGAATGATTGGTGTAAATGGAGCAGGTGTTTCTTCTGGCGCACAAGCAAGTCACTCCCAACACACACCGACACAACCAAATCGTCCAGTAACACCAATCGGCACGGTTACAACGCAACCGGCATCGCCTACACAACCAGTATTACCAACACAACCGAAGCAGTCAACAGGGAAAGTGGTTTCCTATATGGGACGTCAAATTCCTGCTTACGGAAAAGGGTTAGATGGTAAGGCATACTTTACAAGTGATGGATACATCTTTAGCAAATCCTCTATTACCTCAGTTGATGATCAAGGGTTGATAGCTAGTCATGGAGATCATTTCCATTATGTTGGTTTTGGCGAACTCGAAGATTTTGAAATCAAGCAAGTAGAGGAATGGGTTAATGAGAAGGCGGGCAAACAAGTGCCGCCGAAAACATCTGAACAAGTAGGAAACGATGCTAAACCCACAACACCAAGTCAAGGGAATGATTCAACACCTGTAAAACCAATTCAAGAAGAAAACCGCCCTGCATTTGAATACAAACAAGTAACGGCTAAACGTAAGTTGGCTGGAAAAGTTGTTTATGAAATGGAAGTAGGTGGAAAAACTTATACGTATGGTCGTGACGAACTAGATTTGATGAAGATCTCTTTTGCTGAGTTGACCTTGGCAGAAAAAGATAAGCAGTATATCTTTGATATTGCACCGCTTGCAGAAGGAGATCTTACGCCAGCCATGTTGGTCGGTATGGATCAAATTCCGATGAAGGGAGCGAATGCGACCTATGATACTGGACAATCCTTTATTATTCCACACATTGATCACATCCACGTCCTACCTTACACATGGTTGAGTAAGGAACAAATTGCAACGATCCGCTATATCATGCAACATCCTGAAATTCGTCCATCTGCTTGGACTACAAGTGGACATGGTGATGGAGAAGCAACGGATCTTGTTCCCCCAATTCTAAATGCAACACCTAAAGCAAACCGCTTAGGCTTGAAAAATTGGCAAATCATTCACACCGCAGAAGAAGTCATGAATGCACGTGCAAAAGGGAAATTTGCAACAAATGACGGCTATATCTTCTCGGCGGAAGACGTACTAGATCCAGCAAGTTTTGTCTTTAGTCAAGCATTCAGTCTACCAAGAGCGACAGGTGGTTCTCTGCGTTCAATTTCCAAGAAAGATTTATCTAAAGAAGAATTGGAAGCTGTACAAACTCTTCTTGATAAACGAGATGCTGAAGAATTGGCGAAAAATGTCACACCAATTGAGAAACGTGCAGGTTTGAAAAATTGGCAAATTGTTCACTCGGCAGAAGAATTGGCAGAAGCTAAGGCAGCAGGAAAATATACAACGAAAGACGGCTATATTTTTGACCCAGCAGACCTATTAGATCCAAAAGTGAAAATAGGTACGGATAACTATCGCATCCCACGTGTGATTACAGATGGTTACCGTCGGATTAACAAGAGTGATTTGAATTACTTAAGCGAGCTAATCCCAGCAGAGGCTATGGTAGCTCAACGTGAGAAATCTAATTCTAGTTCACCGTCAACACCTGCACCAACTGAAACAGGAACAACTGCAGGCGAGACAACAACGCCAGAACAGCCACAAGTTGCCAAAGAAACAGCAGAGGAAATTTACAACCGAGTTGAAGCGAAGAAAGTCGTTCCTTTCGAAGCACTGACCTACAATGCTGGCTATGCGACCGAAGTACGCAACGGGACTCTAGTGATTCCGCATCAAGATCACTATCACTATGTATCCTTTAAATGGTTTGATCAAGGTAGTGCAAGAAGTCCTGAAGGGTATAGTCTAGAAGATTTCCTAGCAACGGTTAAATACTACATGACTAATCCACAAGAACGCCCTGTTTCAGACGATGGCTGGGGAGTATTTACACCAAATACACCATCTGAATCAACAGAAGAAACAGAGACGGAAGAAAGTGATGAAGAAATTATTTCTGAAGAAACTGAGGAAATTGACGAGTTCACAGAAGAATTAAAACGAAGAGCAGAAGAGTTTGGCATGGACTTCAAAACCTTTGAACAAAGTCTGGTCACGCTCTCAGACCGTTACAAAGTTTCTTTTGAAGCTTTCGAATATGATGCAACAAGTAAAGTTGTTCGACTTGTAGATAAGGATGGGGTCAAACGGACCATCTCCCTTCCAAGTTTAGAAGAACAAGTATAGTAAACAAAATACCTGTAGCGCTGTGATATACTCCCCTTATAGTGGACAGTGAAAAAACAAAAATTTTCACTAGAAACTATAAAGGGAGTTTTATTATGTCCAAAAGAAGTCCAAAGTCTGTCTCTGAGAAACTAGAAATTGTTCTACTCT
>NZ_JAOTGC010000011.1:0-73547 GCF_044427445.1 Streptococcus sp. 2020WUSS084 | reverse complement strand
TGCACGTTTGGTTCGTCTTCTTTAATTTTCAAAGGTCTTGTTCGTTATCGCGCTCTCGCGACAACTATCTTAGTTTATCATTTCTTGGAAACTTTGTCAACACTTTTTTGAAACTTTTTTTCGTTCCGCTATTAACTAGCACCTCAAGAGACAACTCATTCATTCTATCACGACTTATACACATTGTCAACCAGTTTTTTGAAAATGATAAAACAGCTGCAAAAACTGCAACTGTTTTATTATCTTTATTGACGTACCTCTAGAAGACCCAAATCTCCATCTTCACGTCTATACAATACATTTGTTGTACCGTCATTGGCATCTGTATAGATAAAGAAATCATGTCCGAGCAACTCCAATTGGAGGACTGCTTCTTCCATATCCATTGGTTTCAAGTCTACTTGCTTAGTACGAACCACTTTTACTTCCTCACCTGTTTGCTCAACAAGTTCATCTGTAAAGACTTGACCAGTTGCCACTTTTTGACGATGTTTTCGTTCAATCTTGGTTTTGTTACGACGAATTTGGCGTTCAATCTTATCTACTACAAGATCGATAGAGCCATACATTTCTTGTGAAATATCTTCTGCGCGAAGTGTAACTGCTCCAACTGGAATTGTTACTTCTACTTTTGCGCGCTTGTCACGGTAAACTTTTAGATTTACTTTAGCATTCAACTCTTGTTCTTCATTGAAATATTTCTCAATCTTAGCCACTTTCTCTTCTACATAGGTGCGAAGTGCATCTGTAACTTCAAGGTTTTCTCCACGAATACTGAATTTAATCATATTAGTACCTCTTTCTTGGCTTTCGCCTTTCTTCACTATTATTATACCACATTATAGGAATATTGCAACCGTTTTCTTATCGTGTTAGTGAAAATGTTTTGATTTCTTTCCTACCAATTTTCATGAAAAGTTCTACAGCAAGTTGGATTGTGGCTCCTGTTGTGTATATATCGTCGAATAATAATATTTTTTCTGGCACTTCTTTTTCATCTAATAGATAGAACATCTGTTTTGCTTCTAGTCTCTCTGCTCGATTTTTAGACGATTGTTTTTGGCTTTCATACTTTCCAAGAAGGGATTGATAGGGAATATTTGTAGCATCCAAAAGTCCTTCCACTTGATTAAACCCGCGTTCTGATAGTCGTTTTTGACTAATTGGTATGGGAACAATTGTGTAGTCAGGAAATTGGCTTAACGCTATTCTAAGCTTTTTAGCAAAAATATTTCTTAAAACATAGTCTCCTTGAAATTTGTAGCGACTAAAATAATGTGCCATCGCTTGATTATATTGGTACAAAGCTGTGTGGACAACTGGTTTCCCTTGATTCTGCCAGTACTGACAATCCTTGCAACTTTCCGATTCCCCATTTTTATAACAATGTGGACAGTGTTGCTCTGCTATTTCCTCAAAAGTCGAAAAACATTCTTCACAGGTGCCCGATTTTTCTTTACTAAAGAAGATGAGATCTGAAAATCTTGTTTTATTTTTCATAGCTTGATCACACAATAGACAATTAGACATATCCAGCCTCCTTGTTCATCTGTTTAATTTCAGCGATTGCCTTTTCAATAGCTCCTGTACTTCCCTCATGATAAAACTGGAGTAACCCAGTCGGACGTTCCATACTTCTGCCGACCCGGCCTGCAATCTGAACAAGACTTGACGCTGTGTAGAGGTAATGATTGGCTTGAACAACAAAGACATCTACACATGGGAAGGTCACCCCACGTTCAAGAATAGTAGTCGAGATTAATACTGTGATTTCTCTCTTGCGAAACCCTTCAACTATTTCAAGGCGATTTTCTGTTTGACTGGATACAAAGCCAATTGTTTCTTCTGGGAATGTTTTTTTCATTATCTTGGTAAATTCTTGACCTTTGGAGATTTCTGGGACAAAAATGAGTAAGGGAAAGCCCGACTTTCTCTGTTCTTCAATCGCTTTTTTCAACTTTGGAACTAGTCTATTTTTCTTTAGGGTATCATCGAATTTACTAAACCAGACTTTTTGCGGGACAACAAGCGGATTGCCATGAAAGCGCCTTGGCAAACTAAGACGGCTTAATTTGCCCGTTCTGACTTTTTTATCCAATTCATCTGTTGAAGTCGCCGTCAGAAAAACTTGAACACCGGCTTCCTTGACCGCATTGTCTGCTGCTCGATAGAGCATGGGATTATCTGCATAGGGAAAGGCGTCTACTTCATCGATCAAAACCAAATCAAAGGCCTGATAAAATTTTAATAACTGATGTGTGGTTGCTACAACTAATGGAGTTCGGAAATAAGGTTCAGACTCTCCATGTAGTAAACTAATTGGAACTGAAAAATCATTTTGCAGACGTTTATAGAGTTCGATACAAACATCGATTCGAGGACTAGCTAGGCAAACCGCTCCGCCTTTATCAATCACTGAGGCAACGGTGTGGTAAATCATTTCTGTCTTACCTGCTCCTGTTACTGCATGAACCAATGTCGCACGATTATTTTCCACGTTTGCAACTAGTCCATCTGAAATTCTTTGTTGCCAATCAGTTAGTTGACCTTTCCACTTTAAACACTTAGTGATTGGAAAATCTTTCTGAGGAAAATGATAGAGTTTTTCGTCTGACCGTACTCTGCCTAAAAGCAAGCAGGCTCGACAGTAATAAGCATCGTTTGGCAATTTGTTTTCTTCTTTAAAAGTTGTTCCACAGCGAAAGCAGTTATTCTTTTTTGTAATACTTGGCACTTTTTCTGCTATTTCTCTTTCTTTTGCTGTCAATTGGTATTTGGTAAATAATCTTCCATAATAATTTTCTAATTCTTTCATCGCTTATTTATTCGGAATTTCTTGTCAGTTTTTAAAAAAATTAGTACAATTTGGTTATGAAAGAATTTAAAACAATTAGAGAAGATGGTATTGTTGAGGAAGAAATTAAAAAGTCACGATTTATCTGCTTTATGAAACGAGTGACCAGCGAGGAGGAAGCTCGCGACTTTATCAACAAGATCAAGAAAGAACATTACAAGGCTACTCATAACTGCTCTGCTTTTGTCCTTGGAGAAAATATGGAAATCAAGCGTTCCTCAGATGATGGGGAGCCGTCTGGCACTGCTGGTGTGCCAATGCTGACGGTTTTAGAAAATCACGAACTGACCAATGTCGCAACGGTAGTTACCCGCTATTTTGGAGGTATCAAACTAGGGGCAGGCGGACTTATTCGTGCTTACGCTGGAGCCGTGGCTAATGCAGTCAAGGAGATCGGTGTTGTGGAAGTCAAGGAGCAGGAAGGTATTTCCATTAGTATGTCCTACGCCCAATACCAAGAGTTTGCCAATTGGCGAGCTGAGCAAGGTCTGGAAGAATTTGATACCCAGTTTACTACTGAAGTTTCAACCATGATTTTTGTAGATAAAGAATTCCTTGAACAAACATTAGCAAGTCTTACTGACTTTTACCACGGAAAAGTATTCGCGGAAAAAGCTAACTCTCGAATCGTTGAGGTACCTGTCTATTAAAAAAAGCTATCGGCGAGATAGTTTTTTTATATTATCCTTTTTTGACTTTCTACTATATAATGTATAATAACATTATTTGGAGGTGCCATATGGCTATTTATCAAAACATTACTCAATTAGTTGGAAAAACACCTGTTATTAAACTCAATAATATCGTTCCAGAGGGGGCGGCGGAAGTCTATGTGAAATTAGAGGCCTTTAACCCAGGTTCTTCTGTAAAAGACCGGATCGCCTTGGCTATGATTGAAGATGCTGAAAAGGCTGGTACCATCAAACCTGGAGATACTATTGTTGAGCCAACAAGTGGTAACACTGGTATCGGTCTTGCTTGGGTTGGAGCAGCAAAAGGTTATAAGGTGATTATCGTCATGCCTGAAACCATGAGTGTTGAGCGTCGTAAGATTATCCAAGCTTATGGAGCTGAACTCGTCTTGACTCCTGGTAGCGAAGGGATGAAGGGGGCTATCGCCAAAGCAAAAGAGATTGCTGAAGAAAAAAATGGCTGGGTTCCTTTCCAGTTTGCTAATCCATCCAATCCAAAAGTTCACGAAGATACAACAGGACAGGAAATTTTGGAAGACTTTGGAACAACTGGTTTAGATGCCTTTGTATCTGGCGTTGGTACTGGTGGTACCGTTTCAGGTGTTTCGCATGTTTTGAAGACAGCAAATCCAGATATCGCTATCTATGCTGTCGAAGCTGATGAATCAGCTGTCTTATCTGGTGAAGCACCTGGTCCGCACAAGATCCAAGGTATTTCGGCAGGTTTTATTCCAGATACTTTGGACACTAGCGCCTATGATGGCATTATTCGTGCCAAATCCGATGATGCCTTAGCTACAGGTCGTGCTATCGGTGGAAAAGAAGGATTCTTAGTTGGTATTTCTTCAGGTGCAGCAATTCACGCTGCGATCGAAGTCGCTAAGGAGTTGGGAACTGGAAAAAAAGTGTTGGCAATCTTGCCTGATAACGGAGAACGTTACTTGTCAACAGCTCTTTACGAGTTTAATGATTAAAAAGAAAGAAGGTTAGGAATGCATCCTATACCTTCTTTTCTTTGTGTTCTTTGAGATAGCCTTTAGCTTCCTCAATCCATTTCGGAAGTTGTTTTGCTAAAGGGGAAAAACCAATTTTATTCCGTTCATTTGTAAAACGATGATGACGCGGAATTTTTTGTTGTTCTTCTTCTAAGGTCCGGATTGATAAACTAGCCTTTTCAGTATATTCATCAAAGTCAACTACCTGTACCAAAACCTCTTGCCCCAATTTTAAATGATCATAAATATTATCAACAAAACCTGTTTTGATTTCCGAGATATGGATTAGGCCCGTCGTCCCATTCTCTAATTGTACAAAGGCTCCATACGGCTGAATGCCCGTTACCGTCCCCTTGAGTTTATCTCCGATTTTCATCTTAATCCTCTATTTCGATGGTCTCAATTACAACATCTTCATGTGGACGATCTGCTGAATCTGTTGCAACCGCTGCGATAGCATCCAAGACGACGAAGGATTCTTCATCAACTAGATGACCAAACACTGTGTGGCGTTGGTCTAGATGTGGTGTCCCGCCATTTTTGACATAGGCTTCTGCAACTTCTTTAGGCCAACCGCCTCGTTCTAATTCTTTCGCATTGTATGGGAAGTTTTGGTTTTGAACGATAAAGAATTGGCTTCCATTTGTATTTGGTCCTGCATTGGCCATTGACAAGGCTCCTCTGAAATTAAAAGCTTCCATTGAAAATTCATCTTCAAACGCAGTACCATAAATAGATTCACCACCCATGCCTGTTCCGGTTGGATCGCCACCTTGAATCATAAAGTCTTTGATAATACGATGGAAGATAATCCCGTCATAATAGCCATCTTTAGAAAGAGCTACGAAATTTGCTACAGTTTTGGGTGCAATTTCAGGGAAGAGTTTTACTGTTAACTTACCGTGGTTAGTCTTGATATGCGCAACTGGCCCTGTAACATTTTCCAAATCTAATTGCGGGAAATATTTTTCTTTTTCTACCATACCTAATTTCTCCAAGGCATCGAAAATGCCATCTTCTTCTACTTTTTTTGTGATATAATCTGCATGCTTTTGCAGTTCTGGATGCGAATGCCCCATAGCGATACTAATTCCTGCATAATCGAATAACTCAATATCGTTGAGTCCATCTCCGAATACTAGGACATTTTCAGGTTTCAGGCCTAGTTTTTCAACAACCTTAGCAACACCGGTTGCTTTGGAAGAGCCTTTTAGCACAATGTCCGATGAAATAGCATCCCAACGAACACTACGCAATTCCGCTTGCAACTCTTCTGGAAGTTCTACTTCGTGACCATCTTTCTCGAAAGTTAATAATTGATAGATGTCATTTTCTTTATAAAAAGTTGGGTTTGTTTCCAAACCTTCATAAATCAAGTCAATTACTTGACTAATGCGGTCAGTTCGTGCAGAAAGTGTCCCTTTTTGACTACCAAGCATACCATATTCGATTCCAATTTCTTTAGCCCAATTTAATACAGATTCTACTAAATTTTGGGGCATTGGCTGATGGTACACTACCTGACCTTTGGCATCTTCTACGTAGGAGCCGTTAATCATAGCGAAAAAGTCTGGCTTTAAGGCCTTGATTTCTGGCACCAAACCATAAGGCGTTCGTCCTGACGCAATTCCTGTCAAAATCCCCTTTTCTTTCAGTGATTTGAAAACCTGCTGAATTGATTCAGGAATGTAGCCTGTATTCTTCACACGTAGCGTGTCGTCAATGTCAAAAAAGACTATTTTTATTTTTTTTGCCTTATATCTGAGTTTTGCATCCATATAATTCCACTATCCTTTGGTTGAAAATTAACTAATTTTCATTATACCACTATTGGTCCTCTTGCGCCACCAAACCATGCTGGAAAGCATAAACAACTGCTTGAGTACGGTCGCTCACAGCTAGTTTGGATAAGATATTGGAAACATGGGTTTTTACAGTTTTTAAGGATATGAAGGACTCATCTGCAATTCGTTGATTATCATATCCCTTGGCTAACAGCGTCAAGATTTCGCGTTCACGAGCTGTCAAGTCATCATGTAAGTCTGGGTGGCGTTTATGGTGCTCTACTTTTTTCTCTACTTCTGTCTCAATAGCATATTCTCCAAGAGCTACCTTGCGGATGGCTGCTAAGATTTCGTCAGCACTTGACGTTTTCAACATATAGCCACGAGCTCCTGCTTCCAGCACAGGATAGATTTTTTCATTATCTAGGTAGGAGGTCAGGATGACAATCTGCGCTTGCGGCCATTCCTTCAGCAAGGCCAGGGTTGCTTCTACGCCAGTCATCTTGGGCATAACCAAGTCCATCACTACAACATCGGGTTTAACCTCTAATGCTTTAGCCAAACCTTCCTCGCCATCACTAGCTTCTGCAACTACTTCAACATCTGGCTGTAAATTTAAGTAACTTTTCAATCCTAGACGAACCATCTCATGGTCGTCAACTAGCATCACTCGAATCGTATTCATCTTCTTTTCCTTTCAATAGTGGGATACGAATATCAATCGCCACTCCCTTATTTGGGGCTGTGCGAATTTTTATCGTTCCAGCCATGTCTTCAACTCGCTCACGTATGTTTTGAAGACCGTAACTTAATTCATCATCTGCATCTTGTTGGAAGCCGATACCATCGTCTGTCATTTTCAACTGCAGTTCTGTTTCCTTCTGCAAGAGGTAAACATCCAAATGCTTGGCCTTGGCATGTCGCAAGGTATTACTGATAATTTCTTGCGCAATGCGGAAGAGATGTTCTTCAATTAGTTTCGGTAGCTCCTCTACTTCGTGTTGGAAATGAACGATAATATTACTTTTGTCGCTAACTTCACGCAAAATCAGCTCAAATCCTTCAACCAAGGTTTTACTTTCAAGTTCACTTGGGCGTAGATGTAATAATAGGATGCGTAGATCTCTTTGGGCAGACTCAATCATGTCTTTCACGAGCATCAGCTGTTCCTGCAAAGTTTCCTGCGGAAGAGTGGATAGATTGGACGATAATCCTGACAAAATCATGCTCGTCGCAAATAACTCTTGACTAACCGTATCATGCAAATCCCTAGCAATCCGTTTCCGTTCTCCCTCAACAATCTCTTCTTTCTTGACTAAATCTTGATTGTCAACCAGCTGCACCTGACGCGTGAGGTTTCTGACCTTATCAGACAACTGGAGCAAGAGTTGATCACTTTCGGTGTCTGTTCGAATACTTTTATTCTTCAAGATAGCTTGTAACTTCGTCCGCATAACCTGAGTGGAGGCTAGGCTGACAGTTTGTACCATTACAGCTAGAAAAAGAGTCAAAACAATAACTAGTAGAATGAGAGTAAACACGAGCTGCTCCGTTGAAATCCAGAGCGTAACATCTAGCAATGAATAATTTAAAAGTGGGAGGGTGGAAGCAATCACTACAAAAACAATAAGACAGGCAAACCAGGCGAGGAGTAGGTAGGTACGTTTTCTCATACGCGAACCACCTCCACATCTCCCAGGATATTGTTGGTAACGACTTTTACACGTTTGTGTGATTCTTGATAATCGGGACTATTGACCGCTATACTTTCATTCCGCAAATCCCAGTATGATTCACCCAGGAAACTTACTCGTCCATAGATACTAGTTGCTGAAAGTGCAACCTCAACATCAATTGGAACAATAATTTTTGTCCGTCCAAACGTTTTACGAATTACAACAATATTATCTCTGCCAACTAATACAGTCTTATCCAAATCAACTACATCATTGCCAAACAAGCGTACAATGTTAATATCTTCAAAACCAAACCTATCTTGAGAGTGATCATGGTTGCCAAACCATCTATTTTTCTCTTTTTGAACCTGTAGAGAATAGTCACTAAAAACAATGTGAGTATATTGGTTTCTCTTTTCATAACGTGAAAAGAAATTAATCAGCATGTACACGACTAGTAGCATAATCCCAATAATGAAGAAGGGATTTAAAACAAAGACCAAAAATAATAGAGATAAGGAGCTAACCAGTAAAACGCTATTAACTTTTCTTCCTAGGAAGTACCAAATGATGAGTAATAAGGCAGAGAAAAGTAGCAGGGTCCGACTGGCCTCATTGGCTACCACGTCAAAGGCTGCCATCGTAAAAATCATACTTTCTATTAGTAGAAAAAATTGAACTTTTCGCATCTTCTCCATCCTTTCTATACTATTGTAACAAAAAATAAGTAAAAGAACTCCATCCAAAGTAGGAAATATAGGACTGACTGATATATAGTTTTAGTTTACTTTTAGTTCAAGGCAAGTTGACAACGGATAATTTTGATTTTCGAAGAGTATAAATGAGCTTTAATCTGATCTAGCATGACCTTCCCCCTTCTATTTTTAGTGTAACATAAAAAACTAACCTACCACAAAATATGATAGGTTAGTTAGCTTAACGACATTGGGCATCTACCCAACCTTATTCATCTTTATTGTCCGCTATCTGTTGAAGTACTTGTGCTTGTGGAACTTCCTGTTGAAGAATCGCTACTGGTTCTGGTTGATGCAACGGAGACATACAAGGTAACTGTTCCATCAATTGTTGCTCCAGCAGCAGGATATTGTCCAATGACAATATCACTTGTCGTTGAATAATAACTTCTATCTTCTTGTTTTTCAATATTTTCCGCATTGACACCCAAGGCTTGTAATTGACTACGCGCCTGTGAATAGGTGTAATTGCGAGATGTTAAATCAGGCATAATCAACTCTTTTCCTTTTGAAATAACTAGATTGATGATAGAACCTTTTGCCAATTCTGTATTGGCAACGGGATCTGTACTGATAACCTGACCCGCAGTAACAGATGAGCTATATTCCTGAGTAATGGTTCCAACACTGAATCCTGCTGTCTGAAGAACTTGAGTAGCATTCTCCTGACTTTTTCCAACAACGTTTGGAACAACTTGTGGCGCCACTCCTTTGGAAACATAAAGGGTAATTTTTGCCCCCTTCTCAGCAGAACTATTTGCTTCTGGATCTGTTTTGATGACGAGTCCTTGGGCAACTTTTTCGCTATATTCTTCTTTTATTGTCACTTGGAAACCAAGAGCCTCCAATTCCTGCCGTGCAGTATCAGACTCCTTATCCACCACATCTGGAATAGATGACAGCGCAGCCGTTGCTACTACAATATCAATCTTACTCCCTTGACGTCTGGTCGTCTTTGCAGCCGGAGAGGTTCGTATTACCAATCCTTCATCTACAGTTGCGGTCGCTTCTTCTGTGATGTTTCCGACTTCCAATCCTGCTACTTCAATCATTTCTGTAGCTTTTTCAACGGTTTGACCAGACACATCAGGGACGGTAACTGTCCGTGGAGTGTTGAAAAACATGAGTCCAACCGCTATGACTGTTAACAAAATAGCTCCTATCAAGACTTTATAGCGTGTACGCATCCCCGGTCTTGGTTTTGAAACAGGCTTATTCCCTGAGTTCGCCACTTCTTTCTTACCAGACCCCTTATCCGTCGCAGAAACTTGGGCAGAACTGTTTGTATGCGGTACTTTCGTTTCAACATTGGCCTGGGAGAGTTTTGGCAAGGTTTTTGTATCAACCTTGTTCCCTTCTAGTTCAACCCTGGGTTCATTCCGACGATCCATGGATAGAGCCGAAGCTAAATCTGCGTACATTTCTGCAACCGACTTATAGCGCTCGTTTAATTTTTTAGCCGTTGCTTTTAGTACAACATTTTCTAAAGCCTGAGGTACGTTGGCATTCTCTTCTCTAACAGATGGGAGAGGTTTTTGGAAATGCTGAAGAGCGATCGTCACAGCACTGTCTCCATCATAGGGAATGCGACCCGTCAACATTTCAAAAAGGATGATTCCCATCGCATAAATGTCACTTTGAATGGTCGCTTTCGAACCACGCGCCTGCTCAGGTGAAAGATAGTGAACAGAACCCAACATGGAGTTGGTTTGTGTCAAACTCGTTTCAGCGAAGGCAACTGCAATACCAAAGTCTGTTACTTTAGCGACTCCATTGGAAGTCAAAAGGACGTTCTGAGGTTTCAAATCTCGATGGACAATTCCTCTCGTGTGCGCCATTCGCATAGCAAGGAGAATCTGTCCCATAATTCGCACCGCAACATCGTTGGAGAGTGGTGCATTTTCTTTTATATAACGTTTTAAATCGAGGCCATTGACATATTCCATAGCCAGATACTGTTGACCATCTTCTTCGCCGATGTCCGAAATACGAACGATATTGGGATGGTCAAGTTCTGCCATGGCACGCGCTTCACGTTGAAAACGCTGGATAGCAATTTGATCTGTCTGATAGTTGGTCCGAAGAACTTTAACGGCAACCTCTTCTCCATCTAAAATCAAATCTCTTGCTAGGTAAACATCTGCCATACCGCCTCGACCAATTTGCCGAACGATTCGATACCGACCGGCAAAGATCTTACCGATTTGAATCATTACCTAGCCTCCTCCGTAATGTGAAGCAAACCTACTGTAATATTATCTAGACCGCCTGCATTATTGGCAAAACGTACAAGTGTTTCTACCTTGCTTTCAATTGAAACATCACTCAATACAATATCACGAATGTCCTCGGTTGGTACCATATTGGTTAAGCCATCGCTGTTAATAAGGACGTAATCTCCAACCTCAAGGGTTTTCAAAGCAATGTCTGGTTCAATTGGTTCGGCTTGTCCGATGGACTGCGTTACAATATTTTTTTGAGGATGACGCTGTGCTTCTTCTTCTGTGAGCTGACCAGCTCGAACAAGGGCACCTACCAGCGAATGGTCGTTGGTTAGACGTGTATATTCGCCATCTCTAATCAATCCAACTCGTGAATCTCCGACATGGGCATAGATCATTTGGTTGTCGATGACAACAACTGCTTCAAGAGTTGTTCCCATCCCCTTGTATTCTTCTGTCTGTCCAAGTTCATGAATCTTTTGGTTTTCAGCGTCAATAATTGCAACCATCCATTCACGGACATCATTTAAGGTCACTAATTGAGTATCAACCCAAGCAGCTCCCAAATCTGTTGCTGCCATTTCACTAGCAATATGGCCGGCACGGTGACCACCCATTCCATCAGCTAACACGACCAAATCAATCCCTGCACGGTTTTTGTAGCGATTGATATAGTCTTGGTTGTTCGAACGTTTCTGTCCTACATCAGTAAGTAATGCAATTTCCATAATTTTTATCGTTGCTAAGCAACTTCCTCCTCTTATTCTAGGATTTTCGTCTAAGTTGACCGATGAAAAATCCATCTGTCTTATACTGTTCAGGGGTTATCAACAAGCAGCCATCCACCATAATATCTGTTTGAGGGTGTTCTAGTGTCACCTGCTCAAAATTGGGATGGTTTTGCAGAAATTCTTGAATAACCTCTTGGTTTTCCTTAGCAATAATCGTACATGTGCTATAGGTTATTATACCACCAATTTTCAAGCTTTGGCAAACACTGTCCAGTATCTGCAACTGGATAGTCTTTAGAGAATCAAAGTCCATCGATGCCTTGTTATAACGAATATCTGGCTTACGGCGGATGAGTCCGATACCTGAACAAGGGGCGTCTACCAATATCTTATCAAAGGTATCAGGGCCAAATGTTTCATGAACACGACTGGCGTCCAGACGTTTGGTCTCAATCTTATCTTCTAGACCTAAACGAAGTGCGTTTTCTTCAATCAGGTTTAGTTTATGATCATATAAATCCAACGCATAAACTTTTCCATCCGTAAGATAGCTTGCCATATGACAGGTCTTTCCACCCGGAGCTGCACAGGCATCCAAGATGATTTCATCTCCTTGAATATCCAAAGTCGGAGCCACCAATTGACTGGTTTCATCTTGAATGGTGATAAGTCCTTTCTTGAAATAATCTGTCCCCGCAAAGTGTCCATGGGATTTAACCAACCCAACTGGTGATAACTGCGAGTGTTGGGCGCCTAGCTCCTCTGCCAATTGCTCCACTTGTTGACCATCTGTCACGCGTACACTGGCCTTATTCCGATCATGTAAGCTTTGGAAAATCTTCTCTGCACGTTCATCGCCATATTCTGCAATCAGGGTTTGGACCAGCCAAACTGGCACAGAATATTGAACGGATAGACGTTTGTTCTTTCTTTTAATATCTGCTGGTTTCGGCAAGGAATCCTGACTAAGCTTACGCAAAATGGCATTAACAAATTTGTCAGTTCCAGGCTTTCGCTTGGCAATATTAACTGCCTCATTGACAACTGCGTGAGGGGGCAATTTGTCCAAATATACCAACTGGTAGAGGCTCAACATGAGGAGATAGTAGACCCAAGTGTCCAACTTTTCCCTATCTTCGATAAAATGTGCCAAATACCACTCTAGGGTAATTTTACGAGAAACCGTCCCATAAACCAATTCGGTCGCCAAGCCCTTGTCCTGTGCTGATAAACGAGAAGATTCTAGAGCCTTATTGAGAGCGATGTTCGAGTAAGCACCTTGATCAAAGACTTGTTCCAATACAGATAGGGCTAGACTTCTTGCTGTTTCATGTTTATTGATCACCAAATTGATCTCCTACTGCAATATCTCGACCTGCACCATTTAAAAAGTCTGCAATGGTCATTTTTGGCTTACCAGCTGGCTGAACAGTTTTCAGAGAAAGGGCTCCCTGACCTGTCGCAATGATCAATTCTTTCTTGCTTCGAGCAATAACCCGACCAACTGATCCTTCACCTTCTGCTTCTACAGCTTCTTGAATTTTAAAACGTTCCCCTTGCCAATAGGTGTGGGCAACGGGCCACGGGTACATACCGCGAATCTGATTAAATAGTTGACGAGCTGTCTTATTCCAATCCAGTACCTCTTCTTCTGGCTGGATATTTGGTGAGAAGGTTACCTGTTCTGGATTTTGAGCGACTGGTTTCAAGTCACCAGCAATATAGGCTGGTAAGGTTTGTAATAATAAATCTCGACCAACAACAGCCAACTTTTCAAACAAGGTGCCGACATTGTCGCTTTCTTCAATAGCAATGCTATCGCTGGAAATCATGTCACCGGCATCCATTTCCTTGACCATTTCCATGATGGTTACACCAGCACGTTCATCACCGTTAATCAAAGCGTAATGGATAGGGGCACCGCCACGGTATTTAGGAAGAAGAGAAGCATGAACATTGACTGCAAAGTCAACTGAGTTCAATAATTTGGTTGGTAGGAATTGCCCAAAAGCTGCCGTCACAATCCCATCTGCTCCTAAATTCATCAGCTCATCCATTTCTTGACTTCCAGATAGCTTCTCTGGTTGATAGACTGGTAAATTGTATTCCAAGGCTACTTCTTTCACAGGTGTCATTTGGATGACTTTTTTTCGTCCAACAGCTCGGTCTGGCTGGGTTACAACTGCCAGTATGTTGTAATTTCCATCAGCTAAGAGCCCTCTTAAGACCGTCGCTGAAAACGCTGGCGTTCCCATAAAAATCAACTTTGTCATATTCGTGTTCTCATCTCCTTTTCATTTTCTGATTCATATCAATTATACTATCCCCTAATTATATCATTTTTGCTTATTTTTTCCTTAATCAAAGGTTCTTAAAACAAAAAAATGCAAGGTCAATAGTGACCTCACATCATATTCTGCGGTTCATTATCAATCACCAGCCGCAAATCTTGATTTTCTCTCTCCTGTGTCCAATCCAAAATCTGATTCAATACCTCTTCCAAACGGTCTTCATGCCGGTATTTCAAGATAATCTGGTAGTGGTAGAGATTATGGGTTCTGGCAATAGGCTTGGGCGTCGGTCCCAAGATTTGGATAGCCTCCGTTAAGTGTTGACGGAGAAAGGCTACAGTTTCATAGGCTTTTTTCACGACAAATTCTTCTGACTTGTGCGAAAAGGTTAGACCCACCGTAAAATAGTAAGGTGGATAACCAAGATTTTTCCGAATGCCCATCTCATAACGATAGAAACCTTCATAATCCTGCTCTTTGGCAAAAGCAATAGCATAATGATTGGGGTTATAGGTCTGAATCAGGACCTCCCCTTCCTTATCAGCTCGACCAGCCCGACCAGCTACCTGAGTTAGCAACTGGAAGGTCCGCTCAGAAGACCGAAAATCAGGCAAACTCAGAGCCGTATCCGCATTAAGCACGCCAACTAGGGTCACATTCGGAAAATCCAGCCCCTTGGCAATCATCTGGGTTCCCAGAAGAATTTCCGCTTCTCCTCGACCAAACCGTTCGAGCAAGTCCTCATGAGCACCTTTTTTCTTGGTAGTATCCACATCCATACGCAAAATTCTAGCTTCTGGCAAGAGCTCCTGCAATTCATCGTAGGCCTTTTGCGTACCCGTCCCATAATAACGAATAGAACGACTTTGACAGTTTGGACAGGTCTGAGGAATCCCCTTTTGAAAACCACAATAATGGCAATTCATCGTTTTTGTGTCCATATGGAGCGTAAGTGAAATATCACAGTTGGGACACTGGTCAACACTCCCGCAATCACGACACATGACAAAAGAAGAATAACCACGCCTATTCAACATAAGAACGACCTGTTCCTTACGAGCCAATTTTTCTCTTATCTTTTCAATCAGAACAGGGGTAAAATTACTAGCCTCCTGCTGACCGATATAATCACGGAAATCCACAACTTCCACTTCTGGAATACGAGCCAAGGGATTGGCCCTCTGGTTAAGAGTCAGTCTTCCATAGACTCCTCGACTAGCCCGAGCCCGTGTTTCAAGACTCGGCGTAGCAGACCCCAAGACCAGGGTCGCTCGATTATAATCCGCCCGCAACTTTGCCACATCACGCGCATGGTAGCGTGGATTGCTGTCCTGCTTGTAGGTCGCCTCATGCTCCTCATCAATGATGATAACACCCAAGTTTGTCAAAGGGGCAAAAATAGCCGAGCGGGCCCCGACAACCACCTGAGCATTCCCCGCCTCAATCTTCCGCCACTCATCGTACTTCTCACCATCAGACAAGCCCGAGTGCAAAATGGCGACCTGCTGGCCAAAACGAGAAATAAAACGATTGGTCATCTGAGGGGTCAAGGAAATTTCAGGCACCAGCATAATAGCCGTTTTCCCCATTTTCAAGACCCTATCAATAACCTGAAGATAAACTTCCGTCTTCCCAGAACCTGTCACTCCTTGCAGTAGAAATGTCTGACTTTCCTGACCGATAGAGGCCACAATCTCCCGAACCGCAATGGCCTGCTCTGGATTCAAATCCAAGGCCTGCGTTTTTTCTACCTTATCAAAAACACCCTGAGTCCGCGACACTTCCTCTTCCCAGACTTCTATATAGCCTTTTTCTTGGAAATAGCGGAGCGTATCAGCTGAATAGTACGATTTTAGGTTTGAAAGGAGCTGGTCTTCCGACTGTTCCAGAAGAAATTCCCTTAACTGCTGCCGTTTTTTAGCCCGATTGCTAATGTCTGCTTCTCGTAATTTCTCCAGACAAACTCGGTACCATTTTTCTGTCTTGATTTGCTTTTTATCCTTGGCCACATAGTCTACCAAGATTTTTCCTGACTGGGCCAGACGCATGATTTTCCCTTGCTCTGTCACGTCCAAGTCAGAAAAACGAATCTGCTCCTTATCACCAAACAGACTAATCTGCTCTGCTATTTCCAAACCAAGCCCTGGACGGAGCAATTTGTCATAGGTCGAATTGAGCAAGCTGGGTAACATGGATTTTAAGAGAGTAATTTTATAGGAGAAGACCGACTTTCTCATCTGGTCCGCCAACCAAAATTGCTCTTGATTGAGAACAGGACTATAGTCCAAAACCTCGGCAAGCTCTTTCAAGTCTTGTAAGTTATTTTCATCATCTTCATCAATCAAGTCAACTACAATCCCTTGAATCAGCCGATTTCCCTTACCAAAGGGTACATGGACACGCACGCCAACCTTGAGCCCCTCTTCCAACTCAGCTGGAACTCGATAGGAATAAGCTTGATCTGTCTGCATCAAAGGGACGTCTACAATAATCTGTGCTAACATACCATCTCCATTTATTTTACCTTCTAATACCACGACTGATGCGAACAAGGTTCACTTTATGTATAACCTCCAACTATTAGTTGGAGCAAATATTAAAAGATAAGCTAAATGACCTACCTCCTTTCTGTCAAAACTTCCATCATTCCGAAAGTGAAAAGAAACCCGGATGGCAATCCCAACCGAGTCTTGTTTCTAAATCTTTTCGCCTTCTTCTTTTTCTTTAGCAATTTGAGCTTTGATTTTACGCTCTTCTTCTTCCGCCAAACGTTTAGCCTCTTCGGCACGGCGACGAACAGCCTCACGTTTCGCTTCTGGGTCTGGGTGGATAACTACATTACCTGATTCAATTTCTTCCAAGGCGCGTAGGGTGGATTTCACTGAGGTGAATTCTTGAGTTGGTTTGGCACCTGCTTCCAATTCATGGGCACGCTTAGCCTCAAGAATAACCAAAGAATACTTAGATGGTACCTTATCCAACAAGGTATCAATTGACGGCTTCAACATCATAATGCGATTCTCTCTTCTTTCTTTTATCGTTCTGCTATCTGTTCACGAATCATTTCATCGTAGCGACCAATCACTCGGTCTACACGGAAATGTTCTGCTTCGATAATACGCTTGACACGCTCAGCAGCCAACGGGACTTCATCGTTCACAACTGCATAATCATACTCACGCATCAAGGCGATCTCTTCCTTGGCACGTTCGATACGTTGAGCAATAATTTCCTCACTATCCGTTCCGCGACCAATCAAGCGATCTTGCAACTCCTCCAAGTCAGGTGGTGTCAAGAAAATGAACACCCCATCTGGAACCTTTTTCTTCACTTGGAGGGCACCCTGTACTTCAATTTCTAAAAAGACATCAATTCCCTTATCAAGAGTTTCATTGACATAGGTCAGAGGTGTTCCATAGTAATTTCCAACGTACTCTGCATATTCCAACATTTGACCCTGGCGAATCAAATCTTCAAATTCCTCACGACTACGGAAGAAATAGTCAACTCCATCAACTTCTCCCGGTCTCTGTGGACGTGTCGTCATGGATACAGAATATTCAAATTTATTATCAGAGCTTTCAAAAATTTCCTTTCGAACTGTTCCTTTTCCAACACCAGATGGGCCAGAAAAGACAATGAGTAAGCCTCGCTCTTTCATGATATCTCCTTTTAAATCTTTCATTCTAGTGTAACAAAATTTAGCATGAATTTCAACTGCTTTTAAATACGATTAGAATATTTTCTATTCCCAACCCTAAACGAACTTTGAGCCAGTAGAAAAAGAGCCCTTCGGACTCTTCTACATTTACTTAGCAACATCTGTTGCTCTTGTTTCACGAATAACTGTGATTTTGATATTTCCTGGATAATCCAGGTTATTTTCAATTTTCTCACGAACATCATGGGCCAAAATGGTAATCTGATCATCAGTGACCTTGTTAGGATGAACGATAATCCGAATTTCACGACCAGCCTGAATAGCATAGGATTGTTTAATCCCTTCAAAACTGTTGGCGATTTCTTCCAAGTCTTGCAGACGTTTGATGTAAGCTTCCATAGATTCACGACGCGAACCTGGACGAGCAGCGCTCAGAGCATCTGCCGCAGCCACAATGACTGCGATAGTACTTGTCGCTTCTACATCGCCATGGTGACTAGCAATCGCATTGATAACAATTGGATTCTCTTTATATTTCTTAGCCAATTCTGTACCAATTTCAACGTGGCTTCCATCCACCTCACGGTCAATAGCTTTACCAACGTCATGTAGGAAACCAGCTCGACGTGCCAAATTCACATTCTCGCCCAATTCAGCAGCAAGTACACCTGCTAATTTAGCAACTTCGATTGAGTGGCGAAGAACATTTTGTCCATAAGAGGTACGGAAATGCAAACGTCCCATGATTTTAATCAAGTCTGGATGAAGGTTTGGTGCCCCAACTTCATAAGCAGCAGCTTCCCCATACTCACGAATACGGTTATCCATCTCTACACGGTGTTTCTCAACCAACTCCTCAATACGAGCTGGATGAATACGACCATCTTGAAGCAAGGTCTCCATGGTCATACGGGCAATCTCACGGCGAATCGGATCAAAACCTGATAGAACAACCACTTCCGGCGTATCATCAATGATAACATCGATACCTGTGAGACTTTCAAAGGTACGAATATTTCGACCCTCACGTCCAATAATCCGTCCCTTCATCGCATCATCCGGTAAATGAACCGATGTAATCGTCTGCTCAGCCACATATTCACCTGATATGCGTTGCATCGCTTGGGCTAACAAGTCCTTTGCCATCTTGTCAGAACGTTCTTTTACTTCACGCTCTGCTTCCTTGATACGAGTCGCAATTTCATGCGTCAATTTATCACGTGTATCGGTAAGGATGATTTCCTTCGCCTCTTCTTGACTGAGGGCCGCCACTCGTTCTAACTCCAAAGCTTTTTGTTCTTCGAGTTTTACAACTTCTTGTTCACGCTCATCAATGTGCTTAGCTTTATCGGTCAGACTTTGTTCCTTTTGTTCCAAAGTCTTTTCCTTGTTGGTCAAATTATCGTCTTTGCGGTCCAAGCTGGTTGCCCGCTCTGTCAAGCGTGATTCGATTTGCTTCAACTCTTGACGTTCTGACTTAAATTCTTCTGCAATTTCTTCTCGGTACTTACGAGCTTCTTCCTTAGCTTCCAAGAGTAATTCTTTTTTCAAGGTCTGGCGATCGCGCTCAGCTGTTTTTAGAATAACCTCAGCCTGCTCTTCTGCTCGACCACGAACATTACTAGCTTCTTGTTCTGCGTTTAAAAGTGTCAATTCTGCAGTTTCTTTTGCAGATTTCATCTTCAAAGAAATGGCAAAGTAACCTAATACTAAACCAATGAGAGCAGAAACAAGTGTCACTACTACTGTAATGATATCCATATTTCTACCTCTTTTTTTATAATTCGATTTTCACAAAATCTGTATCTATTTTATCATATTTGAAACGATTTCACAATTCCAAATTGTCAAATATGGTATAATAAATTCATCACTTATTTGGAGGAAAACATGAAAAAAGAAGTCACTGTCGAAAGCTTCGAGCTAGACCACACTATTGTAAAAGCACCTTACATCCGCTTAATTTCTGAAGAAGTCGGACCCAAAGGAGACATTATTACAAACTTTGATATTCGCCTTATCCAACCCAACGAAAATGCAATGGATACAGCTGGTCTACATACCATCGAGCATCTATTAGCTAAACTAATTCGCCAGCGCATCGACGGGCTAATCGACTGCTCTCCTTTCGGGTGTCGGACAGGTTTCCACATGATTATGTGGGGAAAACAAGACTCTGAAAAGATTGCTCAAGTCATTAAGTCGAGTTTGGAAGAAATTGCAGAAGGTATCACTTGGGAGGACGTTCCTGGGACAACCATTGAATCATGCGGTAACTACAAAGACCACAGCCTTCATTCAGCTAAAGAATGGGCCAAACTAATCCTTTCTCAAGGAATCTCTACCGACGCCTTTGAAAGAAAACCAATCTAACAAAAAAGCGGATAAACCGCTCAGAACGTAGACAAACTCCTAAAAATATAAAAAATTGAAGAAGTTTGCGAAAGATAGCAAGTCATTAAACTCTTAGAAACATTGATATTTCGGCGTTTCTGAGAGTTTTTTATTTTCAACATAAAGAAAAAAAGATTGAAGAAAATTGTCCAAAATGGACTTTTTCTTCAATCCGAAGCGGGTAAACCGCTTTTTTGTTTAATAATCCAAGGCATCAGAATGACCAGCACCATTACCGACAAAGTAACCTGTCTTACAATTTATAGAGAACAAGTAGGTCCCATCTGGTTTAAACATATTGTAGTAGCCATTGCCGTTGATAATATTGACTTTTTCCAATATATATTGATTGCCTGTTATATACCCACGTTGTTGCGAGATCGTCACAATATTTTCAAGAATACCTGGATTGAAATTCCATGCTTCATTGTTTACATCATCAATCATTGCTTGATTATAAGGAACACGACTGCGGTCACGTTGCAAGACGACACCAGCTGGCACGGCAACACCAAAGTCGGTTGTTGAGCCTGAAACCGTTGTTGAAGCGACTTCTGTTGTCGCTGGTACACCAGTAGATACAGTTTGGTTGCTTGTGACTGCAGCCTCACTTGCTACCGTAGCCGAAGCGACTTCCTGTTGTGAACGACCAAAATTCACGACCGATGCCAATAGACTGTCAACCGCACTAATCCCTGTCGTTGTCGCAGAAAGAGATTCTCCTGATTTAACCGTCGCCGTTGTATCAATTTCACCATTAACAACGACTTCTTTATCAAACTGACCATTAATGGCCTGAATGGCTGCAATGGCTTTTTCAAGATGATCATACTGTTCTTTAGCTTTGGTATAACTGTCCGAATTCTTATCCAATTTTTCCAACAGCACTTTCAGTTCTGCTAATTTACCAAACTCTGAATTTTTTAGCTTGGTCAAACTACTATCCGTAAAGAAACTATTATAGAGCTGTTCAAAAGCGGTCACATTCGCATCTGTCGAACTTGATGCTGTCGATGATGTCTGGCTTGTACTTGTTGAACTTGAAGAAGTCGCAGTATTCGATTTGTTAACCGAATTCATCCAAACCAGCGCCGTCGCCATTACACCAATCATTGAAAGCCCTACTGCTGACCAGAAGTAAAATTTCTTTTTCTGGTCCCTATCTGCGCCCTCACTATGGTCCAAGTCTTCGGCTTCATCTTCTTCCAATTCTAAACTAGAATCATCTGCCACTGAAGATAACCCCTCCATTGCTACAGTACTTGCAATCACTGTTTCTTCCAAGGTTTCCATCGGAGTTACCGAAAGTTCTTCTACAATAGGAGCAATCTCCTCACTAACTTCCGTAAGAGAAGACTCATTTGCTTCTACCTCTTCCGCGCTTTCATGTCCTTGACTTTTTTCCTCATCAGCCACCTCAACTAAAGGAAGATGATTGATTTTGGTTTCAAATTTTTGAGATTCAATTTCTGCGCGGTGTTGCTTGATATAACGATCCAAGAGACCATCATCTTCTGTCACACCCGCTTCAATTTCCTTATGTTTTTTGACTGCTTCTTCGATTGTTAAATCTTTCGCCACTTCAAAATCTAAAACTTTCTCCTCATCCAAAGGAAGATGATGACTATTTTTTTCTCCCACGATGTCCTCCTATCCTTGCACTTCTTGCACTTGACGTTTCACTCGTTGACCAAAAAATTGATAAAGATCCACTTTTAGGGTACCATTATACAGTTTGCGCTTCTTATCCGCTTGCTGTCCAAAACGGGTTTCAAACAACTCATCACTAGTTAGAATAAACTTAGACCATGTTTTGAGTGGTTCAAAAGTCTGCCCCATTTCTCGATAAAGGGTAACAATGGCTTCATCATCCAACAAACGTTCTCCGTAAGGTGGATTAGAAATGATGACACCATTAATTTTATCTGAACGCAAGTCTTGCACACGCATTTGCTTGAAAACAATATCCTGCTCAACTCCTGCCGCAAATGCATTCTTCTTCGCAATTTCAATCATACGAGCATCAATATCTGAACCAGCAATATCTAATACCAAATCTGTTTTGATAGAAGCTTGCGCTTCTTTGCGTAATGCAGCCACCAATTGATCCTCAACCCACGGCCATTCCTCAAATGCAAAACTTCTCTTCAAGCCTGGGGCTATATTTTTTGCCAACATAGCTGCCTCAATACAGAAAGTTCCCGAGCCGCAAGTAGGGTCAATAAGCGGTTTATCTGGATACCAATTCGATAATTGCAAAATAGCAGCTGCCATATTTTCTTTGATTGGTGCGCCACCTTTTTCCACCCGATAACCACGTTTGAACAAACTAGAACCTGTCGTATCAATCATGACTGTCGCCGCATCTTTCAAAATTGACACTTCAATTTTAAACTCTGCCCCCATCTCTTGCAAGGGAACCCCTTCGGGACGAGAGAAGTGTTTCTGCAGTTTCTTTACAACTGCTTTCTTAGAAATAGCCTGCACACTTGGTTCATTATGCAATTTCGATTTGACACATTTGGCCTTGGAAATGGGGAACTTGCAGCCTAGAGGCAAGTAATTTTCCCAATCCAAGTTAAAAACTCCTTGGAACAACTCTTCAAAAGTCTTTGCTGGAAATTGTCCAACAATGATTTTAATTCTATCTGCTGAACGCAGCCAGATATTGGTTTCGATAATGGATTTTACATCTCCTTGGAATCGAACACGGCCATTTTCCACTTGACATTCATAGCCGAGATTACGAATTTCTCGACCCACAACCGCTTCCAGACCAGCTGCTACCGTTGCAATCAACTCAAATTGTTTTTTCATTTTTTTCCTCTACAATAAAAGCTAGCAGAGCTAGCTACCTATTTTATGCAATTTTCTGTAAGCCATGTTTTGTTCCGGTGGTACTAGGTTCTACCACCTTCGATAATCATCTGTCTACTGTCTAAACAGTCAGGATTTCTGTTCATTTCCATCCATCCCATGCCCCGACCAAAGTTTGGGTTGCTAGCTTGAGGGGTTTACCGCGTTCCATTTTTTACGTTTCCATAAAAACTTCGTCACTGTGGCACTTTCAGATCTACTCTGGCATATCAAAAGACTTAGCCATTTTAACCGCCGTAACGCCCAAGGGCGTCCCTAGGCTTATTGATTCGCCTAGCACAAACACTACTGGCATCTCAGCCAGTGCTAGCATGGACTTTCCTCATGGTAGAAAACTACCACGCGATTATCCAAAAATTGCACCTTAATTATCTTAGAAGTTGTATCTACAAAGCAAGCCACTTTAAATCAAGGAATATCTTGTACACAAATACAGAATGTATTTGTGTACAAGAAAATAACTGCGAATAAAGTGTCAGTTTAGGGGTACAATTTTCTATTCTTGATCCTGAACGATTTGTTTTCCAAATACTTCTTTCTCCAGACGATTCAGACGGCGGAGAATATCAAAGTTTGTCGCTGAAGATGGACGTTCCGTACGCAATACGTCATTCGATTCTTCAGTAGGAAGAGTTGTTTTGGGAGAATTTGCTGCCTGCGCTTTCAATCGAGCAATTTCGCCTTTTAATTCCTTGATAATCGCTTCATAAGCATCATAGTCTTTCATAATATCATCAAGAAAATCGTTCACTTCATCTTGATCATAGCCACGAAAACCAATTTTAAAATCTTGCTCGAAAATATCTTTTGTCGTAAATTTAATACTTGCCATCTCTCTCTCCCTAATCTAAAACGTCACTACTCCTATTATATTAAAAAAAATAAGGAAAAATCAAGTCAAATCACTCAGAATTTGAAAAATTTTCAGCCTCCTCATTCAATTCTTCAAAGGTAAGCGTTTTTCTATTATATTCTTCTTTCTTTAAGACCATGTGATATAAATATTTCAAATTGGTTTCATTTTCAGAATCGTAAAACAAATAACAACCTGTCGTATTATCCAGTAAAAACTGGTTATAGTCTCTAAATTGCCCTGGGTTTTCATAGCGTGGATAGGCATACTTTACAAAATCAACCTGCTTAAACCGTGCTAACTTTGCTTGGTTAGCCTCATTCCACTGTTCGCCATGATTTTCAAATGGAAATATTGTTGCAATACTCAGTTGATACCCCTCGGCTCGTAAATCTTCTAAGACTTCTAAGGACCAGTATTCAAAACCCAATTGACCTGTCAGTATAAACCAACTAACACCCTCTTCTAAAAAACGAATAAAATTCCTACGAATTGCAGATTTAATAATGTGCAGTCGAGGATCTTTTTCTGAAAAAATTCCCAGGTCTGTATGTCTATAACCTGTTACCAAAAGGCTCTTAGTATCCATTTCTTGTACTCTTTTCGCTAATTATGGTATAATATGCTGATATTATTTTATCAAGAAGGAGTTCTATGGTCAATTATCCTCATAAGGTGTCAAAAAAAATCAATAGAACCAGTCCTATTTCATCCCAGCGAGTAAACTTTGCTAATCGCGGAATGTCTTTTGAGGCCGCTATCAACGATAGCAATCAATATTACCTTGCGCACGATATTGCTGTCATTCACAAGAAGCCAACTCCCGTGCAAATTGTAAAAGTTGATTACCCCAAACGGAGCCGTGCTAAGATTGTCGAAGCATACTTTCGACAGGCATCTACCACAGACTACTCTGGTGTTTTTAAAAGACATTATATTGATTTTGAAGCGAAAGAGACACGCCAAAAAGCATCCATGCCCATGAAAAATTTTCATGCGCATCAGATCGAACACATGAAACAGGTTGTTAAACAAGGTGGCATTTGTTTTGTCCTTCTTCACTTTTCAACATTAAAAGAAACCTATCTCTTGCCAGCCACTCATTTGATCGAATTTTATCAAGTAGACATGGGTAGTAAGTCGATGCCCCTAACCTTTATTCGACAATACGGCTTTGAGATTCAAATGGGGCGTTTCCCCAGCATCCCATATCTGGAAATCGTTGAAAAAAATCTATTAGGTGGTGAATCTTTTGAAAACTACAACAATTAAAAAAGCTCTTCTAATCACTGCAAATATTTTACTTGCGGGGGCTATCATTGCCTGCCTGGCCGGAGCTGCATTGGTTGTTTACTACATCCAAAGCGCTCCAGAATTGACAGAAGAATCTTTGACAGCAACTGTGTCAAGTAAAATTTACGATAAGAACGGAAATCTTATTGCAGATTTAGGAGCAGAAAAACGTTCGAGTGCCAAGACTGAAGAAATTCCAACAGACTTGGTAAATGCGATTGTCGCAATCGAAGACCAACGCTTCTTCAATCATAGAGGGGTTGACGTGATTCGTATTGCAGGTTCCCTGATTAATAACCTGAGTGGAGGACATTTGCAGGGTGGCTCGACACTTGACCAACAGTTTATCAAGCTGACTTATTTCTCGACATCCGTAGAAGATCAAAATCTAAAACGGAAAATTCAAGAGGCTTGGCTGGCTACTCAATTGGAACGCCGCAATACCAAACAAGAGATTTTGACCTACTACATCAACAAGGTGTATATGTCAAATGGTAATTACGGTATGAAGACTGCTGCTCTTGCTTTTTATGGAAAAGAGTTAAAAGATTTGACTCTTCCTCAATTAGCTCTTTTAGCAGGAATGCCCCAAGCGCCAAACCAATATGATCCTTATACCAATCCAGAAGATGCAAAAGCACGTCGCGATTTGGTATTGGCTGAGATGCTGGAAGAAAAGTACATTGATAATACCCAGTATGAACAAGCTATTCTAACACCTGTAACAGATGGTTTGCAACCACTATCTAATGCAGCTGCTTATCCTGCTTATATGGACAACTATCTGAAACAAGTCGTTGAAGAAGTTGAAGAAAAAACAGGTTACAACTTGCTGACAACAGGGATGGATGTCTATACGAACGTCGATCCTGCCGCCCAGCAACAACTTTGGAATATCTACAATACAGATATGTATGTCAGCTATCCAGATGATTTATTACAGGTAGCTTCAACGGTTGTGGATGTTTCTAATGGTAAAGTCGTTGCGCAATTAGGTGGTCGTAAACAAGAAACAAACGTCTCATTTGGTACCAACCAAGCCGTTGAGACCAACCGCGACTTCGGTTCTACAATGAAGCCAATCACAGACTATGCTCCTGCTTTTGAAAACGGCATTTATACATCTACAGCAGATTTAATCTTAGACGGTCCTTATAACTATCCTGGTACAACAACTCCTGTCAATAACTGGGATAAACAATACTATGGTAATATCTCTGTTAAGACTGCTATTCAGTATTCTCGAAATGTTACAGCCGTTAAAGCATTGGAAGCTACAGGCTTAGAAAATGCCTTGAAATTTTTGAATAGCGTTGGTATCGATTACCCTGATATTCATTACTCTAATGCTATTTCAAGTAATACATCCGACACTGGTAGCCAGTACGGGGCAAGTAGTGAAAAGATGGCTGCTGCCTACGCCGCTTTTGCCAATGGCGGCACATACTACGCTCCGCAGTATGTCAATAAAATTGTCTTTAGTGATGGAACAGTAACAGAATACGCTCCTCAAGGTACTCAAGTCATGTCTGCCGAAACAGCCTACATGATGACCGATATGATGAAGGCTGTTATGTCTTACGGTTATGGATTAAACGCTTCTGTTAGTGGAGTTCCTATGGCAGGTAAAACAGGTACATCAAACTATACCGATAGCGAAACGGATACTATTCTAGCTGCAATTCCAGAAGCAAATTATAGCTACATGGTCGTTCCTGATGAAAACTTTGTTGGATATTCTAGTCAGTATGCAATGGCTGTTTGGACCGGATATACCAATCGTATGACTCCTATCCTTGATAACAGCATGCGAATTGTAACAGATGTCTACCACAATATGATGCTCTTTATGCATTCGGACTATACAGCTACCGATTGGGAGATGCCAAGCGGACTCGTACGTTACGGTTCCAACTACTATCTCAGAGGTAGTCGCTCACTATCCAATGCTTATAACACGTACACTAGCTATAGTACAAGTTCTTCTAGTTCGACTGAAACTAGTGAAACGGCCGAAGCGACGACAACATCAAGCGAAACATCATCTGGAACTTCCACCGAGACTGCAACTTCTTCAACTGAAACTGCAACAACAGGAAACAATCCTGCGACGGGACAGACAGATGGTCAATAAGAAAATTCCCAGACTCTTCTGGGTTTTTCTTTTGCTTAAATTATGATAAGATAAGATTATGAAACCTGAAGTATTTTATAAAACCTTGGCAGACCAAGGTATTCAATTAACCGACCAACAAAAACACCAATTTCATCGCTATTTCCAACTATTAGTGGAATGGAATGAAAAAATCAATCTGACAGCTATTACCGAGGAAAGCGAAGTCTATCTGAAGCATTTCTACGATTCTATCGCTCCAATCTTGCAAGGCCATATTCAGAACGAACCTCTTCGGCTTTTAGATATTGGAGCTGGAGCTGGATTTCCTAGCCTACCTATGAAGATTATCTTTCCGCAACTAGATGTTACCATCATTGATTCTCTTAATAAACGAATTAACTTTTTACATTTGCTTGCCGAAGAACTAGAGCTCGAAGGTGTTCATTTCTATCATGGTCGTGCAGAAGACTTTGCACAAGATAAGAACTTCCGTGCACAATTTGACCTTGTCACAGCACGCGCAGTTGCCCGCATGCAGATTCTTTCTGAATTGACTATCCCTTATTTGAAGCTCAACGGAAAATTAATTGCACTCAAGGCGTCCAGCGCAGAAGATGAATTGACCCAGGCAAAAAACGCACTCAATCTCCTCTTCGCAAAAGTCATCGAAAACCACGACTATACTCTTCCAAATGGCGACCCTCGAACATTGACCATCGTCGAAAAGAAAAAGGAAACTCCAAATAAGTTTCCACGCAGAGCTGGTATGCCAAATAAAAGACCCCTTTAAACATAAGAAAAGCGAGTTTCACTAAGAAACCCGCTCTTTTATTATCCAATTTTTGTAATATTGGTTGCTTGAAGACCACGTTGGCCTTGCTCCACTTCAAATGTCACTTTTTGACCATCTTCCAAAGATTTAAAACCATTAGACTGAATTTCAGAAAAGTGTGCAAATACATCTGGACCGTTTTCTTGAGCAATAAAACCAAATCCCTTTTCTGCATTAAACCATTTAACTGTACCTTGCACCATTTGTGTTACCTCTTTTTATTTATTTGTAAAACTTATCAAGAGGAAAAACAAAAGATGAAACTGATACTTAAACTCTAAACTTATTTACATTCCCTACTGTAACAGTATATTTCCTAAATGTCAACGATAAAGGGTTAATCGGCCCAATAAACTCAATAATCATCGCCACGGATTATAGAATCGACCCTGATTAACAAAAAATAGATAGATTGTCACGACTACTAGAGCAAGAATAAATAGCAAGACAGCGTAATCTATTCTCTGTAGAGGCTGTTGGGTATACCATGTTCTTTTTTTATTCTTTCCAAAACGCCGCAATTCCATAGCCGTTGAAATCGTATCAATCCTCTCCAAGGAGCTGAAAATCAGAGGAATGACAAGGGATAGATTCCCTTTTATACGATCCATCAATTTTCCTTTCCTAGACAATTCCAAACCACGCGCTTCTTGAGACATTCGAATCGTATAAAACTCTTCTTGAATATCTGGAATATAGCGCATGGTCAAACTGACTGCGTAAGCAACTTTGTAGGATACCCCAATTTGATTCAAGCTGGAAGCAAACTGGCTAGGATGAGTTGTCATGAGAAAGATAATCGCTAAAGGAACTGTACAAAAATACTTCAAGAGAAGATTTACCAGATAAAATGCTTGCTGACTCGTCAAGGAATAAACTCCCAGACCTGATAGCAAGGGAGTATCTGCTCCGTAAAGTTCCACTCCATACCGTGGTGCAAACAAGTGAACCATCAGGGCATTCATTGCAGCAAAAATGATCGTCAGAATTAAAACAAGAGAGATTTCTTTATAACGAATCCCTGACATTTTGAACAAGGCTAGAGAAAATACTGCGATAAAAAGAACCAAGCGGGTATCGTAAGTAATCATAGCAAGAATGGAAACTATGAGAAAAAAGAGTAATTTACTGACAGCCGATAAACTATGAATAAAGCCAGTTCCTGGATGGTAACCAATTAGTTTTTGTTGACTCATCTTCCTCTCCTTTCTTCCTGCATATAAAACATGGTTAATTCTAAAGGATTAACTCCCAACCTCTCCGCCAAGTGAAAAATTGATGTTTCTTTTAAATTGGCTCGCTCAATCACCGTATCATCAGATAAAATTTCTGCTGGACTTGCATCTTCAATAATCTGCCCATCCACCACAACAACAGCTCTATCTGAATAATCTAGCATGAGTTGCATGTCATGGGTAATCATGACAATGGTATGCCCTTGAGCATTTAATTGGTCCAAAAACTCCATCATTTCCCGATAATGCCGTTGATCTTGTCCTGCTGTTGGCTCATCTAGCAAAATAATTTCTGGATTGAGAACCAAGATAGATGCTATCGTTACCCGTTTTTTCTGCCCATACGAAAGTGCCGAAATCGGCCAATTACGAAACGGATACAGGCCACATACCTTCAAGATATGGTGAACTCGGTGTTTGATTTCTTCTTCTGTCATCCCTCGCATGCGCAAACCAAGGGCAACCTCATCAAAGATCATCGTTTGGCTAATCATTTGGTTGGGATTCTGAAGAACATAGCCAATCCGTTCTGCTCGCTCTTTAACAGAATCTTCTTTGATTGACTGCCCCTTCCAGAGAATCTCACCCTTACCCTGAATAAAACCACAAAGCACCTTGGCTAAAGTAGATTTCCCAGCACCATTTTTTCCAACAATAGCTAGACGTTCCCCCTTATGAATCGTCAGTCGAATGTCTGTAAGAACTTGTTTATTAGGATAGGAAAAATGAAGATGCTTGACTTCTAACAAAGCCTCTTTCTCTCCATTTTCAAAGTGTAGAGTCGGTAGGGATGCTATATTCAAAGCCTCAATATCAATTTCCCAAACTGAGGAGAGATGTTCTGACTGCGCAATCGGATATCCTAAGGCGCGAAGAGTCGATAGATATAAGGGTTCACGGATGCCGTTTTCCTGTAACAATGAGGTACGTAATAAATCATCAGGTCCTCCATTGAACAAAATCCGACCGTCATTAATCAATACAACTCGGTCCACCTGACGATACAGTACGTCCTCTAAACGGTGTTCGATAATAATGGTTGTGGTCCCTTCTTGCTTGTGCAGACGGTCAATCAAATCAATCGTATCTTGGCCCGATTTGGGATCTAAATTAGCAAGTGGTTCATCAAATAACAAAATAGGACTCTCATCAATAAGAACTCCGCCCAGACTGACACGTTGCTTTTGACCTCCAGATAAATCTTGTGGTCGATGTACCAGCAAATCGGTCAAAGACAGTCTTTCTGCCCAATCCCCTACTTTTTGCTTCATCACCACCTGGCTTTCCATGTCGTTTTCCAAGGCAAATGCTAGGTCCTCGGCAACTGATAAGCCAATGAATTGACCATCTGTGTCTTGAAGAACCGTTGATACGAGCAAGGACTTATCATAAACTGAAAGATTAAAAACTTCCTGACCATCCAATAGTAAACTTCCGCTATGTTCTCCCTTGTAAATATTGGGAATAATCCCATTAAGACATTGTCCAATCGTCGACTTTCCTGAACCAGATGGACCAATAATCAGAACTTTCTCTCCCTGATAAATCGTTAACTGAATGTCTTTTAAAGTGGGTTCCTGTTGCGCTTGGTATCTAAATGTAAAATCTTTAAACTCAATGATTTTTTTCATAGGACTATTATAGCGTAAATTGACTCTGAAAAAAAGGAAGAATCATCAGTTTCTCCCTTTTCAAATACCTTCATCCATGATTCTAGAGCAGATGAATTCTACCTTCTTACCTCACAATCACATTAAAATGATGCCCATCAAGGTCCGTAAAACTTGCTCCATAAAAGCCATGGGCATCTGTCGAGCGATCTGCAATTTGCCCACCATTTGCTTCAACACGCTCGATAAGTCTATCCACTTCTTCCCTACTCGCCACATTAAGCGAAATCAAGACTTCATCTCCTTCTCTTTTCTAATTGATAGGCTTCGTATAGAATGGACTGAAAAAATATAAAGAATTCTGATTGCAAAAAAAAATTGCACTGATTTTTCAATGCAATTTTGGTATTACTAAGCATTTGCTGGAGTCAGAGTTTCCCCAATCGCTTCCAAGCGTTCTGCCCATTCTTGACGAGTCAAGCCGCTTTCAGAAATGTAACGGTTGCGCTCATGAGCACGGCATTCAGCTGAACAGCCACGAACATACTTGTGCTCATTCTCTTCTGATGTCAAAATACGACGGTTACAGAATGGATTGCCACAGTTGACATAGCGCTCACATGGTGTGCCATCGAACCAGTCCTTACCAACGACAACTGGGTTAACATGGTTAACATCGACCGCGATACGCTCGTCAAAGACATACATCTTACCATCCCACAATTCGCCACGAACTTCTGGGTCTTTACCATAGGTTGCGATACCACCGTGGAGCTGGCCGACATCCTTGTAGCCTTCACGAACCATCCAGCCTGAGAATTTCTCACAGCGAACACCACCAGTACAGTAAACAACTACGCGCTTGTCCATGAATTTCTCTTTGTTATCACGGACCCATTGTGGCAATTCACGGAAGTTGCGGATGTCTGGACGGATAGCACCACGGAAATGCCCAAGGTCGTACTCGTAGTCATTACGTGTATCCAAAACAACTGTATCTTCGTCCAAGAGAGCTTCTTTGAACTCTTTTGGTGACAAGTAGGCACCTGTTGTTACAAGTGGGTCAATATCGTTGTCAAAGTCGTTGTCTTCCAAACCAAGGTGAACAATTTCTTTTTTATAACGAACAAACATTTTCTTGAAAGCTTGCTCATTTTCTTCATCAATCTTAAACCACAAATCGCTGAACAATGGGTTTGCATGAACGTAGTCCATGTACTTTTGAGTTGTTTCATAATCACCAGAAACAGTACCGTTGATTCCCTCATCGGCAATCAAAATACGTCCTTTGAGTCCGATAGACTTACAGAAAGCTAGATGCTCAGCAGCATAGGCTTCCGCATTTTCAATTGGGACATATTTATAATAAAGTAATACACGAATGTCTTTTGACATGATTTCTCCTTCTCAATCTTTGCAATAGATGATAAAACTCTGTCATTTCTAATAAATGATACCTTACGATTATATCGTTTAGCCCCTCAAAAGACAAAAATCTGAACTGAAAATTTAGAACCTCTATTCGCAGGTTCAGTGCTTATATGTAAAAAATACGGTAACATGGATGACATGCTACCGCATTTATTGAAGGTTCGCTATAACTTCTTAGTCGTCTAATTCTATTTTCAGCTGTCGGAGTTTTTCCAAGGTATCATGTCCGATAAGTTGGTCCACTTTTCGCTTATGGCGTCTAGCAATATTTTCCTTCCATTTATCTTCAATAGGATTATGTGGCTTCTCGATTTTCCTTTGCTCTTTGATTGCTCTTGCCTCCTGCCACTCCACTCCTTCAATAACTTCTTCCCAATAGCTGGCAATGGCAGAGCAGAGATAGAGTTGGACCTTATTCAACCAGTGTCCAAAAAAAGTTTGCGGAGCACTTTCCTCCACTAGCCGATAGGTCCTTTGGATTTCAATAAGTTGACTTTGATATTTTTCCCACTGGAGCATAGCTTTACTCGGCTTTTTTCGATAAAGTTGACGCTGTTTGATTAGAGCTATATACGGTGCAACAAAACGACTCGTCCGTATCTTGATAAAATTTCTGGAGGAGCGAATGGCCACCAGCATGCCTGAGGCCAATAGGCGTTCAACCTCCCTTGCCTGATGATCTGGAAAACGGTAATGGACTTGCCACCCCTCTTCTTCAACCACTAAGCGAATCTGCATCCTACCATTTTGCCAACTCGCCTCCACCTCTTGCTTTTCATCCCATAACTTTTGAAAAAAGAGAAGAAGGTAGTAGCCTTGTTTACTAAGTTCATACCAACTGTTCGTGTGGTAAAGGTAGGTCCGAATCGCTCCTTTCATATAAAATTCGCCATGGAAATCATAAAAAGTTGGCTGTTTATATGTAGATTGTGATGGGTGGTTACTAACTCGGAAAACCTTATAATAATAACTATTCCAAAGAATGCATCCATAAATTGATTTCGTCGTTTTCGATTGATAAAGACTTAAAACTTCCTCGTCAGGATTGAGTATAGAATGAATAATCGGTCCCAACTTTTCTTCTGTCCAGACCATACTTCTCCCCTTGAACACATGTTTTCGCTTGTTTTATATTATTATATCATGTATGTGTTTTTTTGTATTAAAAAACCCTAGAATTTTTTCCAGGGAAAATAAAAACTTAATCTTTAGACAAGCTACCTGTCTTCGTTTGAGATTTTGCATAAACAGCCAAAAGGAGCGTCCCTGCAATAGCAACTGTAATACTGTTTACAATACCTGCTACAAGTCCCTGTGCAAAGACCTTATTCGCCGCCTCACTGTAGATAAGAATATCTAAAACTGGGGCAATGACTCCCCAAGCAAGCACATTCGCCGCAATCTGAACAAGGTTAAAGAAAAGAATATCTTTCCCTTCAAAAATCCCTTCTTGAATACGCAGACGTTTTTTGGTAAGACCAACAACCAAACCAAAGACCCCTGATGCCAAAATCCATGACCACCATGGACCGTAAGTCAACGAATCCTTAAGCGTGTGACCAATGAAACCGACCAAGAAGCCAACCACAGGACCAAATACAACTGCCAATAGCGATTGAACAGCGTATTGAAGCTGGATAGAAGTATTTGGGACAAAGGTTGGGATGTTGATAAAATGACCAATAACCACAAAGAGGGCTGCGCCGATACCAGTAGCAACGACTGTTTTGATTGAATTATTTTTCATAACTATCTCCTAAAATTTCTTTAATTACTAATACGTTTGATTTCAATATGCCAATTTTGACCTACACCGACATTATAAGCCTTGGCAAATGAGCCCTGATTAATCGCAACACCTACACGATAGAGGGAATTGATATAAATCAATGGCTGTCCGATTCGTACATCCGCAAAGGACTTGCCATAGGTTACTTGGTTTTGATACACAAGCATGTCGTTATTGTATATGGTCACTTCAAAGCGATCTTCAAACTGCGGTTGCAAGGTGTAAAATTCTTCCCTCGTAATCGAGGTCCAAAGCGAGCCGAATCGAACATCTAGAATATCAATTGCACCTTTTACATAATCTGAACCAACTTCCGTTGGGACTGTTGGAATTTCCACAATCTTATCCACGCTTAATTCTGGACCAACTTCTTCAAAGCTAATGTGTCCAGAAGCCAATTTAGCTCCCGTATAGGCATAAACATCTCGACCATGGAAGGTGTACGAATGTTCTGTATTGGCACGGCGATTGGCCACCTCTGAAATTTCTCGAACCGCCTTTATCCCCACATATTTTTTGATGAAGGATAGCGTCCCATTATCTGGCGTTACAATATAGTGATTTTGTTCGGTCAAAGCTACTACACTCTTACGTTTTGAACCAACTCCTGGATCAACAACCGAAACAAATGTTGTCCCTTCCGGCCAGTATTCGACCGTTTGAAAGAGGCGATAAGAACCTTCAAAGATATTGTACGGAGTAATATCATGTGTTAGATGGTGAACAACTAAATCTCTCGATTCTTGGAGAGCAACACCAATCATCGCTGAAACTGCACCATCAACTAAACCAAAATCTGATTGTAAAACAAGTAAATTATTTGACATATATTCTCCTAATCTTATTACCGTTCTATGATAACAGAAAACCCGTGACCATTCAAATAGATATTTCCAAAGCCTGGCTATAGTTTTTCCTTATACCTCATCTGTCAAGCACTCTACTATCAGCCACCGAAAATTTTTCCATCGTACCTTCTTCGAACTTAAGATAAAATCCCCCACTCTCTAGTTCCAACCAACTATCGTCTTTGAGCAATTGGATACAAAGAAAACTGCCTAGCAGCAGTTCCAATCTCCAACCTTTTAGGACATCCTACGTGCAATGAGAATCGTCTGCCGACGATTTCTATTTCCAACCTTTTAATATAAAAAAAGTGCTACTCTATTTTTAGATAAAAAGAAAACCAGCTGTCGCTGGTTCTCATCTCCAACCTTCTAATAAAAATGACTGTCCCCCGGACAGTCATTTTTATTAGAAGCCATCTACATTCGTGTAGATTTTTTGGACGTCTTCGTCGTCTTCGAGGGCGTCGTAGAGTTTTTCAAATGTTGCGAGGTCATCGCCTTCAAGTGATACTTCTGATTGCGGGATCATTTCAAGTTCAGTGACGTTGAACTCTTGGATTCCTGATTCTTTAAGTGCCACGATGGCCTTGTGCAAATCAGTTGGGGCTGTATAGACAGTGATTGTGCCACCTTCTGCTTCTACGTCATCCACTTCGACATCTGCTTCAAGGAGCAATTCGAAGATGGCGTCTGCATCATCACCTGCAAAGACAACCACACCTTTTTTATCAAACATGAATGATACAGAACCAGATGCACCCATGTTACCGCCGTTTTTACCAAAAGCAGAGCGCACGTTAGCTGCCGTACGGTTTACGTTTGATGTCAAAGTATCAACGATAATCATAGAACCATTTGGTCCAAAGCCTTCGTAACGACCTTCCACGAAGGTTTCGTCTGTGTTTCCTTTTGCCTTGTCAATGGCCTTGTCAATGATGTGTTTTGGAACCTGCGCTTGCTTAGCACGGTCAATAACAAATTTCAGCGCTGAGTTTGTTTCTGGATCTGGGTCACCCTTTTTCGCTGCTACATAGATTTCAACACCAAATTTGGCGTAAACTTTTGAGTTAGCACCGTCTTTTGCGGTTTTCTTGGCTACAATATTGGCCCATTTACGTCCCATGGGGAACCTCCTACATTTTATAAAATCGCTTTATTATACCATAAATGGCAAGGATTGAGAAGATTTTTAAAATCTTCTTCACTATACAGTTGACATGTATAGTTTTCCGATATATAATATATAGCACAACTGTACATTTGAACTACATAGGAGAAGCCAAATGAAAAGGAACAAGCACCTCCCCTTAACGGAGACAACCTACTATATTCTATTAGCCCTCTTGGAACCTGCCCATGGCTACCATATCATGCAAAAAGTAGAAGATATGAGTGATGGTGATGTGAAAATCGCTGCAGGAACCATGTATGGAGCGATTGAGAATCTTTTGAAACTAAAATGGATTTGTTCCGTTCCAAGTTCCGATAAAAGAAGAAAAGTCTATCAAGTAACAGCAACGGGCCAAGAGATTATTAAACTGGAAACACAGCGTATTCAAAAACTACATCATATTACCAAAGAATTAGGTTTTTAAGGAGGAAGCCATGATAAGACACAAATTATTTACCAGTTTACAAGAGGAAGAACATTGGATCAATTCGATTCAATCCGAAGGTTATCAGCTTGTCAAAGTAACTCCGTGGACAGCAGCCTATCATTTTGAAAAATGTAGTCGAACCCCTCATCCCGTACGCCTTGATTTTCATGAACATATTGCAAAAGGAGAATATTCAAATTACCTCTCTCTATTTGAAGACTGTGGTTGGCAACCTATACAAGGTAGTCGTAGATGTGGCATCCATTATTTTCAACAAACAATCGAAACTTCAAGCACAGAAATTTTTTCTGATACCGAATCGAAAAAAGCATTCTATTCACGCTACCAAAATTATGCCTACTCCTATTTCGGATTATTTCTGACTTTATTTTTTATCCATTACCAAGTTGGACTCCAAAATGGATACACACTTTGGAATCCTAAATCCTGGTACCTAACTCCAGAACTATGGGAACGAACTGGTACCAGTTTTTGGTTTGGTTTTCTCTTTGAAACCCCATTCGCATTGTTTAGAAGTGGCATTATTCCCTTATTTTTCCTTGCTTGGTCTATTTATTTCCTCCATATCGCTGAAAAAGGTAAAAAAGAAGCGAAGAAATTAGAAAAATACTGATGGCATACTATCCAAAAGAAAAAGATTGAAAAGAGTTGACTGCAATCATCTTTTCAATCTTTTTTTACTTTTTACAACTCAACTGTCGCAACTTGACTATCTTGACTAACCTGTCCAAGATTTCCAAGGCTGACAGATTTGATTTCAGCAGTATTTGTGAAGGCAACAACGATGGTTGTTTCACGTCCTGCTGAGCGAATGGCATCCAGATCTGCGACAAGGAGCAAGTCTCCTGCTTCAACGCGTTGGCCATCTGTTACCTTAGCTGAGAATGGGGCACCGTTTAGTGCAACCGTATCTAGGCCGACGTGCACCAAGACTTCTACACCCTTGTCAGACAAAATCCCGACAGCGTGTTTGGTTGGGAAGACACTGGTTACGATACCTGAAACTGGTGCGTAAACATTGCCGGAGCTAGGCTCAACTGCATAACCGTCACCCATCATTTTTTGTGCGAAGACCGGATCTTTCACTTCTGTGATGGCAATGGCTTGCCCTTCAGCAACAGAGTAAACTGTCTCCGTCACACCTTTGAACTGAGTCTCAGGAGAAACTTCTTCTGTCGCAACAATTTCCGTACGAGGAATAGCTACGCCAGATTCTAGCAAGTCTTGAATGTCAGATTTGAGTACATCTGCTTTTGGTCCGTAGACTGCTTGAACACCTGAGTCTTTGATAATCAAGCCCATAGCACCAGCCTGTTTCCAAGCATTTTCATCTCCAACCTGTGCCACATCTTTAACACTAACGCGAAGACGAGTCATACAAGCATCCACATCTGCGATATTATCACGACCACCAAGCAAGTTGATGATTTGAACCACTTGTGAATTGGCATCCGCAGTATCTACGTTTGAGTTTGAAACCACATCCGTTGTTTCTGTATCATAGTTACCATTGCGTCCAGCTGTTGCTAGGTTGAATTTCTTAATCATAAAGTTGGCAATGAAGTACATACCAACCGCAAAGAGGGCTGTTACCCAGATAAAGTTAATAACATCCATACCGATACCAGCTTTGATTGCCATCGGTGTACGTGTAAGGAATTCGATATTACCAAATGAGTGCATACGCAAGTTGACAACGTCAGCCATGGCAAAAGCCGCACCTTGTACAAAAGCATAAACGACATAGAGTGGCATTGCTGCAAACATGAACATAAACTCAATTGGTTCTGTTACACCTGTCAAGAATACGGCAAGTGCTGAAGAAATAAACATACCTTTGTACTTATGTTTTTTATCTTCATCCACATTGCGGTACATAGCGTAAGTCAATCCCATCAAAATCCCTGATGAACCAATCATTTGACCAACTTTGAAACGGGCTGGAGTAATGTTTGCAAGAAGATCATTGTACTGAGCCATATCACCAGCGTCTTTGAGGTTGATCAAGTCTGTAATCCAAGCCAACCAGAGCGGATCTTGTCCAAATACTTGTGTACCTGCTTGTGCACCTGTCAAGATGTCATAGGTACCACCAAGTGACGTATAGTTCATTGGAATAGTCAACATGTGGTGCAAACCAAATGGAAGAAGCAAACGTTCCAAGGTACCATAAACAAAAGGTGCAAGAATTGGTGCTGTATCCTGTGAGCTTGCAATCCATTTACCAAAGCTGTTGATTCCTGTTTGAACAACTGGCCAAAAGATAGCTAATCCTAGCGCTACAAGAACTGAGCGATAGATAACCACAAATGGTACAAAGCGTTTACCGTTAAAGAAGGTCAAAACATCAGGTAATTTGCGGTAATTGTAGTATTTGTTATAGGTTGTTGCCCCTACAAAACCAGCGATGATACCAACGAAGACACCCATGTTCAGAGCAGGCTGACCCAAGATGTTGACGAAGTAGCCTGAAACTGGAATCTCTGTTCCAAAAACAGTGGTTACGGTTGCTGCTGCATCTGCAAGCATGTCAGTCGTCACTCCAAAGAAGTGACCTGTAATCAAGTTAATCAAGATAAAAGCAAGACCTGCCGAGAAGGCACCTCCAGCTTTTTCCTTAGCCCAGCTACCACCGATAGCCAATGCAAAGAGCAAGTGAAGGTTTCCGATAATCCCCCAACCGATTTGGGCAATGATATTCCCGATACGAATCAAGAGTTCTGATTCTGGGCTGATTAACGGAATAGAGTTTCCGATAGAAACCATCAGACCTGCTGCAGGCATAACTGCAATCACGACCATTAAACACTTACCGAATTTTTGCCAAAATTCGAAACTAAGAAATTTTTTCATTTTTTCTCCTTTATTTTTTGGCTCTGTGCCATTTTATACATTAATTTCAACTTCCACACCAAAATGGTCTGAAATAATCGGACGATTCTCTCCATTGAAAATCACTAAGCTGGATAAAACTTCCTTTTTCTGATTTAAGAAAATGTAATCCAATCGTTTTTCCTGACTGTGACCAGCCCAGCCATCGATAGCCTTTTCAACCGTAATCCCCTGGTCTTTTTCCATCGCTAGATTGTATGAATCATAAAGCCCGAGCTCTGTAATCGCTTCGTAGGCCTCTCGATCTGAGAAGGCATCGGTATTAAAATCTCCCATGAGAATCTTAAAACGTCTATTGCCAGTCCGTTCCACAATCGTACGAATGTTATCAAGCTGGTCTTCCTCTTCACTCCCCGGAAGATTGATGTGACAAGAATACAGGTCAATCAACTGGTCTTGATAGAAGACCGTCAAGCCCATAATTTTTCGTGATAGGATGGAATCAACAGATTTATTCTGACTACAATAAAATGGATCCACTTCATAAACTGGCAACTTGGTAAGAAAGGCAATCCCTTCTTCGTACTTATCGTAGCCGATATGTGAGTTGCTCCAATAATATGAATAGTCAAATTGTCCCAAGGCTCTTAATTTTTCTAATAAAATCAAGCCATAATTATCCGCCTTCAAGTCTTTCGTTACCAAATCAGCAGTTATGAGCTGATTGACTTCTTGAAGAGCGATGACATCATAAGCCTTTTCAGCTATTGTTTGGGCTAAAACATCTAGTTTTTCATCCTGCCTTTCTTCTAACCAGGCATGGACATTAATTGTTAGTAATTTCATTGCTCCCCCTCTCTCTGAAAATGCGTAACCGTTTTCTTTTATAGGAATAGTATAACGTAAACGTTTGCATTAGTCAATAGCTTTTCCGTAATATTTTAAACTTTTACGTAAAAGTTGTGTGTTCTACTAAATAAAATAGATGTATTGCCCCTTTCTGGCTCTTTTATGATACACTAATGGGTAGAAAGACAGGAAACTATGAGTAAGTATAAAAAAGTTTATCAAGATATTAAGAAAAAAATCGAAGAGCAGGTTTGGTCAACTGGACAAGCCCTACCGACAGAAAATGAATTAATGGAAGTGTATTCCTACTCCAAGGACACCATTCGCAAAGCACTATCTCTTCTTGAAATGGATGGTTATATTCAAAAGAAACAGGGGAAATCTTCTATTGTTATCGAACATGGTCTAATGAAGGACCAGTATCTTTCTGAAATTAAAACAGCGGGCGAATTGAACAAAAGATCACAGCACCAAATCCAGACCCAACTTACTTCGCTTTATATTATTCAAGGTCAAGAAGATTTAATGTCAACTTTCGAAGTTGATGATAAGGTAGATTTCTATCGAGTGAGTCGGGTACGGACAATTGACGGTGAGCGGTTGGAATATGACATTTCCTATTTTGACCGTAGGGTCGTCCCTTATCTTAGCAAAGAAATTGCCGAAAGCTCTATTTACCGCTACTTAGAAGAAGAACTCCATTTAACAATTTCTCATTCCAGACGTGAAATCTCCTTCCGTTTTGCAAACGAAGAAGAAAAACAATTGATGGACTTAGGAGACTATGACATGGTCGTCGTGGTCACTAGTATCACCTATCTTTCAAATGGTCAAGCTTTCCAGTATGGAACAATTAGTTACCGTCCAGACAAGGTTACCTTTGTATCTATGGCCAAACGGTAAAAGAAAACTTTCGATTTTTTCGACCAAGTGTACAAAACTTCTAGAATTTTATAGTTATAAAAAGAATGTCTCCGCTTTTGCAGAGACATTCTTTGCATTTATATACTAAGGAGAGCACCAATAATGGTAAAAACTGGTAGTTTTTATTCTTCAACACATAGGAAGAATTGATCTGATAAGTTTTGGAGTGGTTCAATCAACTTTCCTACTAATTGTTGGAATTCAATTAGTTACTGTGCCAGATGTCTTGGTTGTACTGTTCAATGGTACGGTCAGATGAGAAGAATCCAGCTTTGGCAATGTTATGAACAACTTTCTTGTTCCATGAATCTTGATCTTCGTAATCTGCAAAGACTTGTTCTTTTACTTTGATGTATTCAGCCAAGTCAATCAAGGTCATGAACCAGTCTTTCGAAATCAATTCATGGTGCAAGCGTGCAAGACGTTCCTCGTTACCAAGTGCTTTTACCTCATCGCTAACGATAAAGTCGACTGCACGTTTGATATTAGCATCGCCATTGTAGTAGTCAGCAGATACATATCCAGCCTTATCGTACAAGTCGATGATGGTATCTGAATCTTTACCAAATGTATAGATGTTGTCCATGCCAGCCAACTCTGCAATCTCAACGTTGGCACCGTCCATAGTACCAAGTGTCAAAGCACCGTTGAGCATGAATTTCATGTTACCAGTACCTGATGCTTCTTTAGAAGCCAATGAGATTTGTTCTGAAATATCTGTTGCAGGGATGAGTTTCTCAGCAACTGTCACATTGTAGTTTTCTACCAAGTGAACATTGAGGTATTTATTTACTTCTGGGTCATTGTTGATCAACTCTGACAAGCAAAGAATCAAGTGAATGATGTCTTGTGCAATGATGTAGGCAGGTGCCGCTTTACCACCGAAGATAACAGTGATTTTACGTTTTGGAAGGTTACCATTCTTGATTTCAAGGTATTTATGGATAACATACAAGGCATTCATTTGTTGGCGTTTGTACTCGTGGAAACGTTTGATTTGTGTATCAATGATAGAATTTTCATCCAGATCGATACCTTTATTGTCTTTAAGGTAACGTTTGAGAGCCAACTTATTGTTGAACTTGATTTCAGCCAACTTAGCATGAACTTCCTTGTCATCAGCAAAGGCAAGCAATTTTTCAAGTTTAGTAGCATCTGTCAAGTATTCATCGCCAATCAATTCTTTGATGTAGTCAGCGAGGTCTTGGTTGGCAAATTCCAACCAACGGCGGAAAGTGATGCCGTTTGTCTTATTGTTGAATTTTTCTGGGTAAAGCTCGTAGAAAGCTTTCAATTCAGAGTTTTTGAGGATTTCTGTGTGAAGCGCAGCTACACCGTTCACTGAGTTAGAGAAGTGGATATCCATGTGAGCCATGTGTACACGACCTGATTCATCAATAATTTGGACTGCTGGGTCTTTAATTTCTGCACGAATAAGGGCATCCAATTCTTTGATAATATCAACCAAGTGCGGCACCACTTCTTCAAGGAACTCAAGTGGCCATTTTTCAAGCGCTTCCGCTAAGATAGTGTGGTTTGTGTAACCAGTCATATTCTTAACGATGGCAACTGCTTCCGCAAATTCAATACCATGTTTTTCAGTCAAAAGACGGATCAACTCAGGAATCACCATTGATGGGTGAGTATCGTTGATTTGCACATAAGCGTAGTCAGCCAAGTCATGCAAGTTTGAACCGCGCTCAATTGCTTCATCAATCAAAAGTTGAGCAGCATTTGATACCATGAAGTATTGTTGGTAGATACGGAGCAATTCACCATTCTTATCAGAATCATCTGGGTACAAGAAGAGTGTCAAGTTTTCTTTAATATCAGTCTTGTCAAATGAAATACCGTCTGTAATCAAGTCATAGTTTACTGACTCAATATCAAACAAATTGAGGTAGTTCTTAGTCTCTTTTTTATAGCCAAGAATATCAAGACGATCCAATTTTGATTTCAAAGTGAAATTTTTGAATGGAACATCATAGCTGATAGTTGTTGGAATCAACCAAGAATCATTTTCAATCCAGAAGTTTGGCTCTGCTTCTTGCTCATTTTTCTTAAATACTTGACAGAAAAGACCACAGTGGTAGTTCAGACCAACACCTTCACCGTTGATAGCAAGTGTTGACATCGAATCAACGAAACATGAAGCCAGACGTCCCAAACCACCGTTACCAAGTGATGGTTCTGGTTCAACGTCTTCAACTTGAGCCAATGATTTACCAGCTGCTGCCAATTCTGCTTGAACGTCTTTGTACACACCCAAGTTGATTAAGTTGTTTGACAAGAGTTTACCGATAAGGAACTCAGCTGAGATATAGTAAACTTTACGTTTTCCTGTGTTTTTTGGTTTTGTAGCTGCAGCTTCTTTTACGTAGTTTAACAATTGAAGATAGATTTCCTCGTTTGTCAAATCAGCTAATTTCTTCGAAGTGTTTGTTTCTGCAAATGTTGTAAATTTAGTCATGGTTTTCATTTCCTCGTTGGTATAGTAATGTCATTTTTGTCAAGAAGTCTTTGCGTTCTTGGGTCAAGTCTTCAGCTTTCATGCGCCATTCCCAGTTTCCACCGATAGTTGACGGCATATTCATTCGACTTTCTTCGCCCAAGTCTAGGACATCTTGCATAGTTGCAATAGCTGTATCACTCACTGTTGCAAACAGCATACGGAGCATAGCTTGGCTAACTTTTTCAATCGGCTTACGGTTGCTGTAGGCGTCCACGTATTCTTGTTGTTCTGGATCAAGATTGTTGTACCAGCCGTTGACAACCTCATTATCGTGAGTTCCAGTGTAGGCAACTGAATTTGGAATGCAACGGTGTGGAGCATCGATACTCTTACCTGTTACATCAAAAAAACCAAATTCTAAGATTTTCATGCCTGGATAGCCACAATCCGCAAGCAATTTGCGTGCTTTAGCGTCAATATTTCCAAGGTCTTCTGCAATGATTGGAAGGTCTCCAAGTGTTTCTTTGACAGCCTTGAAGAGATTGTAGCCAGGACCTGGTTCCCAAGTTCCAACTTTTGCCACCTCTGCCTTGCCATCAACTTGCCAAAAGTCTGAGAAACCTTTGAAATGGTCAATCCGAAGGACATCATAAAGTTTGAAACTTTCATGGATACGATAAATCCACCAGTTATAGCCTGTTTTTTCATGTTCTGGCCAATCGTAAATAGGATTTCCCCATAATTGACCATCTGCCGAGAAGTTATCAGCTGGCACACCTGCTACATAAAGCGGCTTGCGTTCACTGTCTAATTTGAATAGTTGGGGTTTTGTCCACACTTCAACGCTATCGGCAGAAACATAGATTGGCATGTCTCCGATGATTTTGATGTGGTGTTTGTTGGCATATTCTTTCAATTGTTTCCATTGGCTGAAGAAGAAATACTGGGTGACTTTGTAGTAGTCGATTTGATTTGCCAATTCTAAGCGGTACTTATCAAGAGCTTCCTCGTTGCGAGCTACAACTTTTTTATCTTCCCATTCTTGGAGAGCTTTATTACCAAAGTATTCCTTGATAGCCATGAACTCCGCATAATCTGTCAACCAAGATGAGTTAGCCTTTTCAAACTCTAGAAAAGCAGCTTTCTTCTTATCATCTTGTAAAAATGCTTGAACTGCCTTCTCCAAAATTGGTCGGCGAACTTGATAGATAAGAGCATAGTCTACTTTTTCAGGATTATCTCCAAAATTTACATCTTGGAAATCTTCTGTTGCCAATAAGCCATCTTCAACCAAGAGGTCAAAGTCTATCAAGTGTGTATTTCCTGCAATAGCAGAGAAAGACTGGTAAGGAGAATCTCCATAGCTTGTAGTTGTTAGTGGTAAAATCTGCCAGTAGGTTTGCTTGGTTTCCACCAAGAAATCTACAAAATCATAGGCAGACTGTCCAAAAGTACCAATACCAAACTTACCTGGAAGTGAGGTAATATGCATCAAAATTCCACTGGTACGATTTGTCATAAAAACGTTTTCCTTTCTGTCGGTTACGAATATAGTTTAACGCAAACGTTTGCACTTGTCAAGGATTTTATAAAAAAAGTTTTAATATGCTCTAGAAAGCCTATTTTATAGCATTTGTTAGCGAATAACAAAAAAGAAAAAATCAGATATTTCTATCCGATTTTTCGAATTCTTCACTATTTTTAAGCAAAGCTTTGCTCTTTTATTTGGATGCTTCCATCAACCACATCCGCTTCCAGATATTTGACATCAACATGATCCAAATAGTAATCTGTTACTTTGTCTCGAATCTGATTTTCAATGACACGGCGCAGAGGACGAGCTCCCATTGCCTGGTCATAGCCTTCTTCCATCAAAAATTCTTTCGCTGCTTCCGTTACCGTTAATTGGATGCCTTTCTTCGCCAGGGTCTTATTGACCTGGGCTAACATCAAATCTACGATAGCCTTGAGGTCTTCTTTGCCCAAGTGTTTGAATTCGATAACTGCGTTGAAACGGTTGAGGAATTCTGGACGGAAGAATGGTGCGATGCGGTCCATGATGTCTTGATTTTCTTCAGCTTCTGGCATTCCATAACCAAAACCAGCATTAGAAGTCGCGATAATAATGGTATTTTTAAAGTTAACTTGGTTGCCCTGTCCATCAGTCAAATGCCCATCATCTAGCACTTGCAAAAGGAGGGTAATCACTTGTGGATCTGCTTTTTCAATCTCATCCAAGAGAACAATGGAGTAAGGATTGCGGCGGACACGCTCGGTAAGAGTATGGGAATTGTCATCGTAGCCAATGTAGCCAGCTGTGGTACCGATTAATTTGGAAACGGCTGTCCGATCGCTGTATTCAGACATATCCAAACGAATAATGGCATCCTTGTTACCAAACAAGTCTAGCGCTAACTGTTTTGCCAACTCTGTCTTACCCACACCTGTCGGACCGACAAAGAGGAAGGAACCAATCGGACGGTTGCCGTCATCAAAACCTGCACGATTCCGACGAATGGCACGAGATACAGCTTCCACCGCATCGTCTTGACCGATAACGTTAGCTGCCAGACGATTTTTCAATTCCTTGAGTCGTTCAATGTCAGAAGCTCCCATTTGAGAGACTGGAATTCCTGTCATCCGCTCAACCGCCTGAGCCACATCATTAACAGTCGCCACCACTTTCTGTTGCTCCGTATGATTATCAATCTGTTTTTGTAGCTTATCAATACGGACCTTTTCATTCAAGGCTTTTTCATAATCCTCTTTCTCAGCCGCTTCCAACTGCAACTGTTTTGCCTCAGCCATTTCTGCTTCTAAGGTCTGAATATCTGTCACAGGATGTTGTGCAGCCAAGTGAGCAGCGGTCACATCGACCAGGTCAATGGCCTTATCAGGCAAGCTACGTTGTGGAATATATTGGACGGAATAATCAACCGCAGCTCTCAAAACCTCATCTGGCAATTCAATATTGTGGTGGGCTTCATAAAGCGGCTTAATCCCTTTCAAAATCTGGTAAGTGTCTTCTGCGGACGGAGCATGAACCTTGACTTCATTGAAACGACGAGCCAGAGCGGCATTCTTATGAATGGTATTGCGGTATTCGTCCTGTGTAGTGGCACCGATAACCGTCAATTCCCCTCGGGATAAAGCTGGTTTGAGAATATCTGCCAAACCCTTGGAACCTGAGTCTCCACCAGTGCTACCAGCTCCCAAAATCTGATGAATTTCATCAAAGAAGAGGATGATATTGCCAGCTTTTTTGACTTCATCCACAAGATTTTGCACATTTTCCTCAAAGGCTCCGCGGTACTGGGTCCCAGCTTCCAAGCCTGAAATGTCGATGGATATGATTTCCTTGTTCTTAATGGCTGCTGGCACATCACCATTAACTATAGCTTGTGCCAATCCTTCTACTACCGCTGTCTTTCCGACACCCGCATCACCGACCAGAACAGGATTATTTTTCGTACGGCGAGCCAAAATTTCCGCTGTTTCTTGGATTTCCTTGTTTCGTCCAATGACTGGATCCAACTTACCTTCACGCGCATCTTGTGTCAAATTGCGACCAAGTTTTGCAAGAATCCCATCTGACTTTATCTGACCTTTAGCCTGTGTTTGAGCCACTTCTTCTGTCTGCGGCAGGCGACCAGTCTGACGATAAATGGCAAATTCCTCCGGTGTCACCTCACGACCGTTAATGGCATAGCGACGTCGTTCTGTACTGTATCCACCCATGTTGCCCATAAGTTGATTGAAAATATCGTCCATATTGTTAAAATTATTGAAATTGTTGTTCATAGTTTTTACCTCGTTTATAAATTCTATTGTTTTTGACTTTTACTGACCTTTGTTTTAAAAAAATAGCTAATAGGGTATAATCCTGTCTTTCATATTAACCTCCTCAGAAGTTTGTCTTTTACTGATCATTTAGTCAATTAGTCAGTCAAACTTTTTAGTTTGACCTAAACTGACCTTTTGTTCAAAGAATTCGTAAGGTCCTTTACCTTACGAATCTTATTCTACACCATTGGTCAGCAAAAGTCAATAGTTTTGTTTGACCTTTTTTGACTTTTTGATATAGTCTTTTAGTTTACTTTTAGTACTAGGCAACGAGCCGCAGACATAACTGGAGTTAGGCAAGGTGAGTTAACGACGTAATAAAAGATAAACTAAACGACGATAAAAAAATCTACCTGACGGTAGATTCGGTAGCTACTAGATGATAATCCCTTCCAAATGATCCAGTTCATGCTGGACAATCTGGGCTTGGAAATCTGTCAGCTTTAGGCTCTGCTTTTTCCATGAAGCATCAAAAAACTCCACTTCAATCTCCTGATAGCGTATCGTCGGGCGGGTACCTTCCAGCGACAGACAGCCTTCCTCTGTCTGATAGGGCTTGGCCTTGCTGATGAGGACGGGATTATACATGATCAGGTTGGTGAAGCCCATGTTGATGATGATAATCCGCTTTTTGACGCCAATCATGTTGGCCGCCATGCCCACACAAGCGTGAGCATTGGCTGCTAAAGTGTCCTGCAAATCTTGACCGACCTGCACATCTAGCTGAGTCGCAGGCTCAGATTTCTGCTGTAGGAAGAAAATATCCTTCATAATAGGTTGAATCATGGGAACCTCTTTCGATAAAGTATATAGTATTATTTTACTATTTTTTTGATAATTTGAATTATTTTATGCTTTATCGGATGAGGATAATAACGAAAAGTACCAGCTTTTCTCAAAATATAGCCATTAAAGTTCTGTTTAAATCGAAGAACACCATCTGAGCTGTCGAATATCCCTTGAATACCAAGGAAATTATAACGCTTAAGATTTCGTTTTATTGCACGTTGCATCGCCTCATATTGAAGTAAGAAAGGTGCAGATAGGCTTTGAAACTCTGAATATGAGCCACCAAAAAGATAAGTTGCCTCATTCACATCATAGATTATCAGTGCACATGCCAAAAAAATAGGAGCTGTCTGAGTTTGATTTAAAATATTTTGAACCACCTCCTGTTTTTTCAACAATTTCTGCACTTGCTGTGCATACTGTTTTGAATTTCTATCACTTGTTTCTATTTCCTTTTCAATTTGCTTTAGACTGGCTTTCGGGTCAAGTTCTGCAACTAAAAAATCTGCCTGTGTACCAAAGCTTTCAAAAAGACTGTTATAGTAACCACTATCTCTATCTTCAAAGCCTTGTCTAGCTCCAGTTTCCTCAATTATTTTTTTGAAATCTGAAAGCTCCTTATGATTGATGCTACGAATCCTGATACCGTAACTTTCTGAATTTTTTATGTTTCGTTTACTATTTTTATTGTAGGATTGCAATAACGACGTTGTTGAATACCCTTGCAAATCCTTCACATAATGCCAAACAGGCTCTCCATTTGGATAACCTGTTTGTAAGCCATCATGTTTAAATCCAACTTGCACCAGCTTCTCAATTAGTTGAGTATCTGCTTCACTCATTGGATTCCCTACACTATCAAAGATTTGATAGGCTTGGGAAGGCTTGACCACCAATTCAAGTACGCCTTCACGCTTCGCATAGTTTTTTAAAGATTGATAAAATTCCTCTAAATAAACATGATCGGTAACCAGCGGTCCAGAATTCAATTCCATATACAAACCACCAGCCATCTTCTTACAGAAAAGCAAAGTAGAAATAACGATCTCTAATTGTGAATTTTTAAAACCAACATAGCGAACATCGTATCCTCGCTTGGATAGTAATCCAGCCATTTCAATGGATTGAAAAAATGATTTTTCATTTACTTGTTGACAATGCTTTAAAAATTCTTCTTTAGTTATTTGACAAAAAGTCATTATTTTTTCTTCCTTAATTTTTTTCTAATTTCCAGTAAAACTTGAAAAATCTTATATAATATTGGCGAAACAATAAGGTCGAATTCCCCAATATACTCTTCTACTACTGGATTCAAATGTGATTTAAAGTGATAAAGGCCTCCGTCTAAAGTTGGCTCTATTCCTCCTAAATTTTGCCATTTCACACCTCGTTCGAAAGCATACTTTGCTGTCTCCACCCATGTTAGTAAAGCAGGCTGATAATGTTTAAACTTTTCATCCATACCAGCATAGATATTTTCAGATGTTCCTGCAAAATTTATTGTCAAAGTACCAGCCAATGGAACTAGCTTACTCCCGTTACGAGTCAGAGAATTTATCATTTCTAATTCTGTATTTATTCTTCGGGTTTCCTTTTTATAATTTTCAATCTTCGATTGTCTTGTAGTAGAGGTGAAGGTCATGGCCTCTTTTACTAATTTTTCTTCAAGATAAGATAACTGTTCATATCTCTCTGCTAAATCCAAATAGGCAACTACAATATAAGAATTTTCTGGATAGGCATTCAATATTTTTTGATAATACTCTCTCCCCCGCAAGCGAATAGATTTGCGCTCCTCAGTCTTTTTTAATAGCTCTGAAAAATCTCTTAACAATTCCTCACGACCAATTCGAATCTCAATACCTTTATTACGCGCCGACCGAATATTTTGTCGAACTCGTTTATTTAGTGATTCCTCTGAGAAGGATTCGCTATATAATACTGCATGACAAGTAGGTTGGATTGTAGCCGACATGGTCTGCACTCGACCAGACCAAATACCTCCCAAATCAACAATCCTATCTTTGACGGCAAGTACATTTAATTCTTCTTCCCTATCTCCTGTTATAGTTTTACTAGATAGTCGAATAAATGGATCAAATTTTATAACAACACTGCGTTCTCGGAGGGCAAATTCTTTAATGGACTTAAATACAAATGATACTAATTCAGCATCTTCATAATCCATTACAGGACCTCTTGGTATATAAATCATCGTAAAACCAAATGGTACTACCAACATTCTGATAAGAAGAGAAGCAACTGCCACTAATTTCCCATCTTTAAAAAAGCCTAGTCTCTCATTTCGCCACACACTTTTTACGGTTGCCCACTGACTACTCTGCAACAGGTTAGCCTGTGGTGATTGCTTCACAAATGAATCATGTTCCTCAGCAGATATACCTATTTTATAAGTGTAAAACATTAATTATTCCCCTTGTTCATAATTACTTTTAACGCTAATTAGGAAGGGCTTGCCCGTAGTGTCAAGCCCTGCTATACTAGTATAGCAATCGATTTTGTCAAGTATTTTTACTCAATCATAAAAAAATAATAATGTTTTATTTGTGCCACGAAATCACTTGTGCATATATATGATAGTTTCATTTTGCTTCTAATATTTTAAAATTTAGCAATGTACCTCCAAGTCATAATTGAATTGATATGTACATAGCCAAGATGAACATAAAAAAGCCTAGTTCTCACTAGACTTTCCTTATTTATTCTTGGCAATAAATCGCAATAGCTTGACTGACAAATGCTGCTGTTCCTAGTCCACCTGCTCGGTCAATGTTGGCTGAAAATCGTTCATCTTCAACATACATAAGACCTAGATTTTGCAAGATTTCCTTGGTGCAGGTGTAGAAATTTTCCGTGATATAGGCCTGCAAGTTCGCTACCTGAGCCTGCACATCTGGATGACTGACTTCTAAGCTCAGCATTTTTCCAAAAGCTTCAAAAATAGCCTGCATCTCTTGGGCAAACATCCGGTCCTTGCTGGTATCGTAACCTTCTTCAAACTCGGAATAGACCGAGGTCTGTCCCCACCGCTCCTTGGCCTCCGCCTTGTAGGCTTCTAGTTGACTGCTGTCAAATGCGTGAAAATCCATGACTTCTCCTCCTTTTTCTGTGAGCAATCTGGCGTGATTGATGATGCGATCCAGCCGTTCCCTTTTGAGCTCTAAAAGGGTGATATGGTCCCGCAAGACCTGCTGACGATTGACTTCCGTCACGTCCAGAAGCTGCTGAATATCTTTGAGAGGAAAATCTAATTCACGAAATAAGAGAATTTCTTGCAGACGAGCCAAATTCTCCTGATTATAGTAGCGATAACCATTTTCAGCCACAAATGCTGGTTTGAGCAAACCAATCTGGTCATAGTGGTGCAAGGTCCTCACCGTCAATCCTGTCAACCGACTGACCTGCTTAACTGTCCAATTTTCGTTCATAGAAATCTCCTCTCTATGCCCAGTATAAGGGATAACGTAAGGTGAGAGTCAAGGGAAATACTACATTTTCTTCAACCGATTATCCACAATAGCAATCTTATTTTCCTGGCACCATTCCAGTACAAGTTCTTTGTAACATTGTGTCTCAAAGGCATACCATTCTTCCAAACGGTCACATCTCTCTAACTCATTCTTAAAACGTCTAAAAGCACCGCGCCCTCGAATAGCTCGAGATAGACGGCCAGACAAGTCTCCATCAGTCAAATCAGAAATATAGAGTTCCATAAATATGTAAGTATTGAAGTCATAATAGGTCGGTAGCCTTACAAACCTTCCCGTCACATCCTCCTCAATCTCCTCTTCTAAACCTTCACGGGATTCAATTCTGAACTCCCCAACAGACAGATAGACCAATTCGTCTATGTGACTATCATAATAGTACCTATCACCTTGACTAATCATCTGCAACGAATCAACCACATCTTGAAACGAAACTGCCATATCCTACCACCTCACTGCATCTAATTCCTCTATCATGGCTTTGCGTCGCGGATACTGGACTTTCCACGAGGTGCGAAGACTTGCACTCACCACTTTTCCATCAGGTAAACCTGCAATTTTTACTAAATACCCTGCCAACTGACGATAGCGGCTTCGACTACTAGCCACATCCATCTGCTGACAAAGAGCTTGAGCGTAGGCATCTCGTAATTGCTCGGGTAGTTTCTCTGATAAATAGTCTTCAAATCGATCCAAATTTTCTAAGAACCAGTAACTTGCTGTAATGCGGTCCAATAATTCCTGCGGTCGGTCTGCCAATTGCAACAATTTCAACTGCTGTGACTGGAAACGACCATCCTCCAGCAAATCATCTAAGTAGCTCTGCCATTCTTCCCTAGAAACATAGTCCCGTAACTCCTCTAGCAGCTCCAAATCAGTATCCCCAGCAGAGAAAATCATCTCCAGCAGTTCTTCTCTAACCTTGTCATCCTGCCCCTGAGACCGGTAGATGTCCCGTAACTGCTGGCTATAATCTGACACCAGTCCCCTATACTGGGCATCCAGGCGCTTACTTTCCTGCAAGAGGTGAACGGCACGGTCTAGTTGCTGATTTGCTACAGCCTGGGCAATGGCTAGTTTATGAAGTCCAGCCACCTCCCAATGATTGGCCTGGAAGGTCAGCAAGTCTGCCTCACTAGAGCCCAACTGAACCAGCAACCTGTAACAGAGCAAGGCGAATCGATCGCGACGGAATTTCCATAACCAAGAGGACATATCTCCTTCTTCTATCGCCTGCAAAGTAGTTTGAAAATAGGTCAATTTCTGCTGAAGGAGGGGTTCTTCTTGAAACTCCGTTTCTACAAATTCCATGAGAAGGTCTTCTGCAACCTCATAGCCACTTAGCTGTCCTAAGCACCAGTCTAGTAATTCTTGGACAATCTTATCCGGAGCTACAGTCAATAAATGCTGCCAGTAGCCAGCAAGTCTATAAAGCAGACTACCAGTCGTTCCAATGGAATCATCCAACTCTTGCTGGCAAATCTGATGGTAAAAGGCATCTGATACAGCCAAGAAATTCGCATACTCACACCTATCCAGCAAAGGCTGGAGATACTGATGCATGGCCTTTTCCACGGTCCGTTCGTAATCCCTAGTCTGCCTATACTCGATATAGCCCGTACGCCTGTCCACAAAAGGCAAACCCAAGTCTCTAATTGCCTTTTTCACATTTTCCACTTGCTTAGAGCTTAACTGAGCTGAAAAATGCAGCTGAATTCGATTGGCCAGTTCCCTATCTTCTTGAGCTAATTCAAGAACAATAGCCCGTAGTTGCTCAACTGTCAATTTTTCCAAGAGCTGGGCAAGTGACTGTCCCTTCCCCTCAACAGCTGGCTGACCCTCCAACTCAGAAATGGCAAACAAGACTGCAGCCATGTGCTTACAGTGATTCATTTCCTGAGCATGGGGACACTCACACCACATACTGACCAGCTGACCATGCTCCAAGTCAATCTCCACCTCATAGACTTGACTACCAGAGACAAGAGCATAGTAGCCCTCACCTGTCTCTTGAAGCCCTTGAACAGCATCATCTAAAAACAAATTGTAACCCCTATCTACAATGTGAGGCTTAAAATAGTCCATCCAATTTTCCATGATTTATGTCCTTTGATTTTGCTACTTAAATTATACAAAAAAAATAGGAGCGTTTTCAAGTCAACGACAAAAACTTCCCATTCTTTATTGCATTCATCTCACTCCACCCTCACCGGCACGCGCCCATAGGTCTGCTCTGCCATTGCGTCAGCGCCCAGTTGATAGACCGCATCCGCCTGCTGGGTCAGGCTGTCCCAGGGCTCTTTGCCGATCCTCGTCACCAAGCCCACTCGCTCCTTGACCGTCCTGAGATAAGTCTGACCTCGAGCCGAGAAGCCTAGGACATGGACCGCATCTGGCAAGGGAGTTTCCACCGCATTGACCAAAACATAGGTCAGCACCCGCCGCACCCGCGCCTTGGTGTAGCGCTTGGTCGCAACAGCATCCACTAACTCCTCCACGGTCGCTGCGCTCCCAATGGCAGAGCGGATACGACTGGCTAGTTCTTCGTTGACCTGAAAGACCTGACTGAGATCTCGGTGGGTCGCAATCTGGTAGCGGAGCAGGGGAAAATAATTTCTCCAGCTTACCTTGGCCGCCTCTTCAAAGAGACTGGCAGACGGTAAAAAGTCACGCACCAAGTCCAACTGGTTGGCACCCTTTCGGATAGCCGTCGCCGAGGCGTAGGTCGTTTCCACCTCTTCCGAATGAAAACCAGCCCCCTGCCGCTGAACTGGACCGAGCTGAATACCTGTTCCAGCCACCGCCTTAGCGTAAGCCAAGCCCAGAATATGATTAGGTGTATCACCTGTGAAAGTCAGCCCAGCAAACTCCTGCCACATAGCCTGGGTCTTCTGTGGATAAGAGAGATTGTCTGGTAAGTTTTTCACAAAATTTTCCATCTCTTCCGACTTATCCACATAGATATCCGCAATTTTCTGGTAATCCAGCATTTCTTCCGTACCGAAAACCAGCTTTTCCACACCTAGCCTGTGTAAAATGCTAATGGCTCCCTTGGCGAAATGGTCAGCCGACTGGACCGACACCAAAAAGGGCATCTCGACAACCAAGTCTGCCCCGTGCTCCAAAGCCATCTGAGCCCGTGTCCACTTATCCACAATGGCTGGCTCACCCCGTTGCATAAAATTGCCAGACATAACCACAATTTTCAAGCCTTCCGCCTGTTCCAGCAGGTATTTATGCCCTGTGTGAAAGGGATTGTATTCTGCAATAATCCCTGAAATCATGCCCTACCTCCTAGACTTTATTCAACTATCTACAACCTAATACCTAAATTACAGCAAACTCTTTTTCTGCAATCTGTACTGCTTCAAGTATATCCTCTTCTGCTAAAACCGTGCGTTTTGAGATAACTCTTTCAACCTCTCGTTCAATTATTGACTCTCTAGTAAACATCCTATTTTTAACAGATTGCTTTTTCTGGAACATGTCTTTAAGTCGTTCTCCTAATTTCTTATCGAAGATATTATTTTGAATTTCTTTAAATTCTTCTTCTGAAAGCGCCATAGCCATAACAATATCAATAAATTCTTCTTTTAGAATTGCAAACATCTCAATTCTGTCATCTTCTATAAAGTTGTCTAAAACAACCTTAGAACCAACAGCAGCCAATGTTCCACCAGCTACTGCACCTACAAATGACCCAACTGGACCTAAAAATGCTCCAGCAACTGCACCACCTGCAACTCCACCTAGTAAGCCTGTTCCTGCTACTAAGCTATTCTTTAATAACTGTTGGCTAGATATTCTACCTTGCAGTAGATCAAATACGTCCGGACCTACAGTAATTCCGAATGAAATAACTCCTGCTGCTTGTCTAGCAACAGTATTGGCTGCGACATTCTTAACTGTTTGATCAGCGATTTTTTTAGTAAGAATTTTTCCAATTTGTTGAGAAGCTGTGTATATAGCTGCTCCCAACAATATCGTTTTTACTCCAGAATAGATTGCTGATTTTGCAGCTTCTTCAGTATCTTTTCCAGCCCATTTTTCCATTGCAAAAACAAGGACAAAGCTTATTCCTGCAGCTGGAATAGATTGAATAGCTCCATCAATGGCATCATATTTTAATGAAACAATATTTCCGCCCTTGGCAACCAGTTTTGCCTCATTATAAGTAACATTCCCTTTTCTAATAATCAGATAGGCATCATCAGGCTCACTATGACCCGGAACTTTTCCAGCTTTTATTTTTTTCTTCATGAGTTGAATTGATTCATTATACTGGTCCTTAGGAACTTCTAACTGCATCCCCTTATAACGGTATTCTCCTCCATTAGCCTTATCAAATGCTGCATTTATTGTTCCACTAGCTTTTGCATAGTATTTTGTTTGAATTTTTTGATTTCCAACAATTCTATCTGCCCCATTTTTAACATTATCTCTCCCTACTTGCTCTACTTTTTGGAAAGGATACTTTATCTTGTCTATTACATTATTAGCATATTCAGCTGCATGCCCATGTCCTTGAGGAGCTTTTGCGATAGCATTAAATTGAATATCTTTCAAATGAGAACCTAGCATCATATTTAAACCTATAATTGATCCTATTTTAGCCCCATTTTGAAAATTCTCTGTATGAAAATCATTTTTTTGCAAACGATCAATAACTTTTTCTAAATAGTTTTCATGTAAATCTGCCGTATAACCTGTTTTAATAATTGAGTTTAAATTTGCGACTATATTTTTTTGTTGAGCATCATCAAATGGAAAATATAGTCTTTCAATCTTATTAGGATAAAAAAGTAGAATTTTTTTACCCTTACAAGTAATCTTCCATAAACCTTTTAAAGGGAAAAACTTTTTGCTAATTTTATACTTAGCATCAGCATCATTATTGCTATTTTCGATTTGTTCTCTAAAATAAAATCCATCCTGAGTTAACAACAAACCATATTCCAAAAACTCCTCGTCAATTTTGCTCCTAATAGGACTATAGCCAAAAATCTCCAAATTCTCTACGTCATTAACTGTACAAACAAAATCTTTGCTCCCCAATATAAACCATCTAGCCCGACCGTAGGGAATCTGCGTACTAGAATATTCAAAAGACTCGGCTAATTTGCATAAATAATCACGAATAATATCTTCATCGTATTCATGTATTTGACGACTCGATTTTAACCATATTTGAAACAAAGCTACATAAATTAATAATAACAATAAAAGAATAACAAATATTGCAACCAAGATAATGATAGCTACATTCATATCCAATACCACCTATTTCTTCTTACACTTGAAAAACCACCGCTGGCTAGTTTCTGTCGGCGCTTCATCTTCAAAGTCCGCAAAAACTTCCGCAGTTGTAAATCCAGCTTCTTTCAATAATTCCACATAGGTTTCAATCGGATAGGTCCGCTCTTCGTGAACTTCATCCCGACGGATAAACCTCTCCTCTTGACTGTCCTCATCTTTGACAAAGAAGGTCAATTCATGAACAATGGAATGCTCATGCTCACCTTCATAGGTGTCCCAGACAAAGGCAAAATCCTCGTAGTTTTCATGGTAGCTATAGCCTGCAAATACTTCTTCCATTTGATAGATGGAGTGAACGTCAAAAAGGAAAGTACCACCTTGATTGAGAACAGAGTGAACTCCTTCAAATACCCGCAAAACGGCTTCTCGGTCTGCCATATAGCACAGACTATCCGAATAACAAGTCACCGCATCAAAATCTCCAACACCTTCCAGAGCCATCATATCTGCTTGGGCCAGTTCCATCATGACACCAGCAGCTTCTGCCTTTTTCTGGGCCAATTCCAACATTTCATAGGACAGGTCAAGCCCTGTCACTTCATAACCCTTTTGAGCAAAACGTACAGCCTGAATCCCTGTCCCACAGGCCAATTCCAAAATTGTCTTGGTGTCTTGTGGCAAGTTCCGCAAGCTAAAATCTGTCCATTTATCATACAAGCTGTCATCCATGATTTCATCATAAACCGCCGCAAAGGTTTCATAAGTTGCCATATTTTCCTTTCATAAAAAGCAGCCAATCGACTGCTTCTATCTATTTCTCGTCTAAAAAGTCTGCGACTTCCAAGAAGCTGCCTTCGTGCCATAATTTTTCGAGGTTGTAAAGGTCACGCATTTCTTCTGAGAAGATATGGACCACTACACCTCCAAGGTCCAAAAGGACCCAGCCACCGTTACTATCGCCTTCTACACGGCTACCCTTGATCCCAACTTCCGCTACCTTTTCACGGATGTTTTCCGCAATAGCCTCCAACTGGCGACTGTTCATGGAACTGGCAATCACAAAGTAGTCTGTCAGGCTGGTCACGCCTTGAACATCAATTACAACAAGGTCCTCAGCTCGCTTGTCATCAGCAGCCTGAACCACAACTTTTACTAAATCTAGTTCTTTCATCTTATCCTCTAATTATATTTTCTAATCTATCCACCTGAGCAAAATTCCATGACCAGATGTTTTGGTAGTGGTCAATCAAGTCTTTGGTATCCAATTTATCTGAGTAACCAGTCGTTGTTCCATCCTGAATCACAGCTACCTTGTAGCCTAGTTCATAAGCTACTTTAATCGTCGTATCAATGCAAAAATTGGTCGCCATACCCATGATGATGAGCTGCTCAATTCCCTTTTCCTGCAAATAGGCATGAAGACCTGTTTCCTTGAAGGCACTATTAAAAGTCTTATCGAAAATCTTCTCACTCGCTAATGGTGACACTGAAGAATGAATCTCCCAGTCAGCAGTCCCCTTGACCAATTCCTGATCATGATGTCGGACATGGATGACTTCTAGCCCCGCTTGACGGGCTTGAGCAAGACTATCTTGCCAGAGTCGAAGCCGATTTTCAATCCCATAGGGCTTGCCTTCCACAGGCAAATGCTGAATGTCAATGACTAATAGTGCTGACTTCATCTTACCTTCCTAACTCTCCGACATAAGCATTATAGGTTTCCAAGGTTTGTGGATAAATGGGAATCCCCTTCTTGGCTAAATAGGAAATGGTTTGGGCAGTTTCATAGGCTACTGCCTTGTCCAAGGACTCTTTTGCGATACGACGCGCCTCGTCCACCCCAGGAAAATCCCGATTGAGTTCGATGTAGTCCGCCACATAGAGAACCTTGTCCAGCAAGGTCATCTGCCCAGCACCAATGGTGTGTCGTTGAATGGCTTGGAAGATTTCTTGGTCTTCCAAACCAAAATCTTCTGCGATTTTATAGACCCCAACCACACCGTGCCAGATGTTATTATCCCAGTTAAGCAGGTCCCTGTCCAAATCATACTTGGCAATCAAGTCCAAAAAAACTTGGTCTTCCACTTCCTTGGCATAGTCATGCAAGAGTGCTGCCAGACTGGCTTTTTTCGGATCACAGCCATATTGGTCTGCCAAGGCAAGCGCCGCCTCTTCCACACCCAAGACATGTTGGAAGCGCGCTGGCTTCATGGCTACACGGATTTTTTCCAAAAGAGCCTGACGGTCAAATGTCAAATCTGCTGCAATCATTGGTAAAGTCCCTTTTCTTCGATATAGTCCAGAACTTCATGAGGCACCATAAAATTCGGTACCCGTCCTTGCTTGATAAAACTACGCACCATGCTGGAGGAAATGTCCATCAAGGGTACATCTACCCAGATAACAGGATAGGAAGTCCCTGCCTTGTAACGAGGACGCTGGACACCAACAAACTGCACCAACTGGACTAATTCATCAATCCTATGCCATTTTGGGAGGTAGTCTACCATATCTGCACCGATGATAAAATAATAATCCGTATCAGGATTTTTTTCCTTCAGCAATTTCATGGTGTCGTAGGTATAGCTGACACCACGGCGTTCCAGTTCAATGGTTTCAATCCCCAAGCCCTCAATACCTGCAATAGCCATCTTGAGCATGGAATAGCGATGGTATTCGTCAATAGTTTCTTTCTTATCCACATGGGGCGGAATGAATTCTGGCATGAGCAAGACCTCATCCAACTTCAACTGTTGACGGACCTGGTCTGCCACAATCAAATGAGCATTGTGGACAGGATTGAAATTCCCTCCCAGAATCCCCACTTGTTTGCGATTGGTTTCTTTCTTTTCAACCTCTAATTCAACCTTGGTAAAGGGTGTTAAGAGTTCAATAGCCATAGGCTCTCCTTCTTAGATTTCTTTGACCTGTTTGGAAATTTTACGGTTCTCTTTCTTGCTAGATTGTTTGAATAAAATCAAAATGCGACCGATTTTTTGGACCGTATCCACACCGATTTCTTCTTCCAAGATTTCAGCTACTTCGTGGATGTTTTCATCCGTATTTTGTAGCAAGGTCACCTTGATCAATTCACGCGCGTCCAGCGCCTGACGAACACTGGTTTTAATCTGGTCATTTAGACCATTTTTCCCAATCTGAATGATAGGTTTGAGACTGTGTGCCTGACTGTTCAAAAAGGCACGTTGTTTTGAAGTTAGCATAATTTATTATACAAAGGGCGTTGTAACAGACTGGGAGACTGTTACAATCGGGAAATAAAGAAAACAAAGTTTTTCCTTATTGCGCCGATATACTTAGCCCGTGTTCAAATCAGAAGACTTGAACTTCCTTTCTCTTTAATTGTAAAAACTGAAATCAAGTACCTCTTATACTCAATGAAAATTAAAATCAGACTAGGCGACGCAGATGCAGATAGAACCCTACTACTTTCACGCTTTCAGGTAGCAGGCTGTAAAGCTCCACTGGAGCTTTACACTCATCAAATCAAGTCAACAACATCTGCTTTTAATTTTCGAAGAGTATTAGATAATCGCCTTGCGAATGACCACATCCACACCTTTAGGAGCCCAGGCAGCAATCTTGGCTTTTTCATTGACACGAATCCAACCAAGTCCTGAGAAGACCACATCCGTCTTCTCGTTGATGGTAAATTCATGGCGGACCAATTCAGGAAATTCTTTCAATTCCTTGCTGGTTGGTGGCACTAAAAGTGAGCCCGCATGTTTCTGGTAAAATTCACTAGCTCCCTGCAACTTGGTACGGTGGAGCTGCAATTCATTGTCAAAGAAGGCCGTAAAGCCTTGGCGTTCACCAGCCACAAAGTCAAATCGTCCCAGACCAGCCAAGAACAAGGTTTGTTCTGGATTGAGCTGGTAGGTCTTTGGCTTGATTTCTTTCCGGGGGCTGATGTACTTAAGGTTTTTAGCCGTCAAATAATGGGCCATCTGGTGACGATGGATAATTCCTGGCGTGTCATAGATGTACGAACCATCATCCAAAGGAATTTCAATCTTATCCAGCGTTGTTCCAGGGAAACGTGAAGTCGTAATAACATCCTTGTCCCCTGTGATTTCTTGAATAATAGCATTGATCAAGGTTGACTTGCCAACGTTGGTCACACCGACCACATAGACATCCCGTCCCTTGCGGTGTTGTTCAATCTTTTCAATCAAGTCCTTGATAGCCTGCTTGTTTTGAGCAGAAGTCAAGACCACATCAACTGGTCGCATGCCGATTTCATGCGCCCGCTCGGTCAACCACTGAGTGACCTTTCCTGTCTTGACAGACTTGGGTAAAATGTCCTGCTTGTTGCCGACCAAAAGTACATCATTGCCTGAAATAAAGCGAGGCAAACCTGGAATGACTGAACCATTGAAATCAAAAATATCAATGACATTGACCACCAAGGCATCGCTTTCTCCTACGCTATGGAGGAGTTTCAAGAAATCGTCATCCGAGATATTGACATCTGAAATCTCATTGTAATGGCGCAAACGGAAACAACGTTGGCAGTAGAGTTGCCCTGTTTCCAGGCCTTTTTCTAGGGCTGATTGAGGTGTAAAACCAGCGACAGCCTTGTCTAGCGTCTGAATCTGGGCACCACAGCCGATACAAAATAATTCTTCCACTTACATCTCCTTCTTGTAGTCTATCGCTCCATATTTAGCGATGATTTTTTTCATGGTCCGTCGCTCACGCCAACGGTTAATCTGCGTATTAATAGAGTCCGTCTTTAGCAAGGGTTTGACCAAGACAGACTTGAGACCAGCTCGCTTAGCAGCCCGAATGTCCGTCATCAGCTGATCGCCAATCATGACCACTTCATGTGGCTGGACATCATAGCGTTTCAGGGCACGGTTAATCCCAAAGGTGAAAGGCTTGAGAGCAAAGGCTTCAAATTCAATCCCAAATTTTTCAACCGCCCGTTTGACACGTTCGTATTTATTGTTTGAAACCACCACAACAGGAATACCTGCGTCCTGCAAATCATGTAACCACTGGCGCATCTCTGGCGTACCATCGGGATTGTTCCAAGCAATCAAGGTATTATCCAAGTCAACAAACACTACTTTTATGCCATGTTTTTTCAAGCTTTCGACGGTCACGTCATAAGCCTTTTCCAAGGCAAAATCCGGCATGTAATTTTCTAAACTCACTGTCGTCTCCAAAGTTTTTTATCAGATAATTATACCATTTTTCTAAGAAAAATGCGAATTGATAGCAGAAAACACTCGGATCAACCGAGTGCCTTCTGGAGGTAATATAATGGTAGTTGTGAATTACATCTGCCCTTCTTCCAAAATCCAATCTTTCGGAATGAAAATCATATGGGTTAGCAACCAATCAATATCAAGAGTAAATTTTGAAAAAGCAAAACCGATTTGCTCTACTCCTGACTCATCCTCATCCAACCCCAAAATGGTAAGAGCATGTCCATAATCCGCATGACTATCATCGAATAGACGCCATGCGAGAGCGCGATAAATTAACTTCTTAGCATCATAGAGACTGTAACGCTGTCTGTACTCTGAAAATGATTGACAGTCCTTACCTTTGGGTTCCACTCCTTTGGTTTTAGCAATGGCAATCAAGCTATCATAATTATGATAACGCAAAGTACTATTCAAGGATTGGGCTAAACGAACGGCATAATCCAATGCTAAATCACTCACCTCAACAGCCACAGTTCTCAATTCTTTACGTAGGGGATTCAATAGAGACGCAGCAGTTTCTAGTCTGTATACCGGACTTTAGCAAACAAAAACGAAAACAGCCGAACATGTCGACTGCTTCCATGGAGATTATATGAAAAAGAATAAATATATTGTATCTTCCAATGCTTAAACAAACCTTAACTTCTAAACATTTCTGAATAAACTTCGATTATTATTCTGTAATTTATTTCAAATTCAAAGCTACCTTACCAAAATAATCTCGTTCCATGTACTTGATTGATTGGTAATGATTCTAATAACGTTGGCACATTTTCCACAGTCAATCCACCGCCAACAAGAACTTCAATTTTTCCATCCGCATAGGCTTGAATGTCTCGTAACCAATCGATATTCTGCAAAGCTGAACCTGTCAGACTTCCACGCGTCAAAATCCGTGTCACTCCATGTTCTGCCAGCCAATCAAGAGCCTCAAATTGGCGTTCGTGAGGAATTTGGTCAAAAGCCATGTGAAAGACAATCTGACAGTCCTGCGAAACAGCAAACAGTCTTTCCAAGGCCGTTTCGTCCAACCAATTTTCCTCGGTTAACAAACCATAAACCAGACCATCTGAACCTAGTTCAATCGCTACTTTACAATCTTCAACCATCATTTCCACCTCAGCTTCATCGTAGCAAAAATCTCCACCTCGAGGGCGAATCATGGTCATGACTGTGGCTTCATTCTCATGAGCCAGTTGACAAACATGTTTGATCACTCCATAACTCGGCGTCGTTCCTCCGACTGCCAAATTATCACAGAGTTCAATCCGTTTAGCTCCTAGGGATAGGGCCTTCATCACACCTACATGATTTTCGGAACAAAATTCTTTAATCATCTTTATTCCTTTCAAGTTTTTTCTTTAGTATAACAAAAAAAGAGTATATTAACCAATACTCTTTTGGGCAACCAATATATCTTTTAAAGAAATAAGTAAAACAGCAAGTAAAATCAACAACATTCCAACAAAATCAATTGCATAAAATTGTTCATTGACCAACCATACTGCAAAAAAGACAGATTCAATCGGCTCAATCGAAGCCAAAAGACTACCATTGACAGGACCAACCATACTGACGCCTTTAAGAAAGGCAGTATAGGCAAAAATCGTCCCGACTCCGACAATGCCTAGCAGACCCAGGAAACTTCCACCATCAATAGGAAGACGATGCTGCCAAGTTTGCAAACCAAGCATGACTACAAAACCACCCATTAACATCCCTAAACCAATCACCGTTATACTGCCGTATTGACGGATCAATTTACCTGGCAAAATAATATATAGCGCATAAGTAAAGGCTGAGAAGATTCCCCAGAACAAACCGATTGGAGTCACTGCCAATTCATCTAATTTGCCATGAGTCGCAATCAAAAAAGTTCCTGCTACGGCTAAGAGAATTGAAATCAACTCAATCCCTGATGGTTTTTCCCTATTTTTCAAACAGGTATAAGCCAAGACTAAGATAGGGCAAAGGTATTGTAAAACCGTAGCCGTTCCCGCATTGGTATGATAGATAGCTTGTAAATAAGCCGTCTGGTTAAGAACCAGACCCAACATCGCAAAAACAAAAATTCCCAACAAGGCTTTTCTATTTTTCAACACTATCAACAGCTGTTCTTTCGCTGTAGCATAAACCAGGCCAACGAGAAAGAATCCCGATACCAACAAACGCAAGGAGGTAATCATATCCACTGAAACACCACGTGACATCAAGTACTGCCCACTCACTCCAGACAAGCCCCAGGCTATACCTGCTATTAATGTAATCAGTGTCCCCAATCTCTTTTCCGCCATCATATCTCCTTCTCACACTGTGAATACTTCCATTATACCAAAAGAGCAGGACACCGTCCCACTCTTTGCTGTCATTATTGTTTGAGACCCACAAACTCTACAAATCGCATAAAGGCTGCCTGACCTTCCGGTGTTCGTTTGTAGACCCCTGCATCTTCTAGGACACGGGCGAAAATTTGTCCCACTGATTCACGAACAACTTGATTGACAGTTTCTTCCGTCACATCTGGGTGAGCTGTTTTCAGACTTTCCGCCCAAGACTGATGATAGTCAGCCACCTGACTAGCTTGACCCAGTAAGAATTTTTCTACTTCAGCCAATTCTGCCTTTAAGCGTGGGGGTAAAATCGCCAAGCCCATTACCTCAATCAAGCCGATATTTTCTTTCTTGATATGTTGCACATCTGGATGTGGATGATAGATGCCATCTGGAAACTCTTCCGAAGTCTGATTGTCGCGGAGAACCAAATCCAGCTCGTACAAATCTCCTCGTTTCCGAGCAATCGGGGTGATGGTATGATGTGGAGTTCCATCCGTCTCAGCCTTGATCTGAACTCTATCATCTGAGTAGCTCCGCCATTTTTCCAAAATCTTAGTCGCTAAACCAAGAAGCAATGGCTTATCTGCTGAACTCAAGCGAATCACCGACATGGGCCACTTGACAATCCCTGCCGAAACGGACTCAAAGCCGTCGAAGACCAGCTGGCCTTCTATCGGAGCCTTTTCCATGGCAAAACTGTGCCGCCCACCCTGGTAGTGATTGTGGGTCAAGATGGAGCCACCCGAGATTGGTAGGTCAGAGTTGGAACCGACAAAATAGCCTGGCAACAAATCCAACAAATCCAAGAGTTGCTCAAATGTTCGCGGACTAATAACCATGGGCACATGTTCCTGATTTAGGAAAATAGCATGTTCATTGTAGTAAGCATAAGGCGAATACTGGAAGCCCCACCGCTCCTGTCCTAAATCCAAGCGAATAATACGGTGGTTGGCGCGTGCTGGATGGTTAATCCGACCCTGATAGCCCTCATTTTCCATACAGAGTAGACATTTGGGATAATTGCTTGCTTCAGCTTTCGTAGCAGCTGCAATAGACTTGGGATCCTTCTCAGGTTTAGACAGATTGATTGTGATTTCCAAATCCCCATACTCTGTCGAAACTTGATAATAGATATTTTTCGCAATCGCAGCCATCTTGATATAGTCATTGCGCTTGCTCAATTCATAAAAGTCCTCAATCGCTTGCTCTGGACTATCCTGATAGGTTTGCCAAAAATCACGATTGACCTGACTCGGACTCGGTGTCATCAAATCCATCAAACAAGCCCCAACCATGTCCTGCTCTTCCAGCAATTCTCCCACAAAACCAGTTCGAACTCCATGAGCCAATAGTTCATCTTTTAATTCAATCAGGTCCTCTAAATCTGTTTGAACAGTCAAAACCTGGTCTCCCACCAAAGCCAAGACCCGATTGCGCAGGTAAAGGGCATCTATTTCCTCAAAATCACTGTTGGCAATGACCTGCTCAACAAAACGATCCACCAATCCTGTCATCATTTCTCCAATCTATTATTTAAAATAGTCTTTCAGTTTGAGAAGAGGCTAGGAAACAAGCCAATACCACTTCTCAACGTTCGTCGCATCCAGTCGATAAACTTACATATAAGTCACTTCTGTCAACCTAATAAAAGACAAAATGAATGACTATAAGACGCGAGAGCCTCCAGCAATTTCCGCTACATAGAAGCTTGGTTCATAGCCAACAACCTCTGTATAGGTCTTGCCGACATTTTCTTTGAAGGCTTCCACCTTATCCTTGTGGACAATAGCAATACCACAGCCACCGAAGCCAGCTCCTGTCATCCGAGCACCAAGAACTCCTTCTTGCTCCCAAGCTGTGTGAGCCAATGTATCCAATTCTAGACCTGTCACTTCATAATCATGCTCCAAAGAAACATGGGAAGCATTGACCAGACGACCAAAGGTAGCCAAATTTCCTTCTTCCAAGGCCTTACGAGCTTGCAAGGTCCGTTGGTTTTCCAAGACAGCATGGCGAGCACGCTTGATACGGTTCTCATCTTTAATCAAATAACTATATTGATCAAAGGTCCACTCATCCAATTCTCCCAGAGTTTGAATATTCAAGACTGCATTCAATTCTTCCACAGCTTTTTCACATTCTGCACGTCGCTCATTGTACTTAGAATCTGCCAATTCACGGCGTTTATTGGTGTTCATAATGACAATCACATGGTCTCCCAAATCCAATGGCACCAATTCATACTCCAAGCTATTGGTATCCAAATAAATGGCACGTTGGTCCGCTCCCATACCGATCGCAAACTGGTCCATGATACCAGAATTGACACCGATAAAGTGATTTTCCGTTTGTTTCCCAATTTTCACCAAATCAAGACGAGTCAATTCAAGTCCATACAACTCTTCTGCGATGATTCCAATCAAGAGTTCTAGAGAAGCTGATGATGACAAGCCAGATCCGTTTGGAATATTGCCATAGACAAAGACTTCCATACCTGTATCAATGACATGCCCTGCTTCTTGCAAGAATTTGAGAACACCCTTGGCATAGTTGGTCCAGTTATCCGCCTTATCAAAGACCAGATTGTTCAAATCTACTTCGATAATTCCAAGTTCTTCAAAGTTTGCGGAATAGAAACGCAAAACTTGGTCATCACGTTTGCGAGCAGCCCCGTAGGTCCCCAAGGTAATAGCCGCTGGAAAGACATGACCACCGTTGTAGTCTGTATGCTCACCAATCAAATTAATCCGACCTGGTGAGAAGAAAGTCGCATCTGCCTCTTGACCAAACACATCGAGAAAGGCCTGCTTGAGTTGTTCTGTGTTCATAGGAACCTCCTTGATTTTGTAATCGTTTTCTTTTATTGTACAACTCAATAATTTAAAAGTCAATATTTTTACTAAATTTTTACTAATTTTATCTTTTATGCTATACTAGAGACAAATAAACAGGAGAAGAACATGGTTACAATCAAAGACATAGCAAAACAAGCCCACCTTTCCTCTGCCACCGTTTCCCGCGTTCTCAAGGGAGACCTGACCCTATCCGTCAGCCAAGAAACCCGCGACCGCATTTTCAACTTGGCACAGGACCTGGGCTACACCAAACACCTCAAAAAACAAGCTCCCCAACAAAAAGGCACCATCGGTATTGTTCAGTGGTACACCGAGAGCGAAGAGCTGGCTGACCTCTACTACTACTCCATCCGTGCCAGCATCGAGCAGACCGCCAGCCTTCTGGGCTACCAAATCGTCCGCTCCTTCAACGACTTGACCAATCCCCTCCTTCAAGGATTGGACGGCATCATCGCAGTTGGCAAATTTTCTTCTGGACAAATAACAGAGCTATCTAGCCTGTCTTCTAAAATCATTTTTGTAGATTCTGATACACTGACCGAGGGATTCTCCTGCGTCACGACTGACTTTGAACACTCTGTTCAGACAGTTATTGACCACTTCCATTCGCAAGGTTTGATAGACATTGGCCTATTGGTCGGACAGGAAGAAACCACAGACGGACACCAACTGCCAACAGACCCCCGCCTGACTGCCTTTCGGGACTACCTGAACACCTTGGGCATGCTCCAAGAAGACTACATCTACCAAGGAAAATTCTCCACCCAGTCGGGCTACGAGCTGATGAGCCAGGCAATTGAGGACTTAGGCGACCAACTACCGCCAGCTTTCTTCATGGCAAACGATACCCTGGCTGTCGGTGCCCTTCGAGCACTTCAAGAACGTCAAATCGCAGTGCCAGAAAGAGTTCAACTCATCACCTTTAACGATACAGCCATCACGCGCCAAGTCTATCCTGCCTTGTCTTCTATCAGCGTCTTCACCGAAGAAATGGGACAAGAAGCCATGCAACTACTAGACCGTGTGATTGCTAGTCCGCAGCCCCACCATCCCCGTAAGATTAAACTAGGTACCCAGCTAGTTATACGGGAGAGTTCTTACTAAAAGTGCATAAGAAAACCCGAGAATTCAGCACGAACTCTCGGTTTTCTTAAACATATGGCTATTTATGTAAGAAATTTTGTGCTAAACACTCTATTAGCTTTTTACCAGTTCCTTTCTTGAATATAGCTGCATCATATTTCTCTAAGAACGGATCTGTACCAAAATGTTTTATATACATCTCAATTGCGTAAGTGTCCATCATGGCAGAAATATAATCTAGTACTTTTCTTTTCTTATCACTTTGGGTATCGTCTTTTTCAAATCGATATTCGATTGGCATCAAAAAACTCTTCCGATTATATTCTTCGTTCATGAATAAATCAAATAAACTAGTCAACACTTTCGTCCCAACATTTTCATATAAAATAATATCGTCAGAATTTGTTACGCCTTCGAAAATCGTTTTCTTCAATGCACCAGCAAGTTTTTTATAATGACCGAGCCCTAGTTCTTTGTCTTGATCATTCCCTAATTTTTCCTTATCACTTTTCTTAAGTTTTACAACTTCTATGTCCTCAATGAATTTGTTCACAATAATAGAAAGCAATTCTCGTCTAAAATAAAAATCATAATCATCATTGGATTTACTTCTTTTTGCCTTATTTTTTGCCTCTTCAATCCATTCCTTAAAATCCTCTAATGTTTGATCTTCTCCCAATTTCTGTTCCAACAAAAATACAAATTGATCAATGGTGAAGTAGTTACTCGCCAATGCATCTTCCAAGTCATGTGCACAATAAGCAATTTCATCTGCCAAATCAACAATTTGAACATCAATTGTTCTCACAAACACATCCATTTCTTTAAATCTCTTTTTAAATTCCTCATAATCTTCTTTGTATATGAACTTCTCAGTCTTTCGTGATTTTCTATATGGAACATAATATTTTAGAATTGAAGCTAGGGTTCTATATGTTAAGTTTAAGCCTTTATGATTTGGAGACTTTTTTTCAATATTTTTTAATACCCGTAACCCTTGGGCATTTCCTTCAAAACCAATATCCTTTGCCAAATCATTTAAAATTCTTTCTCCATGATGACCAAATGGGGGATTGCCAATGTCGTGTACAAGTGCACCAGTTTCAACAACGACAGACATCGAATTGAAATCTATATCAATATTATTAGATGTATTTTTTTCAAATAATCAACAATCCCCCTTGCAATCTGTGCCACTTCAAAACTATGTGTCAGCTTGTTCCTGTGAAAAGCTCTACCATTAACGGCAAACAGTTGCATTTTCCCTTGTTGCCGTCTAAAGGAATTAGAATAGATTACCCTGGAATAATCTCTAGAAAATTCATCTCTTGCTCTTTCCTTATCCGACTCAGTTTCTTTATCACGTTTCTTTAACTTATTGACATTCTCCTCATGTTCTCGTAAAAAATCATCGAAGTCTTTTGACATATCTTTTTATTCCCCCTCATACCTCTATATCATGATGATAATAATTATTATTTTAGTCAACAAAAAACCACTCTTTTTGAGTGATTTTTGTATTCTATAGTTTTAAAACTAATCCAACAACTTAGCCAATTCCTGAGCCAAGAGTTGTTGTGCAACTTGTGGATTGGCTTGTCCCTTGGTTGCTTTCATCAAGAAACCTGTAAAAGCCTTGTCTGCATTGCGTTTGCCAGACTTGAAGTCAGCTACAGCCGCTTCGTTATCCGCAAAGACTTGGTGGATAATCGGAATGAGGACTGCTGGGTCTGAAATCTGCACCAAACCAGCCTTCTCAACATAAGCCTTAGCAGAACCACCTTCTTTGGCCAAGTGAACAAAGACTTTCTTGGCAATCTTAGATGAAATAGTGCCATCCGCAATCAAGGCAATCATCTCAACCAAGTTTTCAGGTGTTAAGGCGATTTGCTCAATAGTCTTACCTTCAGCATTGAGGAATTGAGCTACTTCACCCTGCAACCAGTTGGACACTTGTTTAGCATCGCCACCTGCTGCCACTGCTGCTTCAAAGAAGTCAGACAAGGCCTTGGTAGACGTCAACTGACCAGCATCATAGGCAGTCAAGCCCAAGTTCTCCACATAGTGAGCACGGCGAGCCTTTGGAAAGACTGGCAATTCTGCACGAACTTCCTCAATCCAGCTATCATCAATCTCATAGAGTGGCAGGTCTGGCTCAGAGAAGTAACGGTAGTCAGCTGAACCCTCCTTGACACGCATGAGAATGGTTTCACCAGTAGATTCATCGTAACGACGCGTTTCCTGCTGGATTTGACCACCTGAACGCAAGATTTTGGCCTGACGTTCTACTTCATGCTGCAAGCCCTTGCGAACATAGTTGAAGGAGTTGAGGTTTTTCAACTCAGTCTTGGTACCGAATTTCTCCTGACCATAAGGACGAAGAGAGATGTTGGCATCCACGCGCATAGAACCCTCTTCCATCTTCACATCTGAAATACCAGTGTACTGAATGATTTCTTTAAGAGCAGTCAAGTAAGCATAGGCCTCCTCAGGCGAACGCATATCGGCTTCTGATACAATCTCAATCAGTGGCACTCCTTGACGGTTGAGGTCCACATAAGAATAACCGTCTGTCCCGTGGGTATTCTTACCAGCATCCTCTTCCAAGTGGGCACGCTCGATACGGATTTTCTTGGTTGAACCATCTTCTAGCTCAATCTCAATCCAGCCATTGTAGCCAATCGGCTCGTCAAACTGGGAAATCTGATAGGCTTTAGGGTTATCAGGATAGAAATAGTTCTTACGGTCAAAGTGCATGTCCTTGTGAATGTCCATGTTCAAAGCCAAGGCAGCCTTGATACCAGCGTCCACAACGCCCTTGTTAAGAACAGGAAGGACACCTGGGAAAGACCAGTCAATCACGTTGGTATTGGCATTTGGATCCTCACCAAAATGAGCAGATGAAGGTGAGAAAATTTTCGAGTTGGTATTCAACTCCACATGGACTTCTAGACCAATAATCGTTTCAAAGTTCATTAGTTAGCACCTCCAAAAATCACTGGTTGTTGCTTGTGGTAATCTGTTGTCGCTTCAAAGGCAGCAGCCACTTGGTAAATGGTCTCTTCTGAATATTTTGGACCAATCAACTGCAAACCAACTGGCAAGCCTTCTACAAAACCAGCAGGAATAGAAAGACCAGGAAGACCTGCCAAGTTTACAGGAATTGTTAACAAGTCCGCCAAGTACATAGCCACAGGGTCATGGTTGAGCGTGTCCAAACCAAAGGCAACGGTCGGAGCAGTTGGCCCCAAAATCAAATCATAGTCCGCAAAGACTTTTTCAAAATCTTGGATAATCAAGGTCCGCACCTGACCAGCCTTCTTGAAGTAGGCATCGTAGTAACCTGATGATAAGCTAAATGTCCCTAACATAATACGACGTTTGACTTCCTCACCAAAACCTTGGCTACGGGTTTTCACGTAAATCTCATCCAAGTTTGTCGCATCTTCTGCACGGAAACCATAGCGGATACCGTCAAAACGCTGCAAGTTAGAAGACGCTTCTGATGAAGCGATGATGTAGTAAACAGCAACCCCATACTTAGAATGTGGCAGACTAACTTCTTCAATGATTGCCCCCAAGCTTTCCAAGTGCTTAGCCGCCTTGAGAATAGTTTCCTTGACCTGCGGATCAATCCCTTCGCCCATGTATTCTTTCGGCAAAGCAATTTTCATGCCTTTAATGTCTTGACCAATCTTGCTAGTAAAGTCTGCAATTTCATTAATCGTTGATGTTGCATCCTTGACATCATGACCAGAGATGACATTGAGCAACTGGGCATTTTCCTTAACCGTCTGTGAGAATGGACCAATCTGGTCAAGAGATGAACCAAAGGCAATCAAACCAAAACGGGACACCGTTCCATAGGTCGGTTTCATACCAACGATACCATTAAAGGCTGCTGGTTGGCGGATGGAACCACCTGTGTCAGAACCGAGTGACAAACGGACCTGACCAGCAGCAACTGCAGCTGCCGAACCACCTGAAGAACCACCAGGAACTTTTGTCTGGTCCCAAGCATTTTTAGTCGGTTTGAAGGCAGAGTTCTCATTCGAACCACCCATTGCAAACTCATCCATGTTGGTCTTACCAACAACAATCATATCCTTTGCATAGGCCTGAGCAACCGATGTCGCATCGAAAATCGGCTCGTAGTTATAGAGCATTTTTGAAGCAGCAGTTGTCAAAATACCTTTGGTAGAGATATTGTCCTTGACTGCCAAAGGAATCCCTGCCATAACATTGTCCGCATCAATCCCTTTTTCATCAAGGGCAGCTGCTTGTGCCAAAGCCTTGTCTTCTGCAATGGTCAAGAAAGCATCCACTGCTCCCTCACGGCTCTTGATGTCTTCCAAGGTTGCCTTGGTCAACTCAACCGCAGAAATCTCCTTTTTGACAAGGAGGTCATGCAATTCATCAATGGTTTTATTGTTAAAAGTCATTAGGCATCTCCTCCCCCGTCTAGAATAGCTGGTACCTTGATAAAGTTATCTTGTGATTCAGGCACATTTTTAAAGAGCTCCTCACGGCTCTCACCTTTTTGGGCAACATCTGCTCGCAAGACATTCTTACGGTCAGCCATAGTGGTCGTTACCCCAACACCTGTCGTATCTACTTCATTGAGCAATTCAACCATATCGACAATCTTGCTCAAACTTGTCGCAAATTCCGCTGTTTCTTGATCCGAAAATTCCAGCTTAGACAGCTTGGCAACGTGACGGACTTCAGCTTCAGAAATCTTCATTCTTACTTTCCTCCTAATGGAAATCTATCTTCTCATTATACCATATTTCCAGCCCCAGACAAAGGTAGAAATGACCTAATATGTTACCTATTTCCTCCTAAAAATCCGTTAGTAAATTCCCAAAGTAAGTTCTAGTCTGTCTTAAAAACTGGAAACTAGAATGAGACAAAGAAATAAGGTAGAACTTACTATGGGACAAGTTGGTAATCGACAATGAAAAACAAACACTTAACTCTCTCTGATCGCAACGATATTCAAATAGGAATTGAACAACTTAAGCCCTTCT